>NZ_JBVVPY010000012.1:0-217854 GCF_055811335.1 Mesorhizobium sp. WSM4847 | reverse complement strand
GTCGCCGGCCTGCTGGTCACCACCGAAGCCATGATCGCGGAGGCTCCGAAGAAGGAGTCGGCTGGCGGCGGCATGCCAGGCGGCATGGGCGGCGGCGGCATGGGTGGCATGGGTGGCATGGGCGGTATGGGCGGTATGGGCGGTATGGATTTCTAAGGTCCACGCACTTCAACAATCTCGATGGGCGGCAGCGATGCCGCCCTTTTCTCTGACTCGGAGCCAAGCCGGATGCCACATCCACAAGGCTACATACGGCGGCACGTTCACGGCGGACACCAATGACTGACTTCATTCTGTTCGCCATTGTCGGCTTCCTCGCCCAGGCGGTTGACGGCGCGTTAGGCATGGCCTATGGCGCGATCTCCTCCACCGTGCTGCTCTCCTTCGGTGTTCCGCCGGCGCAGGCTTCCGCCGCGGTACACGCGGCGGAAGTGTTCACCACGGCCGCTTCCGGCACGGCGCACCACTACCACCGCAATATCGACTGGAAGCTGTTCTGGCGGCTTGCTCCTTTCGGCATTCTCGGCGGCTGCCTCGGCGCCTTCGTGCTGACCTCGTTCGACGGCGACATGGTGAAGCCCTACGTCACGACCTATCTCGCTGTGATCGGGCTCTGGCTGTTCCTCCGGTCGTTCCGCAAGATCCCCAGCAATCCGGTTCCTACCCGTCTTGTGGCGCCGCTGGGTACTGTAGGCGGCTTCCTCGACGCCGCAGGTGGCGGCGGATGGGGCCCGA
Source organism: Mesorhizobium sp. WSM4847 (assembly GCF_055811335.1). Taxonomy (NCBI): domain Bacteria; kingdom Pseudomonadati; phylum Pseudomonadota; class Alphaproteobacteria; order Hyphomicrobiales; family Phyllobacteriaceae; genus Mesorhizobium; species Mesorhizobium sp. WSM4847. The sequence continues at coordinate 217,119 of NZ_JBVVPY010000012.1, read as the reverse complement.
TGGTCGTGACCGGATTGCTCGGCGCCGGCGCGCCGCCCCGCTACGTGATCGGCACTGTCAATGCGGCCGAGTTCCTGATCACGCTAGCGGTGTCCGTCACCTTCATCGTCGCGCTCGTCAGTGGGCACTGGCAGGAAGCGGGGACGCTGTCGACACATGCAAGCTCGGTGCTGGGGCTGATCGTGGGCGGCATAGTCGCCGCTCCGCTTGCCGGATGGGTGCTCAAGGCGATTGCCGAGCGGACGCTTTTGCGGCTCGTCGGCTGCCTGATCATGCTGCTCGCTTTGTTCCAGACCGCCCAACAACTGGGATTCGTCTGACCTGAGCAAGCGGACTACCCTTCTAAGCCTTCCCTTTGCTTCCGGACATCATGATCGGCGTAACCGAAGTGAATCGCGGACTGGAGGCGACTTGCCACCCTGGAAAACCTAACCTGCGCCACGAACAGCGTATGGCACGCCAGTGATCAACGTGTTTCCCATTTCCGCCTCGCCCGGCCCATCGGTCCTTTTACGCTCTGCTCGATGCAGTGACTGCTCTGCTCGATGCAGTGACTGATGACGGCGGCGATCAACATTGCTTCGCGTGCTCTTTTAGTGCCAATTCAATCGCCTGGCTTAGAGGCACCGCCTTGGAGAATAGGAAGCCCTGAGCGGTTCTGCAGCCAAGCTTGTGCAGAATTTGCCGGTCTGCCTCTGTTTCGACGCCCTCGGCCATGACATCGATCCCGAGCGCCCGACCAATCGATCACCGTTTTGACAAGCAGCCGGTCCTCCCGAGACTTGGCTAGGCCGCGAATGAAGCCTTGGTCTATTTTCACCTTGCGTATCCGACTGTCCTTGAGAGATGCCAACGTGGAAAAGCCGGTGCCGAAGTCATCGAGCGCGATGGAAATGCCGGCATGTGAAAGGCGCCCGAGCTTTTCATCTACTCTGTCCGGGTCCACTGGGGATTCTTCGGTAATCTCGATTTCGAACATCGTTGCTGGGAGGTCTTTTGCCGCCAGACCATTCAGAACTATGTCGTCGATATCGCCGGCTTCCAATTCGCGCGGTGACAATACCTCTTCGGGGCGACATTTAGGGCCTGCCGCGGGAAGCTGCCGCCTCTGCGTGCAGGGGCAGCGATTACTCCGGCGAATGAGGCCCTCTTTCATCGCGCAAGGTCCAAAGCTGCTGGTACGGTTTCATCGCCTAAGCATGGCCGAAATGCCATGCCGCATAAAGGGGGCATGTTGGGCGAACCGAAGCCCCACATGTCGTGCAAGCCGTGCCGCCGGGTGCTCGCTTGAGTAGAGTCCGACGAGAATGTTCGTGCCGTGGAAGAGCGGCGCCGCTGACAGGCGCAGCCACCTTTCGTATCCGTGCAGCATGTCGGGATCGGCAATCTCGCGACCGTCGCGACATGCTGTTAGGATTCCATAGGCGAGTTGCTTCTGGCCGCTGATACCGATGTTGAAACCATGCGCAGTCACCGGGTGCATGCCGATGGCAGCGTCGCCGATGAGTGCGGCGCTGGGAGCTCGGAATTTGTGCGCCCAAGTCGTGACCAGCGGATAGGTATGGCGCTTGCTTGCCAAGGTCATTTTTCCAAGGCGCCCTCGACACCGGTTCGTCAATTCCCTCAGAAACAAATGGTCGCTGAAGGCAAGCAGTCTATCGGCCTCGTTTGAGCGCAGGGTGAGCAGCAGCGACGACACTCCCTCCGCCAGGGGCAACATCGCTATCGTCTGATGGTGATCGAACCATTCGATTGCCACCTGGTGGTGGGGGCGCTCATGCCGCACCCGGCATATTAGCATCGAGTAGCCAAGCCGATTGATATCGGCGCCTATGCCGAGCAGATCACGAGTGGCCGACAGACGTGAATCGGCGGCAACCACAAGGCTAGCGTTCAACTGCACGCCATTAGACAGCGTTACGAGTGCTCCTGTGTGGCTGGTTGTTGCATCTACGACCGAGTGGCCGCACAGCAGCCGCGCGTGATTCTGCACGTGGATTGTCTTGAACAGCGCGTCGCGGATCCGGCAATTTGGGACCAAAACTCCGAGGGGTTCTCCAGACCCGCTGGGAGGATCGAAACGCAGAGCGAAAGGGCTCGAACCGTTGAGCACGCGCGCGCCGTGAAGCTGTGATTTGTCCGAAGCGGGGATGGCATCCCAGGCGCCGATCTCGCGAAGGATTCTGATCGAGGCGTGGGTCAGCGCGATTTCGCGGCCGTCAAAAGGCGGATTGGCGAGAGTATCAATTGGGTTCTGTTCGACAACTGCGACCTTGAGTTGGCTTTGAGCGAGTGATGCGGCGAAGCAAAGTCCGACCGGCCCCGCTCCAACGACAATGATGTCGAAGCTGTCATCGGAGTCGGCCATCAGCGTGGCGCCATCGCGTAGGCTCTCCAGTGCCCAAGCACGAGCTGCGAAATCAAAAAACGCCTCTGATGCCAGTTAAGCACGACGCGCAAAAGCTATGGCCGCCTAAATAAGTGGCAAGCCGCCTCATCAGCGGCAGATGCTCACAAAGCCGTTGCTTGACGGCTGTAGCTGGCAAGTAAGCGGTCGATCGGGCCGTTGCTGCGGCGCGATCTCGCGATCCTGGGAACGGAACTGCTGCTGCTGCTGCTGATATTGCTGCCGCCGCAGCCTGTTCTCCAGCATCAGTAATTCGTTCTGCTCGACCAGCCCATTGCGATTGGCGGGGTTGAGGACTGGTGCCGAGGCGACTGGATCCGGCAACGTCGCCGTTCCCAGCATTCCCGACATGAAGATCGTCAATAGGCGAAATCGCGACATCCGTTCACTCCTGCAAACAAAACTTTGGCATACTCCGCTCACCTGGGCAGATAGCCAGCCAACCAACGGGTTTCTCACCTCGGCCATTCAGCTTTCCAGCAGCCACACTTGCATCGAGCCTTTTGCCCGATTGTTCCAGAGATAGTATGGCAGGGCGGTTAGCCGGCAGTCCGAAGCGATGGGGGGCGTATTTCTGTATAGGCTGTCTCCCCAGCCTTGGTCTTCGACGCGCTGCGCGGAGGCAGTCAGCGTGACCACGCCATCGAAAAGATCGCCCCGTTCCATCGTTTCGATCTTGGACTCTCGCGGCAGTGTGAGCTGCTGCACGGGCGCCCCGGGATTGTCGACCTCTTCAACGCAATAAACCAATGGTCCGCGCTTAAGCGCCACCCGGCCGATATCCTGCTTGACCGAGGGATGAGCATAGATGCGCTCGGGAGAAATCGGTAGTTCGAGGGCGATGGTGTCTCCGGCATTCCATAGCCGCGAGATCGCAAGATAGCCATTTCTGGTGCATGCCGTCACGTCGACTGCACATCCCCCGACCGAAGCTTCGGCTTCATGAGCCCAACCGGGAATGCGGAGGTTGATCGTGAACTCGGCCGGCGCGTCAGGGCTGACCTCGATCCTGATCGAGCCGAAAAATGGATAGGCGCTGGTTTCCCGCAGGAACACATTGCCCGTAGCGAGTTGAATGTTCGTCGAAACGCCGCCGTAGAGATGGAAGGCGATTGCGTTTTCACTGGCCGAGACGAAATAGCCTCCGATCGAAGCAATCAAACGAGACGAATTCATCGTGCAGCATGGGCATGAGTGCCAGGCCCATCTGCTGCGTCGCCCATCGCTCTCGAGCGGATTGGAGTAGAAATAGCGCTCGCCATCGCGCGAAAGGCCGGTCAGCGCGCCGTTGAACAACGCCTGTTCCAGAACGTCGGCGTATCGGCCGTCGAGTTCGAGATGCAGCATGCGATGTGCCCAGAAGATCAGGCCTACCGAGGCGCAGGTCTCCGCATACGCCGTATCGTTCGGCAGGTCGTGATCCTCAGTAAAGCCTTCATTCGCGGCAGCCGGACCCAAGCCGGACGTGATGTAGATTTTCGAGGAGATGACGTCGGCCCAGAGCACCTCGCATGCTTTCTTGAGGCTGTCGTCATTCAGTTCCGCCGCGAGGTCGGCCATGGCAGAAAGCATGTACATCGCTCGGACCGCATGTCCGACCACCTTAGTTTGCTCGCGCACCGGTCTGTGCGACTGGTTGTACTCATATCTTTTCGCCCTGAAATCCCTGGGGTTCTCCCCGCGCGCGACCGCTTCCTGATCGAAGTAGTGCGGCTGACGCCCGCGCTCATTCATGAAATAGGCCGCGAGGTCGAGGTGCATTCTGTCTCCAGTCAAGCGATAGAGCTTAACGAGGGCCAGCTCGATTTCCTGATGGCCGCAATAGCCGCGCTTCTGGCCGGGGTTCGGGCCGAATGTCTTGCGCACATGGTCAACATACCGCTCAAGGATGTCCAGGAGCCGGCGCCGGCCCGTCGCGAGGAAGTAGGCGATACCGCCCTCGAGCAGATGTCCAAGATTGTAGAGTTCGTGATTGTCGCGCAGGTTGGTCCAGCGCTTGTCGGGCTCGCGCTGCAGGTACCAGCAGTTTAGATAACCGTCGGGAGCCTGCGCCTTTTCGAGATCATCGACAATGTTTTCGATCCATGCCTCGATGTCGGGATCACGCCTGTGTGACAGCGCGTAGGATGCTGCTTCTATCCACTTGCCGGCGTCGGAATCCCAGAACACCTGCCCGAAATCGTGCTCGTTGCCTGGGACGCTCAGTGGCAGCGACTGGTTCGGCAGTGTGAGGGACAGCAATACACCTTGCTTGCCAAGCTGGACGTGCTGGCTGGGAATGGTCCGTGTCAGCACCGTCTCCAGCCGCTCGCGCCAGAATTGCCCCTCCAGCGCGACATCAACGAACCGAACTGGCTTGAACTCGCTCATTCGAACGCATCGGCTCCTGCAATGACATGCGCCGGCCTGCTCACGGCTTCGACAATGCCGGCGCCCCGGCGAACACGGCCAGCACCTGATACCGCTCAGCTTCCGTCCGGCTAGACATGCGTTCTCCCCTTGAAAAGACTCGTCCATTAAATCAGGGCGGTGGGGAGACAGCACTGATCTGGGTCAGCCAGACACGACAAACCCGCGCCGCCGGTCTATCCGCTCCGTTGCACTTGGAACACGTACATCGCCAGCGCTCGTGCGGCCGTGGGAGGTACTTCGTGGCATCGGCCGCTTGCATGGCGGAATGGGCGACGCAGGCCCTCGGGTGACGGAATCAGCGTTCCGGCCTCTCGTCCCGGTCAATGAGGATCCGCTCGGCGGCTCCGTCGAGATCCTCGTATTGACCGCTCCTCAAGGCCCACAGGAAGCCGGACAGACCCAGCGCGCCGAGAAACAGAGCTACGGGCATGAGATAGATAAGCGTCGTCATGACAATCGTGCCAATGCGCCGATACTGGGACGTTTGCCCCGCGTACGAACCGTCTGCGTTGGGCTCGCGGCAATGCCTTGCAGCCTCAGCGCATTGCCAATGACAAGCAGTGACGAAGCCGACATCGCGATTGCGGCGATCAGCGGAGTGACGTGCCCCAGGATGGCGATAGGCACGGCAACAGCATTGTAGACAATTGCTATGGCGATGTTTTGCCGGATCAGTTGTCCGGCCTTTCGCGAGACGTCGAGGGCAAGGGATACTGCCGAAAGGCTTTCGCGCAGGAACACGAAATCCGCTGCTTTGCGGCCAACATCGGCCGCCGTGGCTGGAGCGATCGAGACGTGTGCCGCGCCCAGCGCAGGGGTGTCGTTGAGGCCGTCGCCAACCATCAGCACCTTGTGGCCGTCCTTCGACAGCGTTTCGATATGCTCGACCTTGCCCGAAGGAAGCAGCGCCGGAACAAAGTGATGGATGCCCAACATCGCCGCGACCTCGCCGCAGGCAGCTGCGGTATCGCCAGACAGCATTTCCACGGAGATGCAGGCGTTGTTCAATTGCTCGATGGCCTCTCTGGCGTCTGCACGCAGCGCGTCCTCGAAGACAAAAGACGCGACAATGATCCCATCTTTGGTCAGAACCGTTCCGCCGTATCCGCGTTCGCCGGCGGTTCGGGCCTTCCACCCGGCCCAGCCGCGCCGGCCAAGTCGCCAGGTGCTGCCAGCGGCGGTGGCTTCGATCCCGAAACCAGGGTGCTCGCTGACGGACTCGAGCTTCGGCTGACCGGCAAAGCCCGCAGAGCCGGCTATGGCCCTTGAGAACGGATGGCGGGAATGCACGGCCATGTCGCCTGCGATGGCCAGCATGGCCGGATCAATGGACGACGCGTTGACGAGCCGGGGCTGTCCGAGCGTAAGCGTTCCTGTCTTGTCGAACACCGCCGTGTCGATCGCCGCCAGACGCTCCATAGCCGAGCCATCCTTGACCATGACGCCGCTTTCGAACAGACGCCGCGCAGCGACCACCTGCACGATCGGCACGGCGAGACCGAGCGCACACGGGCAGGTGATGATGAGAACGGCGATGGCGATCGTTACAGCCTGGTGCCAATCGCCGGTCGCCGCCATCCAGCCAAGGAACGTCACCAAGGATGTCAGATGGACCACTGGAGCATAGAGCGCTGAAACGCGGTCGGCGATCCTGCGATAATGCGCGCGACCGCCCTCGGCGGCTTCCATCAGCCGGACCATTTCGGCCAGGAAGGAATCCTTTGCGGCGGCTGTTGCTTCGATGGTCAGCGGGCCCGTGAGATTGAGTGTGCCGGCCTGCACGGTTTCCCCTGACGACACGGTTCTGGGTGTGCTTTCACCGGAAACCAGTGAACAGTCGAGATCGGAAGAGCCTCGAATGATCTTGCCGTCGACGGGAATCCTTTCGCCGGCGGTGACCAGCAGTTGCAAGCCGGGTTCGATCTCCTCGACCGGCAGGTAGTCGCGCGAACCATCCTCGCGCAGCACCATGGCGCCCCGCGCCGCCAGCCGTGACAGGCCGTTCACCGCGGTCCGGGCACGCTCGCGCATCACGTGATCCAGCGTGCGGCCGATCAACAGGAAGAACAGCAGCGACACCGACGCATCGAAATAGGCGTGGTCGCCATGGTTGATGGTCTCGTAGAGGCTCATTGCGTAGGCGAGCGAAACGCCAACCGCAATCGGCACGTCCATGTTCATGCGACCGTGACGCAAAGCATTCCATGCCGAGCGGAAATAGATTCCGCCGGCAAAGGCGAGCGCCGGGATAGCGATCAGCGCCGAGACCCAATGGAACAGGTCACGCGTCGCGCCTTCAGCGCCTGACCAGACCGAGACGGAAAGCAGCATGATGTTGCCCGCAGCAAAGCCGGCGACCGCGACGGCCCGGATCAGCTCCGAAAGCGTCTTGTCCTTCTCGCCGACCTGCGGGTCGAACAGATGCGCCGCGTAGCCCAGCCGTCCAAGCGCGGCGGCGAATGGCGGAACCTCCACCCCACGCCACCGGATCGATACCCGTTTCGTCGACAGGTTGACCCGAACGCCCTCGACGCGATCGAGCTTTTCGAGAGCCGTCTCGATCGCCTGGATGCAGGCCGCGCAGTGAACCGTCGGCACCGACAGATCGGTCTGGCGAAGGTCATCGCCAAGCAAGCGGCTTGCCAACCCGATCTCCTGGCTCGACGGCAAGCTGGACGTCGCTCCGCCCACATCCAGCGCCATTTCAGCGCCCGGCGCACAGCAGCTCATTGCAGTGCTCCCTGAGAAATCATGATCCGGCGAACGTCGCGATAAGGTTCTGGCAGACCGGCATCGGTGTCGACTTCGACGATCCAGACGCCATCCCTTAGCGTGTGCTGGGCGGCAAATTCCTGGCCCGAGGCAGTGGCGAGAGTGACGGCTTTGTCCGCGCCCGCGTAGGCGGGATGACGAAACAGCACCTTGACACTGCGCAACGGAACCGGTTTGCCGGCGGCATCGCTGAGACTGTAGCGGACTTCACCCCAAGAGATCGTCAATTTGCCTGTCCAGCCGAGCGCCGCCTGTGCGCGGCCTTCCTCGGCCTTTCGATTGAATTGCTGGCTGGCCACATAGGTGTTTTCGACGACAAGACCGGTCCAGCTCGTGCTGGCGAGCGTTGCCATGGTCAGATTCACACCAACGATCACGCCGAAAAAACTGAGAATGATGAGCAACATATGCCTGCCGGTGAATTCGCGGGTTTTTTGCGTATTGGCGCTCATCTGGCGATCTCCGGGGCGTTGAAGGTGGCGGTGTATTCGTCCGTTTCGAAACTCGCCTTGTCCTCGACGCGGAATTTGAACGTTTGGGTGGCGCCTCCGAGCCGGTCCGCCGGCTGACGCACGAAAACCTTCAGCATCTTCAGGCGGTCGGGTTCGACCGCGACGGCGAAGGACCGGTCTGCGGGAAGGTCGATACCAACGACGCTCATTTCGGCTCCCCGCAGGCCCTGCATCGTGACAACGATCGTCCTTGGCTCGGGGATCATGTTGAGCAGCTTGACGGAGTAGCCGTTGCGGATTGAACCGTCGGACAGCGTGACGAACTGCGGGTTGCGGTCGTGCAGAACGTTGACCTCGAGCCGGTCGCGCATCAGCAGCGAATAGAGCAGCGCAATGCCGACCGCCGACCACGCGCCCATGTAGATGAAGGTGCGCGGCCGGAAGATATCGCGGATATGGAAATGGGCCAATTTTTCGGAGAAAGCGCCGCTGTCGGTTCGGACGAGCGACGGGTTCACCGAGCAAGAGCCGCCTGCAGTCGCCACCGCCATGTTGGCGTTGTAATCGGACAGTGTCGCATAGGAGATCAGCCCGCGCTCCTTGCCAAGCTTGGCCATGACGCTATCGCAGGCATCGATGCACAGCGCGCAAGTGATGCATTCGAGCTGCTGGCCATCGCGAATGTCGATCCCCATCGGGCAGACGGCGACACAGGCGTTGCAATCGACGCAGTCTCCGACCGGCTGCCCCGCGGCCTGGACCTTCTTGGCATGACGCGACCGAGGTTCGCCGCGCCAGATATTGTAGGTCACAGTGAGCGAATTTTCGTCGAGCATGGCCGCCTGGATGCGCGGCCACGGGCACATATAGGTGCAGACCTGCTCGCGCATCAGGCCGCCGAATGTGTAGGTGGTTGCCGTCAGCACGGCGATGGTGATGTAGGCGACCGGCGCCGCGGTGCCAGCGAAGACCTCGCCAATCAGCGATGGCGCATCGGCGAAATAGAAGATCCAGGCGCCGCCGGTCGCTGCCGCTATGACCAGCCAGATGGCGTGTTTCGATACACGCAGCACAAGCTTGCGCACAGTCCAGGATCCGGCGTCAAGTTTCATGCGGGCATTGCGATCTCCCTCGATCGCACGCTCTACAACCAGAAACAGATCGACCCATACGGTCTGCGGACAGGTATAGCCGCACCAGGCTCTGCCGACTGTGGATGTGATTAGGAAAAGGCCGATGCCGGCCATCACGAGAAGGCCGGCCACATAGAAGAATTCCTGCGGCCAAATCTCGATGAAGAAGAAATAGAAGCGGCGGTTGGCAAGATCGATCAGCACGGCCTGATCGGGAGCAAACGGACCTCGGTCCCAGCACAGCCAGGGCGTCAGATAGTAGATCGCCAGCGTGATCGCCATCACCAGCCATTTGAAGCGACGGAAATTACCCGAAATTCGCTTCGGGAAAACCTTCTTGCGTGGGGCATAAAGCGGCTCACGGGTGTTGGGGGAGTCGATCGCTTCTACTTCGGGCGGTTCTGTCTGCGTTTTATCACGCACTTAGCATCTCCAGTCCCGCTGCCGATGTCAGGGCCGCCCATCGAACAGCCTCGCCGTGGGCGGTCCGCCCCGTGTTGATGCAGGTCGCAGCCGGAATGGTGTCGAGGCCCGGCTCGCGCCGGGCCTCGTCGCTTGGCAGGGGGAGGCCGAGAATAGGCTTCCGTTCCTATTCTCCGCCGCCAAGCGAATGGACATAGACCGCAAGTTCCTTGACCTTGACCTCGCCGAGACGCCCACCCCAGGCCGGCATGACGCCTTGCTTTGGCGCGCGAACCTGCGCGGCAATAGCCGTCTCGCCCGCCCCGTAGAGCCAGATCGCGTCGGTCAGGTCGGGTGCGCCAAGCTCCGTGTTTCCCTTTGCATTATCACCATGACAGGCGGCACAATTCTCGGCGAAAACATTGCCGCCGGGTATGACCATTGCTTGATCGCCAACAGCGCCGGAGAGACTCGAGACATAAGCGCTGACCTGTGTAATCTGCTCGGGCGTAATGATGTCACCAAAGGCCGGCATTTCCGACAGGCGCGTGTCGGGGTCTGAGGCAACGCGGATGCCGTGCGTGATTGTCTGCTGGATCTGCTCGGCCTTGCCGCCCCACAGCCAATCGTCATCATTCAGGTTGGGAAAGCCCTTCGAACCCTGGGCGCCGGAGCCATGGCACTGAACGCAATTGATCTTGAAGGCGGCGCCACCGGCCGCGATAGCGAATCCGCGCAAAACATCGTCGGCGGCAATCTCGGAGACAGTCTTCGCCTGAAGGGCAGCAACATACTTGCCCTTGGCGACCTCGGCCGCTGCCAGCTCATTCTTGACATCGTTGCGGCTTGAATAGACGAGCACGCCTCGGGTGGCGGAGCTTAGCATAGGCCATGCGGGATAAGCGATGGTGTAGCCGATCGCCCAGACTATGGTGACGTAGAAGGTGATCACCCACCAGCGCGGGAGCGGATTGTTGAGCTCCTTGATCCCGTCCCATTCATGGCCGGTGGTCGAGACGTCGGAGACTTCGTCAATGTGCTCACCGCTCATGATTAGTCGTCCTTGAGAGGGATTTGAGCAGCTTCGTCGGCTCGCGTCCTGCTGCCGGGACGGAGCGCAAAGGTGATGCATCCGACGAATAACAGCGCCATAGCGAGCAGGCCCCAAGTGTCAGCAAACTCCCGCATGAAGTTGTAGGTCATCACCGTTCTCCTCAGCGGTAACCGGCGGCTTCGTCGTAGTTTTTGAAATCGACCAGAGTGCCAAGCATCTGAAGGTAAGCGACCAGCGCGTCCATCTCGCTGACCTGTTGCGGATTGCCATCGAAGTCACCGAGCTTGGCCTTTGGATACCGCGCTTCAAGACCGGATGTGTCGATGTTGGGATCTGCCTGCGCCATGAGATCGGCATTCGCGCTCGCGATCATGTCGTCGGAGTAGGGCACGCCCACACGGCTGTTCGCGATCAGGTGCGTCGAGAAGTCCTTCACCTCAATCCGCATTTCCTTCAGGAACGCGTAGCTCGGCATTATCGATTCCGGCACCACCGAGCGCGGATCCACAAGGTGCTGAACGTGCCATCCATTCGAATAACGGTCGCCCACTCGCGCGAGATCCGGTCCTGTGCGTTTCGATCCCCACTGGAACGGGTGGTCGTACATCGACTCGGCCGCTAGGCTGTAGTGCCCATAGCGCTCGACCTCATCGCGGAACGGCCTGATCATCTGGCTGTGGCAGAGGTAGCAGCCCTCGCGCACATAGATGTTGCGACCGGCGAGTTCGAGCGGCGAATAGGGCCGCGTGCCTTCGACCTTCTCGATCGTATTGTCGAGATAGAAGAGCGGCGCGATCTCGACGATGCCGCCGATCGTCACCACCAGAAGGGAGCCGACGAGAAGCAGCGTGGCGTTCTTCTCGATAAGCGCGTGTTTGTTCATCAAGCCCATTTTTCAGGCTCCAGATCGCGCAGGTCGGACAGCGGTGATCGGACGCGGCATCGGATCCTCATCTCGTTGGTAGCCGAGGATTGTCATGGCGACATTCCATGCCATGATCAGGGCGCCGGACAGGTACATCGCGCCGCCGATGGCACGCATGATGTAGTACGGATGCATGGCGGCGACAGTTTCGGCGAAGGAGAAGACCAGAAAGCCCTGGTCGTCGTATTCGCGCCACATCAGGCCCTGCATGACGCCGGAGACCCACATCACCGCGGCGTAGACGACGATCCCCAGCGTTGCCAACCAGAAGTGCCAGTTCACTAGTCGCAGCGAATAGAGCCGCTCGCGGTTCCACAACTTCGGCACCATGAAATAGACCGCGCCGAACGAGATCATGCCGACCCAACCGAGTGCGCCGGAATGCACGTGCCCGATGGTCCAGTCGGTGTAGTGCGAGAGCGAATTGACCGTCTTGATCGACATCATCGGGCCTTCGATGGTGGACATGCCATAGAAGGCTATGGCCATGACCATCATGCGGATGATCGGGTCCGTCCGCAGCTTGTCCCAGGCGCCGGACAGCGTCATCAGGCCGTTGATCATGCCGCCCCAGGAGGGCATCCAAAGCATGATCGAGAACGCCATGCCGAGCGTCTGCGCCCAGTCGGGCAAGGCGGTATAGTGGAGGTGGTGCGGGCCGGCCCAGATGTAGAGAAAGATCAGCGCCCAGAAGTGGATGATCGACAGCCGGTAGGAATAGACTGGCCGGTTCGCCTGCTTGGGCACGAAATAGTACATCATGCCAAGGAAGCCGGCGGTGAGAAAGAAGCCCACGGCATTGTGGCCGTACCACCACTGCGTCAAGGCGTCCTGGACGCCGGAGAAGGCTGAATAGCTTTTTGAGCCCACGAACGAGACTGGCATCGACAGGTTGTTGATCACATGCAGCATCGCGATGGTCACGATGAAGGACAGGTAGAACCAGTTGGCGACGTAGATGTGCGGTTCCCTGCGCTTCAGGATGGTGCCGAGGAACAGGACGAGGTAGGCGACCCAGACGATGGTCAGCCAAAGATCCACATACCATTCGGGCTCGGCGTATTCGCGGCTTTCGGTGATGCCGAGCAGGTAGCCGGTCGCCGCCATGACGATAAAAAGCTGATAACCCCAGAACACGAACCAGGCGAGATTGCCGCCGAACAGCCGGGCGCGGCTTGTGCGCTGCACGACATACATGGACGTGCAGATGAGCGCATTGCCGCCGAAGGCAAAAACCACGCCGGATGTATGCAACGGCCGCAAGCGGCCAAAGTTGAACCAGGGCTCGACGCTGAGATCGGGATAGGCAAGCTGCAGCGCGATGACCACACCAACCAGCATGCCTACGACGCCCCAAAACACCGTCGCGAGGGCCCCGTAACGGATTGGACTGTCCATAAAAGCGGCGGGGTCTATCGGAACTGCAGGCTTGAACTCCGTATTGCGCAACAGGATCGCGGTGAAACCAGCTACGGCGAAGAACAACACCCACATATGCTGGCGGAAAGGTTCATCTACGCCGAACCCGGCAGCCACCAGGGCCGCAAAAGCAAACAGGCTTAGAAGCACGATCTCTGTGCCGAATTTCATCGCAAATCCCGATCTCGAACCCGGCGGACGCCAAATCCGCTGTGCATCAATTGCGCAGCCGCCGCCTGCTCGCCCTGATCCATGTCAGGGGACCGCACGATTTTTCGGCAGCTAGGTTGACCTTCACGGCGGCCGGTGCGCTACGCCAACCGCCTGCCCGACCAGATCGAGCTGACGATCGTCGCAACCAAGAAGGACAAGCCAACCCACTGGGCGCCAGGAAGATTAGGGAGCTCCTGATTAGGAGGCTCGCCGGCGATGTCCGCATACCCTCGAAGAGCACGGCGCATGCCTGCTCGATCGTCACGGCCTGTAAAGCGCGCCCGTCAGCGGCAGCGCTTCGGCACGCAACTATCACCAACGCGTTATGGTGCACGAACTTCTAAGGGGAGTTCCGGCGGGCGATGGTCGAATTGTGACGGTCACTGACCAGGCCTCGCGCTACCTGCTCGCCTGCGAAGCGCTCGAATCGAAGAAGGAAGGACCAGGTCATCGAGGCCGCCATCCGCCTGTTCAGGGAACGCGGCCTGCCTTCCGCCATCAGGAGCGACAACGGCCTGTACCTTCTCTCCGCCGAACGGCCTCTATAACCTGTCCAGGCTGTCGGTCTTCTGGCTCAGGCTCGGCATCGCCATCGAGCGCAGCCGGCTCATGCTGTCCACCATCACATGGCGTGTGTTCTCGATCCGAATCACGCCGTCAGCCCGCAATTGCGTCAGCTGCCGGCTCACAGTCTCGTTCGTAATTCCAAGAAAATCAGAGATCTCGGCGCGCGTCAGCGGCAGATCGAAGGACGCTGACCTGGCTACCGGGTCAACACCGGAATCCATATTCCGAGCGAGCATGAGGAGAAAACTCGCCACCTTTTCCGATGCGGTCTTGCGCCCCAACGTCACCAGCCACTCGCGTGCTTCATCGAGTTCATTCAGCGTCTGCTTGAGCAGGCGATGCTCGAATTCCGGCGACCCCTTCATCATCCGTTCGACGGCTGCCCTTGGAAACGAGCACAGCGTGACAGCTGTCACCGCTTCCGCATTGATCGAGCTTTCCACCTTAAAAGGACGTCCCAGAAAATGCGGTGCAAACTGGAGACCGACGATCTGCTGGCGACCATCGGAAAGGCTCTTTGTCAGCTTAACCACGCCTGAAAGCAGGTTCGAATAGCTGTCGACCGCCTGTGCGTCGCCGATCAGTTCCACTCCTGACTCGATCTGGCGCCGCGAGCAAGTCTTGGCGAGCCCAACCAAATTGTCTGGACGAAGCGAACCGCAGACGCCGCGATGCCGTGCTTCGCAATGGACGCAAAGAACGGGGATACCGGAAGTGTAAATGTCTCGCCGTACTGACATGCGCTCGCTCAACCCGATCCCAAGTGCCGGCAGGATACCAATCTAAGGTAGAAAAATCCTTGCGGCAGTTTGTCCGAGTTGCTGATTGACCGAAATCAGGGCTTTGGCTTGCCAATAAGCCCAGAGTTCCAGCGATGCAAACATGGTGGACCACGACATGCAGTCCGAATTAGCTGCCCGGGTTGGCGAGAACGTCCCGCGTTATACCAGTTATCCGACTGCACCGCATTTCCACACGGGCGTCAATCCTGCGGTTTATCGTGGCTGGCTGGAGGCGCTCAAAAGTGGCGGCGAGATCTCGCTCTATCTGCACATCCCCTATTGCGACAGACTCTGCTGGTTCTGTGCGTGTCATACCAAACAGACGCGCCACTATGAGCCGGTGACGGCCTATCTGCGCTCGCTACACGCGGAGATCGCGACGGTTGCGGGACTCGTCAGCGGCAAGAGCCATGTCCGCGCAGTCCACTTCGGCGGCGGTTCGCCCACCATGCTGAAGCCCGGGGACATGGTGGCGCTTGGCGCGTTCTTGCGGGACAGCTTCGATTTTGTCCCGGACACAAAAATCAACGTCGAGATCGATCCAAACGACATGGATGAGGCGCGCCTTGATGCGCTGGCCGAAATCGGCATGACCAGGGCAAGTCTCGGCGTCCAGGATTTC
The DNA here is from genome assembly GCF_055811335.1 of Mesorhizobium sp. WSM4847. Taxonomy (NCBI): domain Bacteria; kingdom Pseudomonadati; phylum Pseudomonadota; class Alphaproteobacteria; order Hyphomicrobiales; family Phyllobacteriaceae; genus Mesorhizobium; species Mesorhizobium sp. WSM4847. The sequence goes on along the minus strand of NZ_JBVVPY010000012.1, from coordinate 201,959 downwards.
GAGCCAAAAGTGCAAAAGGCAATCAACCGCGAGCAAAGCTTTTTGCAAACGAAAGCTGTCGTCGACGGAGTTCGCTCCCGCGGCGTCGGTTCCGTCAATCTGGACCTGCTTTACGGATTGCCTCACCAGAGCAGGGAGAGCGTCTGTTCCACCGTAGCGCAGGCGCTGACCCTGGAACCGGACAGGATGGCGCTGTTCGGCTACGCGCATGTGCCCTGGTTCAAGAAGCATCAGACGATAATCAAAGAGGCGTGGCTGCCTGGCCCCACGGAGCGCTTGGCGCAATCGCAACTCGCCGCGCGAGCGATTGTGGACAAGGGGTATGAAGCAATAGGGCTCGATCATTTCGCCAAGCCAGGCGATGCCTTGGCGATAGCGGCCCGCGCAGGGGCTTTGCATCGCAATTTTCAGGGCTACACGGAGGATCGCTGCGAGACACTGATCGGGCTTGGCCCTTCGTCCATCGGCCGTTTTCGCCAGGGCTACGTGCAGAACAATATTTCAACCGCCGAGTACGGAAGTATGGTCGCGCATGGCGGGCTGGCGGTTGTCCGCGGTATCGCGCTTTCCGACGACGACCGCGTTCGCGGCTGGATCATCGAGAGGCTAATGTGTGATTTCGCCTTCTCGGCAGTCGACCTGGTGGAACGCTTCGGCAAAGCCGGCCAGAAGCTCCTTCTTGAGTCGAGTACCATGGCCCTCCACGATCCCGTTCGATTGCTCGAACTGGATGGCGACCGTTTCGTCGTGCCGGCTGAAAGTCGCCCATTCGTCCGAAGCATCGCGGCCAGGTTCGACAAATATTTCCAAAGCGGAAGGGCCAGGCACTCGGTTGCAGTTTGAGCCAAAGAGTGCGGTCGCGGTGACGTGCTCCCCTGTTTGCCTCCGTTTGTGAGTGAGCCTGTTCACGTGTGATCCTTGACGGATCGGGTTACATATTCAAGCGGAGTTAGCCCATCGAGGCTCGTGTGCGGGCGGTTCACTCATTGCCTCGGTTACTCGGAATCTGAGCGTGCCAGACGCCGCGACTTCTCCGGCATGCTGGACGTCGGCAAACCTTCTTTTCTGGCCTTGGCAAACGCTCGGTCGCCTTCCAGAAACCCCGCCAGCATGAAAGGAATGAGTTCTGCCACCGTTTCAGACTCGCCATAGGCCTGACGATAAAGGGCAGCATACTCCTTGAGCGCTTGGCCCAACTCCGCGCTGACGGTGATGGTAATCTTCGAAGGTGTTCGGTCTGGAAGCTTTCCAAGTTTCAAGTTGGCCATATTCACTCCCGCTCAACTTGCGTATGGCCGTAGCACCAGATCCTTGTGCACGATGACGCGCAGTGGCCAACCTGGGCGGATGGTGATGGTGGGCTGAACATTGAGGTTCTTCTCGGTGATGCGCTGGCCGGCTTGACTGACGTTCTGCTGAGTGGATTCCCGGATCGCTTTGACCAGATCGCTTTCGTTTTCTCCAAAACTTAACTCGGTGCCGACGCCCAGCAATGTGGCCAGCGCGACTCCCTTGATCAGCTGCCAGGTGTGGAAATCGATCTTGTCCTCGAGCCCGGCATAGCCGGCAGTGTCTGTCGCCGGCAGATTGTCGATTTCGATCGAAGAACCGTCTGGCAGTATTATTCGCTGCCAAACCAGAAGCGCCCGTTTCTGCCCAAAAGCGACGACGCTGTCATAGGTCCCGATCAGCCGCGAGCCTTGCGGCATAAGCAGGATGCTGCCGGTGAGCGTATCGTGCACGTTCTCGGTGACCTGCGCGACGACAAACCCGGGCAAGTCGGAATTTATGCCGGTGATGAGACTTGCGGCGATCACGCTGCCGGCCATGAGCTGATTTGGCGAAGCTGGCGTCTGCAATGCATGCGGGTTGTAGATCCCGCTGGTGTTATGCTGGCTGACAAAATCGAGCTTGCGTTGTTGATTGTTCTGATCGCCCTCAGCCGGGGCAACGGAGTCTGACGGCCGAGCGGCATCAGATTGCGGAGGCGCCCGGAACGGCTGCTGGGCACTTTTGGCATTACCGCCGATGCCCGCCTCCTTGGGTTGATTTTCAATGCGGAAAAAGACTTGTGATTCGCGCGCCTCAATCGCCTGCTGGGCAACACGCTGCTCCTCGGCGGAGTTGTCCTGCCCTGGCGCGATGCCGAGCTGGCGCCGCCGCTCAAGGATGGGGCGACCGAGGTCGCCCGGCAGTGGTGGTCCAAGCACAGGAGGGTTCGGCTTCACCCCGGAATAGTCCTTGGGAAGTGTTTCAAGTCCTTCAGGGGTTGGCCTTCGGTCAGTGTTGTAGAGATCTTCCGCCTTTTCTTTGAAGCGAAGCGCCGGTCCCTGCAGCGCCATCATCGTGACGCCCAGGATGGCACCGGACCCGACGGCAGCGATGGCGACGATCACGCCGCGCCTGAACCGCACGGCGCGGCGGGGCGAGGCCCGTAACTGCAGCTGCTCGGGATCGAGTTTTGGCGGAGCATTGGATGGGGAAGTGTCGGTCATAAGGCCCTCTCCTCACCTGCTGGAGCGCGCAAAGAGAGATACGCGACGCGGCGGTTGCCGGCCGTCCGTCCTTGTGATGCGCACCACTTGCTGCTGCTTGGTGCCGAGGCGTAGTTCGGCCGCGGCGAAGAGCCGATCGACAATGTAGTAGTTGCCGCGCATGCGGTAGTTGACGAGCTGGTTGTCCCCGTCAGAGCCGACGATGAAGAGTGGCGGGGCCTCTCCCTGGTCTATGCGGCGCGGGAACTCGATATAGACCTTGCTGCCATCATCGAAGGCTCGCGTCGGTCTCCAGGGCGGTGTGTCGCCCCTAATCGAGTAGCGAAAGCGAATGTTTTCGAGCGCCACGTTCGACGCCACCGGCATGGTAGCCTCGGCCTGAGCGTTACGCTGGCGGAGCGCGACGATCTGGTCCTCGCTGTACGTCCAGGAGATCGCCGCCATAGCGGTCTTATCGGTGCTTTGAAGCTTCAAGTGGTAGGTGCGTCGTTCCGTGGTGATCACCAGATTGGTGCTAAGTCCCGGCGCGAAGGGTTTTACCAGCACATGGGTGCGCTGGTCGTCACCGGTGCCGCTGACGGTATCGCCGATGACCCAGCGCACCGTGTCGCCGGCCGACACGGCTGTCAGTTTCTCGCCCGGCTGTAGGGCGATATCGGTGACGCGCTCCGGCGCGGCATAGAGCTGATAAAGCGCGCCTTCGGTGAAGGGATAGACCTGCACCGCATTGACGTAGCCGTACCGGGTGGGTTGCTGCGTCGCCGCCTTGTTGGCGTCGGCTACGCGTTCTTCAGGAGAGCGCTTGTCGTCGGCGATTTTGCCCGGTTCTGGCTGCAACTGGCCGGGGAGCGGCAACGGCCTTGGCACCTCGACTATCTTGACCGGTGTCTCTGGCGCCTTCTCGATTGCCGCTGCTTTGAAGTCGGCAGTATCATACGAGATTTCAGGCGGCACCGGCTTCGATGCGCAGGCCGAGAGAACTGCTGCCGATGCGGATAGGATCAGCGCGGCACGGAACGATTGGGCTCTATTTGTCATCGGCGGGCTCCTTCGGGGAAACGGATGTCGGTGCGGCACTGTCGAGCTCGCGCGACCAGTCGATGGCGTTGATGAATACACCGAGCGGATTGTTGCGCAGCTGATCCGTATTGCTTGGCGGGCGGATCACGATGGTGAGGATCGCGGTCCAGCGCGTGGTGCTGGCAAGGCTGCCGCGCTCAAAGACCTGCTCAGTCCATTTGACCTGGAACGAGTTGTCGGAAGCCCTGACCACACTGGTCACCTGGACGGACACGCTGCGCGTTCCGATCTGACCGAAGGGATCGTTTGCCTTGGCGTACTCATTGAGGAAGAGTGCCGCACGGTCGGTGGCAAGGTCGTAAGCCGCCAGCCAGTTCTGCCGCACCAGCACCGGATCAGTGGAGACGGAACGGACATTCTGGATGAAGCGGCCGAGGTGCCAGGCTATCTCGGCGTCGGAGGGCTCGTAGTCTTGGATAGCCGGCGCGACGGCGCGTGCCTCGCCGAAGCGGTCGACCTCGACGACGTAAGGCACAACACGGCTCTGCATCGACTGCCATACGAGTCCGCCAGAGAGCCCGGTCGCCAAGGCCAGACAGCCGAGGGCCATGAGCCGCCAGTTCCTAGCCTGTACTCGAGATGAGCCGATGCGCTCGTCCCATAGCTGGGCGGCCTTTTGATACGGCGTGACCGGTTCGGGTGTCTTGCCGTAACGTTGAACGGGTCGCTTGAACAGCATCTAGTCATCCTTGTCGTTGAGAGAGGGATTGGCGCTGCCTCCCGGCCTGTCGCCTTCACGGACAGCCTGCATGGCGGCGTGGCGGTGGGCACGGGCGGTCTGTTCGGAACGCAAGCGCCTTGCCCACGTCGGAGCGGCATTAGGATCTGCAGCGGTTGGGTTTCCAGTCATGGACGCGGTGGGCGCACCACCGGTCGCGGTCCATGCCGCTTCCCGGCCGGCATCGGCGCTGCGCCCGAACGTTCCCGCGGCAGCTCTTGCTGCTCGCATCGCGGCGCCGCCGGCGGCAGTGGTCACGCCCTGCAAACCAGCAGCCACACCGGACAGGCCGGTGTGGGGCGAGGTTGCTCGCCCGATCTGCCAGGCCGTTAAAGCAGCCGATCCCATCGTTGTGCCGGCCCGAATTGCGGCGAGACTGCCGCCGGCTGCCATGCGCGCGCCAGCAAATGCCGTGCCTCCGGCAACGAGCGATGCACCAGCAGCCGCCGCAGTCGTGCCAAGTGCGGCGCCCGCGCCAAGCTGCGGCGCGCCGGACACTAGACCCGACGCGATGCCGGGCCCAAAGATGCCGAGCCCAAGCAACGCCAGCGCGCCCAGCACCTGTGACATCGCGGCGGCCAGGTCCGGCTCCTTGCCTTGCAGCGCGGAAGCAAACTCGCCGAAGAGTGTGGAGCCGATGCCGACGATGACGACAAGTACCATCACCTTGATGCCTGAAGAGATGACATTGCCGAGCACGCGTTCGGCCAGAAACGCCGATCGATTCCAGAGTGCGAAGGGAACCAGAACAAAGCCGGCAAGCGTGGTGAGCTTGAACTCAAGGATTGTGATGAACAGCTGAATGGAAAGGATGAAGAAGGCGATGATGACCAGGAACCAGGCCATGAGCAGCACGAAGATGGTCAGCGCGTTGCCGAAGATTTCTGGAAAGCCGAGCAGCTGACTTGCCTGATCAAGCAGCGGCCAAGCGCCTTCGAAACCGGTCGCGGCGATGCGGCCCGGGCGCAGGAGATTGTCTGGGGAGAGATTGCCGGAGGACGCGTTGATGCCGAGCCCGGCAAAGGAGCGATAGATGATGTCGGCGAGGTTCTTAAAATTATTCAAGATGAAGGCGAAGACGCCGACATAGAGCACCTTGCGGGTAAGCCGGCCGAGAATGTTGGGCTCGTCGCCGAGCGCCCAGGCCAGCCCGGCCAGCGTGATGTCGATGCCGATCAGGATGGTGGTGAGGAAGGCGACGTCGCCCGAAAGCAGACCGAACCCGCTATCAATGTAGCGGATGAAGGTCTCCATGAAGCGATCGATGACGCCAAGGTCGTTCATGCCGCCGCCTTCCTCGTCAGAGTTGGTGATCAGTTGCCGGGATAGGCCGAGCCGGTACCCAGGAAGCGCTTGGTTGTCTCGCGGGCGGCTTCCTCGGACTGCGCCTTGCGCGCGGCATCCTCGGCCTCAGCTCGAAACTGAGTCGCGAGCAGCGTTTGGATCTGCATCTGCTGCTTAGTTGAAAGCGCGATCAGCTGGTTGGTGGCCTGGCTTGCCTGAAGCGCACCGGCTGCCCCTTGGCTGCGGTTGACGAGATCGGCAAGCAGGTCGCCGTCGGCGCGGACGTTCTCGACGATCTGCGACTGGGCCCGCATGGTCTGGCGGAACGCCTGCATGGCGCTCTGCCAGCGCTCGCGCGCAGCGGTTGCCACATCGCTGACCTTGATCGTGGCCTCGTAGCTTTCTGGATATTGGCTGCGCCACTGGTCTTGAAGCTTGCCCAGATCAAAACTGAGGCCACTCGCCTGGTCCATCAAACCGTCAATGCGATGGAGCGAACCGGTGAGTTGGCCCACGGAAGAGAAATCCAGACGCTGAAGATTGCGCGCCATGTTCTGCAGCATGGTTGCCTGGTTCTGCAGCGACTGGATCTGGTTGTTGATCTGCTCCAGCGCGCGCGCCGCCGTCAGCACGTTCTGCGCATAATTGGATGGGTCGAACACGATAAGGGCGTAGGCCGGCTGCACATAGTCGGCCATTGGCTTGGCGATCAGGGAAACGGTGATCAGGCTGGTGAAAAGACGGCGTCCAATCATGAGGATTGCTCCATGTCTGGTTGAGGGAATTGCTGGAGAAGCTCGGCAGCCCAATCGAGGCCGCGCGCGCTCAGAAAGCGGGAGGCAAAGCTGTCTTGCCCGTCTTCGGACTGGATTTTATCGATCAGGGTCTGCGTCGCCGGATCGGAAGCGCCGCAAAGCGCAAGAGTGATGGGGCCAAGCCCGAGCTCGAAGAGACGGTTTCCGCTACGTGACTGAAGATAGTAGTGGCGCTTGGGCGTGGCGCGGGCGATCAATTCGATCTGCCGCTCGTTCAAGCCGAAGCGCTCGTAGGCTGCCCGCGCTTGCGGTTCCACAGCACGATCATTGGGAAGGAAAATACGCTGGGGGCAGCTCTCGATGATCGCCGGCGCGATTGAAGAGCCCGCGATATCAGCCAGCGATTGCGTAGCGAAGATCACCGAGACATTCCGCTTTCGGAGCACCTTCAGCCATTCGCGGATACGGGCGGCAAAGAGCGGATTGTCGAGATAGACCCAAGCCTCGTCGAGCATCAGCAGCGTCGGCCGTCCATCGAACCGCTCTTCAAGACGATGGAAGACGTAAGTGAGCACAGGCAGCACAGCGCCTTGGCTCTGCATCAGCTCTTCCGTCTCGAAACACTGCACATTCGATAAGGCCAGCCGATCATCATCGGCGTCGAGCAGGCGGCCGAAAGGACCGTCGAGCGTGTAGGGCATCAACACGGACTTCAGCCCGTTGGACTGAAGCAGGACCGAAAGGCCGGTCAGCGTGCGTTCCTGCGCCGGCGCGGTGGCAAGGCTGGTGAGTGCCGACCAGATTGCCTCCTTCACCTCCGGCGTGACGGTGACATTCTCATGCGCAATGAGGCCGGCAATCCACTCGGCTGCCCAACTGCGGGCAGCCTGGTCGCCGATATTGCGCAGGGGCTGGAAGGCGAGCGCACCGTCAGCACCCAGCGCGTGGTGTTCTCCACCCGTGGCAAGGACTGCCGCGCGCGCCGAATTGCCTTTGTCGAAGACATAGACCTGCGCGCCGGCATAGCGCCGGAACTGCAGCGCAATCAGGGCAAGCAGCACCGATTTGCCGGCGCCGGTCGGGCCAACGATCAGCATGTGGCCGACATCGTCGACATGGGTGGATAGCCGGAATGGTGTCGACCCGTTGGTCTCTGCGAACAGAAGTGGCGAGGCCTCTCGCTGGGTGACCTTGGCGAGATGCTCGTTCGCCGCAGGACCTGCCCAGACCGACGACAACGGCATGAGATGCGCAAGGTTCAATGTGTGAACGAGCGGCTGGCGAACATTGGCATAGATATGACCAGGCAGCGAGCCGAGCCACGCCTCGACCGCATTGACGCCTTCGCGGATGGTGGTGAAGCCGAGCCCATTGATGATGCGCTCGACCGCGCGAAGTTTCTCCGCGGCGGCTTGATGGTCCTCATCCCACACTGTCACCGTTGTGGTGAGATAACCGAAGCCGACATGGTCGCCGCCCAACGCCTGAAGGGCTGCGTCGGCATCGAGCGCCTTGTTGTCGGCATCGCTGTCGACCAGCGGGACAGGTTCGTTGGTCACGACCTCGCGCAGGATGGCCGCGATCGACTTGCGCTTGGCAAACCACTGGCGGCGCAACCGTGTCAGCGTCTTCGTGGCTTCCGTCTTGTCGAGCGGGATGAAACGCGTCACCCAGCGATAGGCGAAATCCTGATGATTCAACGCGTCGAGAATCCCGGGCCGGGTGAGATTCGGGAATCCGAGGACGGTAAGGGTGCGAAGATGGTGTTCGCCGAGCATAGGCTCCAAGCCGCCGGTAAGCGGCGCGTCGACCAGGATGCCGTCGAGATACATCGGCGTTTCCGGGACAGCGAGTGGATGGCGGCGGGTCGAGATTGTGCCGTGCAGGTAAGTCAGGGTCTCGGCATCGTCGAGCACGCGCACCTCGGGCATGAAGCCGGACAAAAGATCGAGGACCCGGTCGGTCTCGTCGCGAAACCGCGCCAGCTCCTGGGGCCAGTCTCTCCCGCCGCCAGATTGGTGTGCGTCAACGAGCGCGCTTTCAGCCCTCGCCCGTGCGTCCGGGGGCGGCATGAACAGCAAAGTCAGATGATAGCGGCTCTCGTAATGCGCGACCTTGCCCTCGAAGGCCGCGCGTCGTTCTTCATCGACCAGCCAAGACGCGGCGTCGGGAAAGGTTGAGTTAGGATAGTCGAGCGCCTCTATGCGCTCGGCTTCGAAGAACAATGCCCAGCCGGAGCCGAGCCTTCTCAACGCGTTGTTTGCCCGGGCGCAGATGCCGACAAGTTCTGCTTCCGTCGCGCTTTCGAGATCGGGCCCGCGGAACCGTAAGGTCCGCTGAAAGCTGCCGTCCTTATTGAGCACGATGCTGGGCGCGACGAGCGCTGCCCAGGGCAGATGGTCCGCAAGTTTGTCGGCTTTGCTGCGGTATTCTGACAGGTTCAGCATCCCAACCATCCCTTCAGACGAAGGTGACGAACGAGCACGCTGGCGAAGTCTGGATCGCGTCTTGTGGCAAAGACCGCCAGCGTGTGGCCGGCAATCCACAGCACCAGCCCTGCGATCCACTGCTGCAAACCGAGGCCGATAGCTGCGGCCACCGTGCCGTTGAGGATCGCCACCGCTCGCGGTGCACCGCCCAGCAGGATGGCTTCGGTCAATGCCCGGTGAACGGGAACCGCGAAGCCCTCAATATGCTGCTCTCCAGCGGCCATCAGACGAGTGCTCCGCCGCCAAAGGAGAAGAAGGAGAGAAAGAAGCTCGATGCCGCGAAGGCGATCGACAGCCCGAAGACGATCTGGATCAGCCGGCGGAAACCGCCTGCGGTGTCACCGAAGGCAAGGGTTAAGCCCGTGGTGATGATGATGATCACGGCGATAATCTTGGCGACCGGTCCCTGTACAGACTCCAGGATCTGTTGCAGCGGCTGTTCCCAAGGCATGCCGGAGCCTGCTGCGCGGGCTGAGACCGTGAGAACAAGCACGAGCGCGGTGGACGAAAGAAAGCGAAGCTTCTTGCACATGAATTGGCCTTTCAAAACTGCTGAAGTTGCGGGAGCGTCAGTTGGGTGACGGCGTAATCGCCGCTGCCGTCGAGACCGATGACCTCGGCGATGGCGTCAATGCGGCGCGAGGATCCGCGCCCGGCGATGAAGACAATCAGATCGATGGCATCGGCGATCAGACGGCGTGGTACAGTGACGACGGCTTCCTGCGCGAGTTGCTCGATCCGGTAGAGGGCGGAGCGCGCCGAATTGGCGTGAACCGTTGCGATGCCGCCGGGGTGGCCAGTGTTCCATGCCTTCAGCATATCGAGGGCTTCCGCACCCCGGACTTCGCCGACGACGATGCGGTCGGGCCTGAGCCGCAGCGTCGAGCGTACGAGATCGGCAAGCGTCACCGAGCCCCGTCTTGTCCTGAGTGCAACGCAGTCCTTGGCAGCGCACTGCAGCTCGCGTGTGTCTTCGATCAAGATCACCCGCTCGTCGCATTCCGCGACTTCGACCAGCAGCGCATTGGCGAGCGTGGTTTTACCCGACGACGTGCCGCCTGCGACCAATATGTTGCGCCGCTCGCGCACGGCCTTCCTCAGCGCATCGGCCTGCAGCGGCAGCATGATTTGGTCGGCGACATAGTTGGCCAACGTGTAGAGTTTTGCGGCCGGTTTACGGATGGCGAAGCATGGCGCCAGAACGACTGGCGGCAACAACCCCTCGAAGCGCTCGCCCGAGGGCAGTTCGGCGCTGACGATCGGACTACCCGCATGCGCCTCGGCACGCACATGGGAAGCGACCAGGCGAACGATGCGTTCCGCCTCGGATGGGTGCATATGCACGCCGGTACCGACCCGACCTTCTCCCAGCCGGTCGAGCCGCAGCGCACCGTCGGGATTGACCATCACCTCGACAACAGATGAATCGGCAAGGGCCTCAGCGATTGCCGGGCCCATGGCGGTGCGCAACATGGCACGATGGCGATGGTCGACCTCCGGATGAGAACTCATCCTTCCCCTCCCCCGCCATTATCCGTCCCAAGCGACCGTTTGCCGGAGGCGATCTGGCGGCCCACCTGCTCGACGAATTTGTCGAAGCGCTCCTGGGCAATCGCCTGCGTCGCCCTGTCCGGGACTGGCGTGTGAGCATGAAGCGTGATGGAAAAGCGAATGAAGAGCGCCAGGCTCTCTAGGATCATCTCGACGTCGCGTCTGAGATGACCGAGGTCACGAGAAAGACGGTCGAGCCTTACGCCGTAGCGCCGGTCGAGCTCGTTCTCGCCACGCCGCTCGATAAAGGCCTCGACTGCCTTCGCCACGATCGCTGATTTGGTCGTCGATGGATCGCGGTTGAGGTCGTCCAGTTTCTTGCTCAGGTCGGGTTCGAGCAGAAACTGATGACGAATGCGCTGAGGGCTCATGTGGCTCGTTCCAACTGTCCCAGCGCTGTTGCGCGGGCGGGAACGAGCATCGGCGACTTCCTCGAAATTGCTTATGGCCGTTATCTACGCTGATTTGCGCTCTGCCTTCGGCAGCTTCTTTCAGAAGCCGGGCACGATGTCCTTGTTGTCGCCCGTCCCCTCGTTGATGCCATAGGCGCGTGCGGCAGTGGAAATTCGGTCCATCACGCGCCTGTCGGCAACTGCCTCGCTATCATCGTCCGCGGGCTTGAGCAGGTCGTCCCGGTCGGGCTCCAGAGTGACGGCTGTATGCTCTTCAGGCAGACCCGGATGTCGCTGTTGCTGGACACCTCCTTCATCTTCAATTGCCTCGCCCGCGCTTTCGCCGCGGCCAGCAAGACGGCGGTCAACGCCCCGCACCTGCCCGATCCAACAGTCCGGACGCGGTACTGGCCGATCCGCGTAGGCGCCGTCGCACAATACCGGCGCAGAAAGCACGCGCTCGGTGAAATTTCGATCCTGGTAGTAGCGCAGCTTTTTCGCCCGGATCGGCGGCAGCCCTGAAACCAACACCAGTTCATCGGCTTGCGGCAACTGCATCACCTCGCCCGGTGTCAATAGTGGGCGGGCGGTCTCCTGGCGGCTAACCATCACGTGCGACAGCCAGGGCGCCAAGCGATGGCCGGCATAGTTGCGCATGGACCTCAGCTCCGTCGCCGTGCCGAGCGCGTCCGAAATGCGTTTGGCCGTGCGCTCGTCATTGGAGGAAAAGGCAATCCGCACATGGCAGTTGTCGAGAATGGCATTGTTGTCCCCATACGCCTTGGAGATCTGGTTCAAGGATTGCGCGATCAGATATGCACGGATGCCATAGCCGGCCATGAAAGCGAGCGCGGTTTCGAAGAAATCAAGGCGACCGAGCGCCGGGAATTCGTCCAGCATCATGAGCAGTTGATGGTTCCTGCTCTTCTTAGGATCCCCCTCCAGCCGCTCCGTCAGACGCCTGCCGATCTGATTGAGCACAAGTCGCACCAGCGGCTTCGTGCGCGAGATGTCCGATGGCGGCACGACCAGATAGAGTGACATCGGTCGCTCAGCATCCAGGAGATCGGCAATGCGCCAGTCGCAGGCTGATGTCGCTGCCGCCACCGTAGGATCGCGATAGAGGCCGAGAAACGACATGGCGGTCGAAAGAACGCCCGAACGCTCGTTCTCCGACTTGTTCAACACCTCGCGAGCTGCCGAGGCCACGACAGGATGGACCTGGGGCTTATCCGCCGCGCCGAGATGGTTGGTCGTCATCATCCGCCGTAGTGTCGCGGCAAACGAGCGTTGCGGGTCCGACAGGAAGGTGGCGACGCGAGCGAGCGTCTTTTCCTCTTCGGCGTAAAGCACGTGCAAAATGGCACCGACCAACAGTGAGTGACTGGTTTTCTCCCAGTGGTTCCGCCGGTCCAGCGCGCCTTCCGGATCTACCAGGATGTCGGCGATGTTCTGGACGTCGCGGACCTCGTCTGGACCTTTTCGTACCTCCAGCAGCGGGTTATAGCGCGCCGACCTCGGATCGGTCGGATTGAACAGGAGACAGTAGGAGAACTTCGAGCGCCAGCCGGAGGTCAACTGCCAGTTCTCGCCTTTGATATCGTGAATGACGGCCGAGCCGGTCCAGGACAGAAGAGTTGGAACAACCAGTCCGATGCCCTTGCCTGATCGTGTTGGGGCAAAGGCCATGACGTGCTCGGGCCCGTCATGGCGAAGATAGCGATCCTTCAGCTTGCCTAGGAAAACGCCGGCCGGCCTAAACAGCCCTGCCGTGTCGATCTCGTGAGTCGCGGCCCACCTTGACGACCCATATGTGGTGACCGACCCGAGCTGTCGCGCCCGCCAGAGCGAGCCGGCGATCGCGGCGGCACAGCCCACGAACCCACTGGCGCCGGCAAGCGCACCGGCCTTATCGAAGACCTCGGGCGCATAAGCGTCGAAGTGGAACCACCATTCGAACAGTTTCCACGGCTTGTAGATCTGCCAGCCAGCCGCGACTAACCATGGCGCGCCGAGTGGCGGTTGATGGCCGAGCATGTGGGCGCACCACTGCGTGGCCGCCCATACGCCGAGTATCACGATTGCGAACACGACGGCGATCTGCCCAATCAGCAACTTCGTAGGCGTCATTGGCTTGCTCCGCAGTTCTGTACATGCGGGGCCAAGCATCGCGCGGCGCGATGTGAACTGAAATGCGCACTACGCACGACCAGGTGCGATGAGGGAATGGGCAGAATCGCTCAGACTGAAAACTTGCGGTGGAGCAAATATGCCCACTTGGTCGCAGACCTGATCTGCGTCTCGTCGACATCCAAATGCCGGTGACGCTTTGAAGTGTATTTCCGATGGACGCATGCCACCTATGAGGGCGTCACAATCATTCGACGGTGACCGATTTTGCGAGATTGCGCGGCTGATCGACATCTTTGCCCATGGAGACCGCCGTATGATAGGCAAGAAGCTGTATCGGCAGCGAGAAAATCATAGGTGCGATAATCTCGTCGACGGCCGGCAGCACGATCGTATGCATCGTGTTGAGTTTCGACGCAGCGGCCCCATTTTCATCGGTGATGAGGATAATCCGCCCTCCACGGGCGGCCGCTTCCTCCATATTGGAGACGGTCTTGTTGAAAAAGCGATCATGGGGCGCGATGACGATCACTGGCATGTTCTCGTCTATCAATGCGATCGGACCATGCTTCAATTCGCCAGCCGCATAGCCCTCAGCATGGATGTAGGAAATCTCCTTGAGCTTCAGCGCACCTTCCATCGCCAGTGGGAAACTGGTGCCGCGGCCAATATACAGGACACCATGACACTTTGACAGTTCGCGCGACAGGAGCTCGATATCTGGCTGGATGCTGTTCAGTACCCGGCCCATGACGCCCGGCATTTCGGCAAGGCTCCGGACGAGCGCCTTCACCTCATATTCAGTTAGCGTTCCACGGTCCTTGGCAGCGCCGATGGCGAGTGTGGCCAGAACCGCAAGCTGGCACGTGAAAGCCTTGGTGGAGGCGACGCCGATCTCCGGGCCGGCAAGGATCGGGAAGATCGCGTCGGCCTCCCGAGCGATGGTCGATTCGCGGGAATTGACGACAGCGCCGGTTTTCAGCCCACGCCCCTTGCAGTACCTCAGGGACGCGAGCGTATCGGCGGTTTCGCCGGATTGCGAAATGAAAAGAGCCGCCGATTCCGGCGGCAACGGGATCTCCCGGTAGCGGAATTCGGACGCAACGTCGATTTCGACCGGCAGGCGCGAATAGCGCTCGAACCAGTATTTTGCGATCAGTCCGGCCAGATAGGCGGTGCCGCAAGCCGAGATCGCCAGGCTCGGGATGCTGGCGAAATCTATGCTCGAAACCGTATCGACGCGATTCCCTTCGAAGTTGATGTAATGACCGAGCGCACGGGCGATGACCTCGGGCTGCTCGTAAATTTCCTTCTCCATGAAGTGGCGACGGTTGCCCTTATTGGCCAGGTATGCCCCGGCCGTGGAAGTCTGGCGCGGACGTTCGACGGGATGGCCATCGAAATCGAAGATATCGGCGCCTGCCTTGCCGATAACGGCCCAGTCGCCGTCGACGAGATATGTGATTGCATTTGTGAAGGGAGCTAGCGCCATGGCGTCGGAGCCCAGGAACATCTCACCGTCGCCGTGACCGATCGCCAGCGGTGGTCCATTGCGCGCCGCCATGATGGTCGACGGATCATCCTCGAAGAGAATGGCAAGCGCGTAGGCGCCCCTGACGCGCTTCAGCATGGCGTGCATTGCCTCACCCCGCCCCATGCCCTCCCGGCGGTGTCTTGCCAAGAGATGCACGACGACCTCGGTGTCGGTGTCGGTCTGGAACTCGGCGCCCGCCGCCACCAGTTCGTCCTTCAACTCGGCGAAATTCTCGATAATGCCGTTGTGAACGACGGCCACACCGTCCGTAAAGTGCGGGTGCGCGTTGCGCTCAGTCGGTGCCCCATGCGTTGCCCAGCGCGTGTGTGCGATGCCGATGGTGCCACTCAGCGGCTCTTCCTTCAACCTCGTCTCGAGATTGATGAGCTTGCCCTTGGCGCGCCGGCAGTGCAACGAGCCCTCGGTGATGGTGGCAACGCCGGCTGAGTCATATCCTCGATATTCGAGACGCTTCAAAGCGTCGACCAACCGATCAGACACCGGCTGATGCCCAACGATGCCAACAATCCCGCACATGATCGTCTCCGAATTCTTCCCGGTAGCCTCAGCCGACCCGAAGGACACCGCCCGGCGCTGAGCCTCCTAGTAGAATTCGGTAAAACAGGTAAAATCGATTGTTGGGATGGCTGCCATCCAGCCAATGGATAGAAGAGGACGTGTTGACCAGCGAGAAACGGTACGCGCGGTGCCGGCTTGCGTCCACCAACCGCCAGTTGGGACGAGTTTCCGTAGTCGGCTGAGGCGTAACGATCATCGCAATGTCCGCTTTTTACATGCTGTTGACTCGCCCAGTTAACGGCCCTTAGATCCATTGACTGCTACAATGCTTAGGGGTTTTCAAAATGCCGTTCAAACGGGCCGGTCTATACCCTGCCGATCTCGATCTATGCCAACGGGTATTCGACCAGATATGCAGTGACGAGCATATCGCCCGCTCATCGTTGGAGGCCGACAACCTCGCCCTGGATATTTTGGTCGCGTTGGAAGAAGAGGCTGACGCGGATGAGGCTGAGCTGCTTGAACTCATCAGATCGAAGCGGCGGGCTACTCGTCATCTCCGCTGAGGGATGCAGTCACCCGGACCTTCCCTTTGCCTGTTCGACTGCCTTGCTGGCCGCCTTGGCAAACTCCTGCATGTTTGCTCACGCGCACTGTCGGCCGTCTGGAACTTGCGCCAAACTCATCAGTTCTGGACAATGCCAAACAGCGCGTGGCAACGACCCTGACTTCCATCGGCACGCTGACATCCCGGCCGGCGGCTCAACGCCCCTCAAGGCGTGGCCTGGAAGCGTCGCAGCCGGCGCCCGCGGTAGCGCGGCGGCCAACCTTGACTGCGTCTCGACACGAGGTCGGCGCTTCACCGGAAACGACGCAAGGGCAGCGACAAGCACATGCGCAGGAGCCTGCCGCAGCAGTCACCTGAACCAGCAAGCGGCCCCGGGTGTTCTTCCGCTTTCATCCGGGCTTCGCCGTCAACCCAAAGCGGACAGCTGATGTGCTACAAAAACCGGACTACGACAACTTCGGCGTCGAGCTCCGGCCGGAGTTTCGCCACCACTGGGCCGATCCCCATCTCAAAGAAGTAGACAGCCTCTATAGGGGCGTTTGCGGTTTCGAGTTGGGTTCTCAATGGCAGATAGCTGCGGTGAAGGTGTGGGCTGAGCAATTGCGGGTTGGCCGGAGACATGCGCAGCAGCAGTTCGTTTTTATGTGCCGTTGCTGGGTTATGAATCGGCTGCGCACGGTCGCGGTCTTTTGAGTAGGCAAGGCCAATTTTTGAGGTGTTGGGGCTGCTCATGGCTCCCTCCCGAATTGGGACGGAAGCATGATGCTCGCCTACAGCCGACGATGCTCGTAACGTTTATCGCCGATGTCGACATCGTTACACCCATCGGTGCGACGAGCCTCGCCTTTTCCGAGCATAAGAGCGGTTCACCTCGTCCACCGATCAGCTTGGAAAGCGGCGATACTCTGATGCTCGAAGCGCATGGCCAAACTGCTCGACCTCGTCAGATCGTTCGCGAGCCATTGAAGCGGAGGCGGACTCGTTGCTCGGAATGCCCTTATCCTCATGCCATGTGGAACGGCATCCACAGCAACAGCAGCCGGGAGGAGCTCGATCCCTTCTTTTTTGTCGAGCTGGTTCAGCAAATGTCCTCAACGTTTGCGCGAGCTCCGGCACGCTTAACGGCGATCTGGCGCGAGCCCGAGCATCTTGGTTAGAATGGGATCGCAATTGGCCACGGGCGCGCTGTCGTTGGTCCGATAGACCTACCAGAGCTGGTGGCACTCACGCTCTCGGAACGCCTTGGTTGCCGGGCCAGTCCAAGGCACACCGCACTCACGCATGGCTGCCACACAAGTTATGAAACGCTAGGCCCACTCCTTTGCCGACCGATGTTCCAGGAGATACCGTCTCGCTGCACTATGCCAGAAATCTCTTTGCCGATATGCCGCTCGAGCACCGGCCGCCACGGGACGAGCACAAACTCGCGCGATTTCTCGATAAGGGCGTATTTGCCGCTGGCGAGCTCAACTGAGCGGCGGAGAGTGCCTTGTACCCGGTCTCCGGGTCGCACTTCAGCATAGGACAGACCGAGCTCTTCCGAGAGCGAACCGGCAACACGGTTCAGTTCACGCTGGCGGAGGATCGAAATCATGTTGGCGCGATAGACGGTGCGGTCCTGCTCTTCATGCGCGAGACCCTGAGCAATCAGCCATTGCCGCCTGCGGGCTTGCGCCTCCCGCACGTCACGGCCAAAGCCGGAGTTGCGCAGGGCCTCCGGTGAATCGGAAACCATTTCCCGGTCGATCCAGGTGGCACCGTCGAACCCGATTTGCTGATCCAGCGGCATTGATGAGAGCTTGTCGACGACAACAGGCACAGCCATGGCTCGCTTGCGCTCGTAGTCGGCGACTTGGTCGAGATGGTTCGGCGCGATAATCCATGTGCCGTCGGCTTCGCGCCTGACAGTGCCGGTTTCGCGGCGAATGGCTTCCAGACGACGCACATGGGTTTCGGCGAAGCGTTCGCTGGCAGACGGATCATGCTTCAGGTGGAAATCAACATTGTAGCGCCCGCCGTGGACGGCAGCGATCTCGGCGACGGTGCGGTCAACCTGCCTCGGCCCGGTGTTTCTCGGCGTGACACGGACGATGCAGCCCTCGGGCGTCGGTTCGGTGGCCTCGCCTTTGCCGACATCGATGTAGTGGCTTTTCCCGTCCACCCCATCCACAATGAGGTAGTGGCGGTCGTTGATCTCGTCGGCAAGCCCGCGCGCCACAAGGCGGCCAACGAAAGGTTGCGCGAGCTGCCCGGATTGATCGTGGATCACACAGTCGGCTGCACTTCGGGATAGTCCTCTACCCGCAATGTCTCGGTGCATCGTCTTGATTATGTCACCGCGCTCGCCGATGCGCTGCAGTGTCGCTTCGAGCTCATCGTCGAGGCGCCAGCGGCCGGAGCTGATCTCCTCGGCCAGACCCATCCGTCCGAGTTTGCGCAGGCGGCCCTGGTGCAGGGTCTGTCGAAAGGCGTCGCGGCCGACCGGAGAAACCAGTCCATCGCTGTCGCGCATGCTGAGCAGCTGCCGGTCGATGCTGGTGAAGCGCTCCTGCTCCATTTCCTGGCGCAGGCGGTGCTCGATCTCGCGATCGGTTCGTGGACCGAGATCGAGGCTGACCAGCTCGGCGGTCCGTTCGCGGATTCCGCTTGAGATATATTCCCGCGCAGTGACGAGGTTCTCGCCGCGGTCGTCCTTGCCACGGACGATGATATGGGTGTGCGGGTGGCCGGTGTTGAAATGATCGACGGCAACCCAGTCGAGCTTCGTGCCGAGATCCTCCTCCATCTGCGCCATGAGCCGGCGCGTGAGTGGCTTCAGGTCGTCATACTGGATGCCGTCTTCGGGTGCGACGATGAAGCGGAATTGATGCCGATCGCCATCGGCACGATCAAGGAAGGCCTTGCTCTCGACGCGATCACTGTCGGCGCCGTAGAGCTCGCCAGGCGCGCCTTCCCGGGTAACGCCGTCGCGTTGGATGTAGCGCAGATGCGCACGCGCCCCACCCTGGCCTTTGCCGGCCAGCTTGACGACGCGCGCCTTGACCACCACCCGCCGCTGCCGGAAGGCAGCATACCTGTTGCGTGATTTCAGCAGCGCGGCGGCCGCTCCGCCGCGCCCTGCCCGGCTGCCGTTAAAGCGGCCGCCGCGCTGGGGCCGGCCGCCGGCTCTGTTGATCGCCGCCTGGACCTGGCTGGCGAAGCGTTTGCCTGCCTTCGAGCCGCGCGAGCCTATTCTGCCGAGCTTCGGCCTGAATTCGTCATCCTGCATCGTGGCCTCCCAGAAATCTCAAGCAGTGTCAGATACTTGCGTGTCCCACACTCCCGGCTCTGCCGGCAGCCTCCGGGAAAAACGATGTGCAGACAAACACTTCGCCGCCTCCTGGAGGCAATGCCTTTATCTTGCCTTACGCCGCCCTTCCGCTTTCCGGCTTCCGCACCCGCTCTTTCGCCGCAAAACCGCCCCGCTCGCCGAGTCACCCGCCATTCGGTTTCGTCCGAGCGCGATTGACGCGCAGCGGCACAAAGAGATCGCCTTTCGCTTCGCCGGCGCGAACGCCGTTACGAAGGAAGAAGAGCGAGCGGCCGGAGGGAGCGTTTTGGCTGTTTGGCGCCTTGGAGTCCCCTTCGAATTGATCAATGTCGTCTGCCGAAATCCCCTTCCCCCTGAGCTGTTTAAGATAGGCAGCTGTCTCCTTGGGCAGCGGCTTCCCACGCTTCAAATGCTCTTCGTAGCGCTCGGGTCCTGCGTTATAGGCGGCAAACAGGCCGGGGAATCCGAAGCGGTCAAACATGGCGCTGAGATAGGCGGTTCCGGCGAGAATATTGTCACGCGGATCGTGCGGATCGGCTCCCAGACCGTACTCGGCACGCATGTCCTCATACGTTTCCGGCATCACCTGCATGAGGCCCATTGCGCCCGCGCGTGAGGTAATTGGGAGGCCGTCGAGCATGGTCTTGCCGCCGCTTTCGGCATCCATGACGGCGTAAATCCAGGCCTGAGGAATACGGAAGCGTCTGCTTGCTTCGTCTGTGAACTCCTGCCACCTTTGAAGGTGCGGAGTTTGGGAGATGGCGACCGGCTCAGCGCCGGTCGAGGCGGAACAGGCGCATGGCGCAAAGGCGATCATGCCGAACATCAGGAGGGTCACTCGGTCCATAGCGGCACGAGCCTCCCGACGACATTTGCGCGCGGCACCGGCCCGAAATAGCGGCTGTCGAATGACCGAATATCGTCGCTGCCGAGCAGGAAGATTTCGTTGTCGGCGAGTGTCCGGCACCCGTTCCACCGTGGCAGCGGGCGGCCTCTGGTATCCTTCGCCAGCCGTCGCGCAACGATCTCGCCGTCGATGATGACCGCGTCATTGAAGGTGCAGACTTCGTCGCCCGGCAGCGCCGCAAGACGTTTTACCAGCGGCACGTTGCGGGGCAGATAGCCGCGTTCGGCGGCGAGTTCGGCGAGCGATTCTGGCGGGCGGACGAGCACCAGATCGCCCCGAGCCGGTGCTGCAAGCCCGA
This sequence comes from Mesorhizobium sp. WSM4847, assembly GCF_055811335.1. Taxonomy (NCBI): domain Bacteria; kingdom Pseudomonadati; phylum Pseudomonadota; class Alphaproteobacteria; order Hyphomicrobiales; family Phyllobacteriaceae; genus Mesorhizobium; species Mesorhizobium sp. WSM4847. The sequence continues at coordinate 181,929 of NZ_JBVVPY010000012.1, read as the reverse complement.
GGCGATAGAGGCCGACGGGCGCGCTGGCCGAGGCGTTCCAGACCAGCCAGGGCCTTAGTTTGACGGTGCCGGCGAAGCCGATCAGGGTCAGTCCAATCACGGCAGCGGCGATGGTTTTGCGTGCCTGGAGGCGCCGCAGGCGGCTGCCGATCAGACGGATGGAAGGGCGCCGGCTCATGCTCGGCCTCCCTGGCCGGCTTGGCCGGAACCGGCCTCACCACCTTCGTTACCGGCGTACTGCGGGTGTCCTTTCGACCATCCGTCGAGTTCGTCGATATGGTAGCGGACATAGCGGCCGTGCTTGCGGAATTTCGGGCCGCCGCCCGTGAGCCGCATCTTTTCCAGGGTGCGCTGGGAGAGCCCGATATAGAAGGCTGCTTGGGCTGTGCTGAGAAAGGGACTGCCCTTTTTGGCGCGGGCCGCGCGTTCGTTTTCGTCGTCCATGGTGATCCTCGTTTCGCTTCGGACAAGCGAGGGCGAGGATGGGCGAGCGAGATCGCCTCTGGGACGGGCGAAGAGTCCGGGGAGAGTTTTCGCCGCCTTTTCGGGCGGACGGGTTTGGCTGGAGCGCCTGGGAATGAGCCCCGCGCCGGCTGGGGCGCGAGGCTCGGGTCGGCCGATCAGTCGGCCGGGTTCCAGATGATGGCGTAGGTGTCGTCATCGTCCTGGCCGGCGGCGCGGCCGAGATTGGCGTAGAGCTTGCGCGGTCCGAACTCCGGCGCCGCAATAGACAGGCTCACATAGTCCTTGCCGGAGGTTTCGCCGGTGCGGATCCAGCCGGCGCCAACTTCGACCCCTTGCGTCAGCACCCGGAAGTCGGGATGGTTGTCGGCGCTCTTGGCCTGGTTGGGGACGATGTCGATGTCGGCGCGGACGCTGAGCGTCTTGAGCTGGCCCTTGTAGCCGCCGTTTTCCTGCTTGTTGACGTAACCGATCGCGGTCATTTCGAAGCTCCTTTTGCTGTCGCCGGGGACCATCCCCTGCGATGGCGGACCGTAATGGGCGCGTCCGGACCGCCTGAACCCGACAGGGCCGAAGCGATAGCGGAGGACCCGAGCGGGCAGCTTTTTTGAAGCGAAGCGGCGCGAGGAAGCCGCCGCAGGCGGCGGGGAAAAAAGCTGATCGGCGAGGGTTTCGGGCGGCCGGATCCGCCCATAGGTCACAAGCCAGCCGCAGGGGAATGGTCCTTGAAGAGAGCAGGAGAGCATGGGAAACGCGGTCGCTACAGCCCGGCAGGAGGGGCGGGAATTTACAAGGCCTGCGGCTGATCAGGTGCCCACGCCGATCGAGATCGTGACCGCAGGTTGGGCGCAGATCAGGCATCGGGCGGGCGGACCGATCCATGGGGATCAGGAGTTTGCCGGCCTGGATTTTGGTGCGCGATGCGGGGCAAAGGAAGCTCGAACATGCAGCCACTGCGACCGGGGTACAGTGCCGAAGGGCTGCTGCCGAGAAGCCGCGGCCGGCCGTGACAGGCTATTCGCAGACGAACAGCGACCTGACCCGTGCCCATTGATCGGCGGTGCGGAAGCCGCCTCGATCAGTGTAGCTTTCGACCGGAATTTCATCCAGCACGGCAGCCAGGTCTCGACTTGTCTGCGGCGTTATCGCCCGAAAGAAAGTCGCGGATGATCTTCTTTTGCGTCTTCACCTTTTCGGCGACATTGCCGTCCGCGACATGTTTGCCGCCGACTTCGGCAAGTATGGAATTGGCAATTTCCTTGTCGCGCAACAGGTCGAACAAGGCGTCGTCCGGTTGCCAGCAAGCGCCGATGTCGACATTCAGATGCTTGCCGAGCGCCTCGATGACGGCGCTGCCGGCTTCAAGTGTCTCGGCCATGACGATGCTGAGAACGCGCGCGACATGATCGTCGCGGAGCGCCAGGAGCCGCGCGAAGATACTTGCCGTGCCGAAGTCGTCGCCATTGCCGCCAGCGATTGTGCCATCCTCATCCGGTTGCCCAAGCAGCGCCAAGACCTCGCGCCGTTTTTCGGCGAACGCGGCTTCCGCCCTGCTTCCGGCGAGGCTTGCGGCCACGATCTCGCTGCAAGCGCGCTACGGTTCGCGGCGAACCTGCCACAGGCCGGAATCGGCTATCGCATGCGCCACCATCATGCGAAGTGCTGCGCTCGGATGGTCGAGCAGCCCCAAGCGCACGCCTCTCTGATCAGCCGTGAGAACGTCTCCCATTGCGACACTTCGTCGGAGTCGAGGCGGGCGACGATCTCGAAGCTTTCCGGCGAGCCGTTGGGCCGCACCAGAAGCGGCACGAGGACGCCGCGCGCGCGGACGGACGGCAGAATGTCGGACAGGTCGGGCCTGCGTTTTCCGTGGCGCATGTTGACGGCGGAAATATTCAGTCGGTCGAGCGGAATATGGGCAAGCTTCATGTCTTTCTCCTTCGTTTGGGGTGCGATTGTCCCCGCCGGAGAGACCGAAGACCGATGCGGCGGGGACGGGTTTGCGCCTAGCGGCGCTCTGGCTCCGCCGCGTCTGGCGGAAGCTCGGAATGGGATTTGGCAAGTGCTTCCGCTGCCTGCCGCAGAAGCCGCTCGGCTTGGGTGATCTGGCCGGCGCTGCGCGCGGCCTCCGCATAAACGGACAGCGGAAAACGCGCTATGAAATAAAGGTCGCGCTCGATGCCCAGTCCGAGCGGACCCTTGATGGATTCGAGTTCGGCAAGGCTGACGCTGCCGAGTTCAGGGAAGCCGAAGCCGAGGTCGCAAAGGCCGAACAGCGTGTCGCCGTCTGCATCGAGTTCGGTCAGAAGCCAGATCGCAGGACCGGCCGGATCGAACAGTTTCACGACCGGTGCGTGGTCGGTTTCGGTGTCGGCAGCGCCGTTGGCGAGGAGCCGGGCGCGCAGTTCATCGGTGATCAGGATCATTGCGGAATTCCTTCAAGACGGTTCGGGCTGATTGAGTGCGGCTTTTTGAAACAGGCGGATACGAGCGGCTGGTGCGCCGCGCGCGGGCGCGCATCGGCGCGCCGTCAGAAGCGCAAGGCGCTCGCGCATGGCGATGGAGCGCGCTCACGCGGCGATCTCGGCATTCGCCTCACCTTCGATCTCGGCATGCGCCTCGCTTTCGACGTCGGCATTGAGGCCAAGCAGGAAATCGGCGGCTTTCGAGGCATGGCTGGCGGCACGGAAAATGGCGCGATTGTCCTCGCGCAGCACCTTCAGCCATGAGCCGATATAGTCGGCGTGGCGCACCGTCGGCTCAATGCCGAGACTGCTGCAGACGAAAGCCGCTGCGATTTCGGCGACCAGTTCCTCGCGCGCATAGGCCTTGGAACCGAACGAGCCGGAGAGGTCGCGCGCAAGCCGCGTCGGGTGGCCGGTCCAGTGGCCAAGTTCATGAAAGCAGGTCCGGTAGTAGTCGATCTGGTGGAAGAAAGCCGGCTGTGGCGGCACCTGGATGGTGTCGCTGCCGGGCATGTAGAAGGCGCGATCGCCACCGATACGGAAATCAGCACCACTTGCATGAATGAGCGCCTCGGCTTGCGGGACGATCTGGCGCGCGGGCAGCGGTTCGGCGGCGGCATAGAGATGTTCGGGCAGGTTATCGCACTGCGCGACATTGAAGACGGTGAAGCGCTTCAAAAAAGGCACGGCCTGCGGCTCATCGCCATCGGCCTTGGCCCGTTCCTTCTCGTCCTTTGGGACAAAGCGATCGGCATGCACGATGGTGGTGCCGTGTTCGCCCTTCCTGACATTGCCGCCAAGGGCAAGCGCCTGCCGGAAGGTGAGCCAGTTCTGGCTGGGGTATGAGCGCTCGATGACGGCGCCCCACAGGATCAGGATATTGATGCCGGAATAGCGGCGCTGGGTGGCTGCATTCCTGGGAAGGCCAAGGGCTGCCTTTGCCCTGCCCCAGGGCTTGACCCATGGCACGGTGCCGCGCTCCAGTTCGGCAATGATGCGGTCTGTGATCTCCTGATAGAGGCTGGCGACTGAGCGCCCGCCCTTGCCCGCGCCAGCCTGTCGGCTGCCCGAATGCTTGTTGTTTGCACGCATTGTCTGTTCCTCCGTTCGCCAATTGCGCCCTCCCCCCGGAAGCGGGGTGGGCGGCAAAAGCGACCGGAAAGGCCCGCCGTAGAAGGCAGACCGCATCCGAAGGACCGGAACGAAGAGGAGGACCCGGAGCGGCAAGCGGAGGGTTGCGGGATGCCGCGGCTGGCCTAGAAGGGAGTGCCGCCCACCGCGCGCCACCGGGGAAGGCCACCACAAAATCGACGCCGGCCAGCTGGCCGGCGACCGTCAGCAGCCGACAGGCTGCCGGCGTCAAGGGGGCGAAGCCGGATGGCCGAGACCGCCTGAGCCTGTCGAAGAAAAGCGGGCTCGGTGCACGAGCACCCGGCGCGCGCCTTCAGGCGCGCGGGCGCTCAGGACTCTGGTCCCGAGAGCAGTTGATGCGGTCAAAATGCCCATTTTGCAGCTGTGGAAGACTGAACCTTGGCGTTTGCGCGCACATCGGCGATGCAGCTTCGCAGCCCGGCCGTCTCTACCACCCCGGCTATCACTTCGTCGCCGACCACCAACGCCGGCGTGCCGGTGATGTACAGCTCATTCGCGAGCGCGCGATCGCGTGCGATGGCTTCGGTGATGGCTGGGCCTTCCATATCCCGCTTGAGCTGCTCAACATCGAGGCCGACACGTGCCGCAATGACTAGGGTGGTTCTTTGGTTCACCAAGCCAGGAAAAGCAAAAAGGGCGCGATTAAACGCCTCATATTTTCCCTGTTTGTGGGAGGCGAGCGCCGCACGCGCGGCGAATTCGGAAGCAGGTCCCAGGACCGGGAGCTGTTTACGCACAATCCTCAGATTGGGATCATGCTTGAGGGCTTGCTGGAGAATGAGGTCCATTTCCTTGCACAGCGGGCAGTTGTAGTCGAGGAATGAGGCCAGGGGGACGTCGCCCTGCGGATTGCCGGCGACTGGCGAGGCGAGGTCGTTGAGGAGTGCGTCGCGATGCTGCGGAATGAGTATCCTCAAGTCCGCCGCGAGCAAGGCGTTCATCTCCGAGCCGTTGCAGGTCGTCAACCTATCTGGCTGTCGCCTTAGCGTTCCCAGCACGGACAGGGCGAGGACTAAAAAACCGATTACGGCGACAAGGACGGCGTTTTGCTTTGACATGGGTCGGGCTCCAATCAGCCGTTAACGGGGCAGCAACGGCTGGCCTTTTTGCGTGAAAGTTGGTCGTCGCTTTGGATCGCTTGCCCGGCACTTCCCGCAGTATCGGCAGTCGCGGGGGAGGCTCACAATGTCGATGCCGGCGCCATCTGGCGGTTGTTTTATGACGGCTTCGCTCCAATGGGCTGACTGCAATAGCTGAGCGGCGTTCGCGAGTTGCCAGCCGAGACCACCGGTCATCACGCCGGGCGATCTGCCCTTCAACGAACGCCCGAGCGCCGAAGCACCCGCTCGTGAGAGCCTTTGCCAATCGTCCATCATCCGGCTCGCCTGCTCCGGGCGACAACGAGCCTTCCCACTGCGTTGCCGAGAAAAATGGTCAGCACACGGCACTCCGACACAAAGTGGTCGACGCGAAGAATAAGCGTCGCGCCGGCAGCTGGGGCGGTCGGAACGACAAAGAGCGCCGCAGCCAACGTGAGGAGGCCCGCACCGGTAATGCGAGTTGTTCCCTTCGAAGAGAGCAAGGCGACGAACAGCAGCAGGATCCGACAGCCGATCGACAGATCCGTGTTCGTCGCCTGGGCGAGGAAGAGGGGGGCCAGCGTCATGTAGATATTGGTGCCGTGCAGATTGAATGAATATCCGGCCGGGATGCCGAGGCTCACGACCGAACGCCTGGCGCTCGACCCTTCGACGGGCGCGGCCCTCATCAGAATGCCGACCAGCTTGAACACCGGCGCAAGGAGCGCCTGAAGCAAAGAAAGCACAGGCTTGCCCGTGTCGCCGACCATCGCCAGGGCGATGCCGAACAGCACCGAGAAGAACAGGACCTGCAGGATATCGCCTTCGGCGAAGGCACCAACGATTGACGGCATCAGCAAGCCGGTCACGAACTGCTCGTGGACCTTGGCGGCATAGCCCTTCACGGCCTGAGCATCGAGCGAGGCTGGATCGATGTTGACGCCGGCACCTGGCTGAACGACATTTGCGACAATGAGACCGACAATCAATGCGAGGCTCGAGAAGGTGAGGAAATAGATCATTGCCTTGCCGGCGACCCGGCCGACCTTCTTGAGATCGTTCATGCCGCCGATGCCGGTCGCAATTGTCAGGAAGATGACAGGCGCGATGATGATCTTCACGAGCCTGATGAAAGCATCGCCGAGCGGCTTCAGAGCCTCTCCGGTCGCCGGATAGAAAAAGCCAACAGCGACGCCAAGGGCGACGGCGGCAAGCACCTGAACGTAAAGCCGCGCAATATGGGGCTTACGAGGCCCGGCGTTCGCGCTGTGGACTTGTGGAGCTAACACCGTTTCTCTCCCTGCCGGATCGGGTCGGGCTCTTCCTGCTTCAAGGCCTCTCACTGGCGGCGCTCCGGTCGAACGCTGCTGCCATCTCGGGCGCAAGTGCCGTGCCAAGCAGCGGCGGCGCGATAACGCGCAGGACCTCTCACGCAGTGCCGCATTCGCCGCAGCCGCGTGCCCTCTTAAAAACAAGGGCAGACCGTCGGCGGACATGCGGCCTGGCAGCGGCCGAAAGGTCGTCGAGGCAACCTGTTTGCCTTGGTGGCTGCGATCGGGATCTAGATGGTCGACATCTGGCTATGGCTATGTCCAAGCCATCGCCCAGTCGGCTGAGCTTGTCGGATATCAAACACCGCTGTCGACAGGGGATCGCTACCGCGATGCGTACAGTCTGGCGCTCCACAGATGGAGTAATCGACCGGCCGGGTTACGGCATGGGCCCTGAGCTGCCTCTTCGCGCGCGATCGTCGTTCTGGCCGCACCGCCCGCGAGCCACAATAAGTTTGTCCCGCCCCTTACAATAATTCATCAAGGCGTCTACCTCGGCAATCACCAGATCGGGCGTGATGTCGAACTTGCAGCGGACTTTGACCGGACAGCGCCGCACTTTGTCCAGACCACATCCCCGACATTCAATAACGCTCATAAGCATGCTGACCAGTGGACCACGGAAACCCCAAATTTCCGGTAGATGTGACGCGGTGAAAATTCCGACAGTAGGGCGGCCAAGCTGGGCAGCGACATGCCCAGTGCCTGAATTGTTCGACACCACGAGCGCGGCCGAATTCATGAGATGATTGAATTCCAATTCTGACAAGTCGACAGCCGTTCGAATCTCCGCGGCCCCACGGTCGCGAGCTGTCATCGCGACCTCCTCAAGCGCTTCCCGGCTTTCGCCACGACCGACGAGGATCACCTCACTACGGGTAGAAAGAGCAGCGACAAGTTTGCCAAAGTTTTCGATCGGCCAATCGCGCAGGCTGGAATTCGAAAACGGAGCCACGACGATCGGGGACTTGCCTTCTGTCGAACTCTGTCGGCGGCCCGCTTCACTTTCTGCGTCGAAACAGGCCGCTGCCTTTGCGACCAGAAAGAGGAGGATTTCCGACACATGCTGGAGACGTACCTGCTTACGGTCAACGAACCAATCAAGCCATGTGCGAGGGAATTTGTCGGCGATCCCTATTTTTTGGGCCAGCTTGTAGAAGATGGTTCTGCGCAATTTCAGATCGAATGGCGCTATCGCAATATCGATCTGATGCATTCCGTAAGGATCAACTATCGCCGCACGATGCCTGGCGGGGACTTCGAGCAAAATGGGCCTTGTCTCATCCGGGACACGCATATCAATGGCAAGATCAAACTCGCCGGTCAGCAGCGGCCGTATGTCGGCCGCTTTCTTGCGGGTATCGACCTTCGGGTTGCGAGGAAAGAAGTCAAAAGCAACGTAATCGTCGGCGAGGTCGAACTGTTTTGCAGTGTCGATGTTCCAGCTTCCGACCACCAGCGTAATGTGGGCATGCGCAAAGCGCTGACGCAGGTCCATCAGGGGCGCCAGAGACATCCAAAAGTCCCCGACACGATCAAGCTTAAGCGCCAAAATTCGCAACTTGGCGCTTGACTGTTCCGACTCCTCCCAGCTGCGGTATATAATTTGATTGGTGTCGCGCTTTGTAAAGTATCCCATTGCCATTCCGAAGGTTATACGTACAACATTGCTTGCCTAGTTATGTCTGTGTAGGTTGGATTGCTTCCAATATTATCCGCGTTGACAAATTAACGCGGCAAACGACTCTGAGACGACTGGTGGTTTGCAGTGTTCGCGGCTGCGAGTGAAAGAGGAGTTCCGGCGTCAGCCCCGGTCAGTCCGGAAGCTTTGCCGACCAGCGACGGCAATGACGGGCGCAAAGATGGGCTGTCGAATTTCTTTGCGGGAAGAGGCAGGTGCGGACTGGCCTGAATGAGTTAGGCCTAGGTGACGCCGGCCGTTCAACGGTTCTGAGAGGGGAAAGACTCCGCTAACAAAGAGAGGTCGGACAATTCGAAATCGTCGGCCTGCTGCAACTCATTCCCAGGACAATTTCCAGCGCACGTCTGAGCTCATGCAAAGATTTTCCCCTTTCGGGTTCCTTTTCACGCGACAGAGGCAGGGACGGTCGATGCGTGTCCGGTGCTGAGGCAATGCGAGATTCCGGAAGGTTGAGAAAATCGTTTGTTTCGATGAAGCCCATCCACGCCATGGATGGATGGCTGCCAAAGGTTGCGGCCACAATACAGCGTAGCGGTAGCTAGCCGCTCCGGTGCGCGCTCACTTTCGAAGCGCCCAGCACCATCTCGGCATCGAGCACCTCAGGAAGTACCCGGCAGCGCCGCCAAATGGCGGCGCATTTCCCGCACAGGCGCGACTAGACGCCTCTCCTGTTTCCCCAGAGCAAAACGTGCAACTGCGGCAACACGCGTGCTTCGAACCACCTGTCGTGTGTCACCTTTTCCACAAGCCACTCCATGCGTTTTATTATTCCGTCCAGGTCGACAGGTGCGTCTTCATTGCCAGGGCGCGGTGGCGTGTGATTGCCGGGTTGCAGATAGACCGGAAGGTGCGGAAATCGCGCCGCGGCGTCTTTGGCGTAGGCGTAGTCATTCTCGTCGAAAACAACGAGCTTGAGCACGATTTGCGGCTTCTGCTGCGCCGCTTCTATGCACGCCTGGAATGCAGCCCAATCGGTCCTCATTTCGCTTGACGGCGGCTTTGGGCTGAGAACCAGCACATCAAGATCCGCAAACCAGTCACTGACCACCGAACCCTGGGTTTCCAGCGCAAAACGGTAACCTTCACCATGGCCTCGCTCGATCAGCGCACCGAAGGGCTGAATGGCCGGATTACCGCCTGACAGCGACACCATCACTGGCCGGCCACCGGAAAGCCCAACGACGCCTTGCCACACCGCATCGATTGGCATCATCTCCCATTCGTGGCGGAATTGACTGTCCACCGCATGGAGGCTGTCGCACCAGGAGCACCGGTAGTCACACCCGCCGGTTCTGATGAAGACTGTAGGCAAGCCGATGAGCACTCCCTCGCCCTGGATCGTGGGCCCAAATATCTCGCTCACACGGATTGCGGGACACGTGTCCGTCACGGCCGGTATTCCGCCCAGGTTTTCGGGGTTTCGCTCACCCGCACTGCCGCGGTTTCCGGCAGACGTGCCTTGCACCATTCATAGAAATGTCTGGCCAAGTATTCCGCCGTGACTTGCTCATGTCCCAGCACCTCGTTGAGGTGCCGATGGTCGAGGCTCTCGTCGATATAGCGTTTGAGCGGCGCCAGATCGTGATAATCGCGCACGAAGCCGTGCGCGTCCAGGTCCTTCGCCGAAAGTTCCACTTCGACGATGTAGTTATGCCCGTGCAGGCGCGCGCACTGATGATCCGGCGGCAAAGAGGTGAGCTGGTGCGAGGCCGAGAAGTGGAATTCCTTGGTGATGCGGAACATCAGGCGCTTCTCCTCCGCAGCGCCTCGAGCCAAAAGACAGGGTCTTCGTAGTCGGTAGGATCAGCGTGCCCCGCGAGATGAAACGCCTCGCGCCGCTCCACGCAGGTCCCGCACCGTCCGCAGTGACGCTCGCCGCCCTTGTAACACGACCAGGTCTCCGCAAATGGCGTTCCGTGTCTTGCTCCATCCCGGACGATGTCGCCCTTCGTGAGGTTGACGTAAGGCGTATAAAGGCGAATCTCTGCGTAGCCTTCCAGCGCGCGGTCTTGCATCATCTGGAAAGCTTCGATGAAGGCCGGACGGCAATCTGGATAGATGAAATGGTCCCCACCATGGACGGCCATCGCCACCGCTTCGGCCTTGTGCGCGGTGGCGAGACCGAAGGCAATTGCCAACATGATGGCGTTCCGGTTCGGCACTACCGTGATCTTCATCGTGTCTTCGGCGTAGTGGCCGTCCGGCACGTCGAAATTATCGGTGAGCGCTGAGCCGGAAAGGCCGCGGCCGATTTCGGGGATGTTGATGATCTGGTGCATAGTGTTCAGTCGCTCCGCGCAGAGAGCGGCGAAGCCCAATTCTTTCCTGTGCCGTTGGCCGTAATCGAAAGACAGGAGGCCGGCGAGCTCGTGCTCCGCTGCCACGCTGTGAGCAAGGGAAACGGAGTCCAATCCGCCGGAGCAGATGACGAGAGTCTTCATCGTGGTATCCTTGTTTTGACCGGGTAAGGCTGCGACCGGAGATTTCTCTGCGGTCCCCCTACCCCAGCGAGTCAACTTTGTGAACCCGGTGGAATCTGATCGCTGACGTGCCGTGGCGCACCGGGCACAAACAGCGGGCTCTTTCATGGATGTCCAAACCCAAGCATATGCTCAGAAGGACAGATGCGAAGCGACCTCGAGGCATTGCTGGGAAAGCTGACCTGTCCAAATCTGCGTTACGGATGCTTGCATAGGCCACACGCGAATTGGCGAAGTAACGAGGAAGGTACGGAGTTCGTTAGCGGCGGGAGTGCAGAAGCCCAAGTTCAAGGACAGTGCGCGCGCCCCGCTTCAGGATCAGTTCGATCTGGAACACGAATCCGTCGGTGGCCGAGTGGCAAAACCAGTTGAAGGATTGGTCGTGAGCCGGCACCTGTGAACAAGCCGTGTGCGTCGTTGCAATCACTCCTATATTGCGCGCAATAGCCTACATGGCGTTGGATGAACTGGATTTGGCGATTTTCCAGATGGCGGTCGAAAGCGTCCGCTCACTCTCCCTAAGCTTCAACCAAAAAGCCGCAGAGATAGCCACGAGGAGCCACGGTGTCCTGGTTTTCGACGTGCGGGTCGATGGTGACTCGGAGGTCCAGCGGATCGCAGCCATCCGATATCGAGCCGACCAGACGGGCGTGGTCGCGTTGGACAGACAAGGCCTTGTTACCCGCTCTTGCATGGTCAATGGCACTTTCTCACGTTTCATTTCGCCATTGGAGAACTGGGCCAGCATGCCCCTGTCAATGCAGGCCAAGATCGATGTCACCGTCCATGCCGGTCTCTTCCTAGGCGCTTTGCGAAATGCCGGTCATATGCTTGGCAGCTAGCATGACCGGAATGCATCTGTGGATTTCTGGATCCGGATCCGCCTGCGCGTCCGAGCGGCCGGCCACCGAGGTTCCGTGACGCACGGATGTGTCCGGGGAGAGCGCGACGATCTGCTGCACACGTTCGGATATACCTCACGCGCAGGAGCCGCGCTCCTTAGTTACCTTCTCCTTCACGTTACAGGATTGCGCGAAAATATTCCGCCGGTGCGCCTGCTTGGCGGTTACGCCGCGCTTCTGCAGTTAATTGAGCAGGAAAAGCGCGCAATCAGTGGAGATCCACGAGAACTGGCTTGAGGCGACCCGCTACCTCAACATGGATCATCTGCGCGAGCACAAGAAGGAGAACCTGAGGGCACTGGCCGCCTGAGACGCGGCCGCCATGTCCGCCGCTCCGCTAAACACGGGGCTGCGCGGCGGACACGCCAACGTCACCGCTGAATGCCACGCCATTTTTGCTGATGGGGTGGATGCCAGCCTTCTCCGACGGCATCGCAATGTGCCAAAGTTTGTGGTGTTAGCGCCACGCAAAGGAGAGGCAGGCATCCATGGAAAAGGTTACCATCATTGGGATCGATCTGGCAAAGAACGTCTTTCAGCTGCACGGGGCGGCAGCTGATGGATCGGTTGTGTTCCGCAAGAAGCTGTCGCGCCTGCAGTTTTGCAAGTTCATGGCGAGTCAACCGGCATGTGTCGTGGCGATGGAAGCGTGCGGCAGCTCCCACTACTGGGCCCGTCAGATGGCTCGGCTTGGCCATGAGCCAAGACTGATTGCCCCGGCCTATGTCAAACCGTTCGTCAAGCGGCAGAAGATGGGATGGTTGCCGCCCTCCCCAGACGGCATCGCAATGTGCCAAGGTCGTGGTGTTCAACGCCACATGAAGGAGAGGACGGCAAATGAAAGATACTATGATCGGGGTGGACCTGGCAAAGAACGTTTTCCAGCTTCACGGCGCGACAATGACGGGGCATCTGAGATTCCGTAAGAAGCTGACGCGGTCACGGTTCCGGCAGTTCATGGCATGCCAGCCGCCTGCTGTGGTTGTGATGGAAGCATGCGGCAGCGCGAGCTACTGGGCTCGAGAAATGGTCAAGCTTGGCCACGAGGTGAAGCTGATCGCACCTCAATATGTGCGGCCCTTTGTCAAACGGCAGAAAAACGATGCTGCCGATGCTGAAGCAATCGTCGTTGCAGCACAGCGCCCGGAGATGCGTTTTGTACAGCCGAAGTCGGAAGATCAGCAGGCATGCGCTGTGTTGTTCCGAGGTCGGGAGCGCCTCCTCCATCAGCGCACCGAGCTTGTGAACGCTCTGCGTTCGGTGCTGTACGAATATGGTCACATCATTCCGAAAGGGATCGCCCATATCAAGCGGATTGAGACTATTCTGGAGGAGCCGAACAGTGACCTGCCTGCTCTGGTGCGCGAGGAATGCTTTGATCTGCTCGAACAGATTGCTGAAAAGACGGCCCGGATCGACGTCAAAACGGCAAAGGCCAAAGCCCTTTCCCTGGCGACCGATACAGCGCGGCGCCTGCAGACAATGCCTGGTGTCGGGCCCCAGACCGCGTTGGCGATCAGCGGCTTTGCTCCGCCGATGGAGAGCTTCAAACGCGGGCGGGACTTTGCGGCCTGGCTTGGGCTCGTGCCACGTCAATACACCTCCGGCGGCAAGGAGCGACTTGGACGCGTGTCGAAGGCTGGCCAGACCGATATCCGGTCTTTGTTGATCATCGGCGCCATGTCACGCCTGACAGTGCTGGCCCGCAAATCCATCGTCGAGGGTTCATGGCTGGCACGGATGCTGCGTCGCAAGCCGCTCATGCTGGTCGCGATCGCGCTTGCGAACAAGATGGCGCGGGCGATCTGGGCGATGATGACAAAGAAAGAGGATTATCGAAATCCGGCGCGAGTTGTGGCTGCATGACGCATATGCATCACCACACAAACTGGCGCCGGTGAAAAAGGTGTAGGAAGTCGATGACCTGAATGGGCACAATGATCGAAAAGATCTGGATTGGGAAAACCAGCCGTCGTTCCCGAGCTTGAAAGCTCTTGCAGAAGATTTGGACCCGATCCGCAGATCACCATACCGGCCCGCGGCTTCTTGAAAGGCCGCAACGACAGGCCTGAGAGAAGACGCACTCGATCACCGGCACATCAGGTTGGAAGGCTTCTTGCATCAAGGGCGGCAACCAGAGAAGAACGACGTCGCAGATGCGGAGGCGATCGTCGAAGCAGCGCAACGACCGACAATGCGCTTTGTCGAACCGAAGACCAAGGAGCAGCAGTCCCGGGCTATCGTGTTTCGCACCAGAGAGCAGTTCGTGAATCAGCGAACCGAATTGGTGAATGCGCTGCGCGCGCACCTCTATGAGTTCGGTTATGTTGCTCCGCAAGGCATCGGCCACCTGCCACGTCTGGCAGAGATCGTCGAGGACGAGAGCGCAGACCTGCCGGATCTAGTCCGCGACATCTGCAGCGCTCTACTTGACCAGATCGAACAGTTGAGCAGCCGGCTCGCGGCATTGAAGAAGACGATCGACACGCTGTCCAAGCAAGCTGCAACATCTCGGCGCTTGCAAACCATGCCCGGTGTCGGCCCTATCGCTGCCCTTGCCATTGAAACCTTTGCGCCACCGATGGAAGCCTTTAAGTGCGGTCGCGATTTCGCCGCCTGGCTCGGGCTGGTCCCTCGGCAGAAGTCGAGCGGCGGCAAGCAACGACTAGGGAAGGTATCGAAGATGGGCCAGCGCGATATTCGGCGGTTGCTCATCATCGGCGCCATGGCTGTGGTTCGATGGGCGTCTCGGAGGCGCGCGCCCGACGGTTCCTGGCTTGCCCGCTTGATGTTGAAGAAACCGCGCATGCTGGTGGCAATCGCGCTGGCCAACAAGATGGCGCGTGGCATCTGGGCCATGCTGACGAAACAGGAGGACTACCGGAATCCGGCGACGGTGCCTGCGTGATTTGCAACAACGCACCTGAGACCGGGACGTCGGAGATGTGAGGAAGGCATGAACTGCATGGGCAAATGATCGATCAGATCGGGGTCAGGAAAACCAGAGTCAAGTTGAGAGCCCACGCAAGCTCGCTTTGCTGATTTGGACCTGATCCGCGCATCACCATACCGGCCCGCGGCACATGGAACGGCCGCAAATCAAGGCCTGACACATGACCGCACTCGATCACATGTCCAATGCTTCAGGTTCCTCCTTGCAAAATGGCTGGCATCCACACAAGAACTTGACACCCACACACAACTGCAACACTTCTTACATGGGAGCATGAATACGAACCACGTTCGGCGAGCTATTGCGCGATTCACCATTCGTTCATTTTATTAGCGCACGTTCATAAGCGGACATGTTGGTGTAGCTCGTACGTGCCCAAAGCCCCGGCGCATCGACCCAGCGCCGGGGCTTTTTTGGTACCAGAAGGCACCGCTGAGAGGAGCAATCGTCCAGCGGTGCAGGCCTTGGCTGCTCTGTGAACGATTCCGGGGTTGCTGCTTTTTTGCGGCGTAAAGAAATCCGGGCTTTTACGGCTCCAAAAACTCGGGTGTCTGCGGCGGGGCGCGCCATTTGGCGTGGTAACGCCGGAATTGCGGATTGCACCTAAAAACTTCCTGGGCCCAGGTCGTGCGGGGGAATCGACCGGAATAGTCGTAAGCTTCGCACTACGCCGTCCGGCCAGCATATCAACCGTACGGAGCGCCCGCGGGCAGGAGCATTGGTCAGGCTGAGCATCGTCAAGCGCTAGGCCGGCAGGCCGAGAACCGGTTGCCATAATACAGGTCCGTTCAGACGTCCCCTCCAGCGGATGCGCTTGAGGCTAGCGTGGGAAATCTCGAGAAAACCGGCGACCGCCTCCGTGTTACCAACCGGCTTCGGCTGTCCGATGCGCGTCAACGGCCACGTTGCGAGACGCAGGATCCGTTCCATGCGCGTATCGGTCACTGTCACAATCCGAGTGAGATTATTCGCCAAGCCGAATTCGATCATGCCGGCGAAGAGCTCGTATGTTGCTTGCGCCAGTCCGCCAGACTTAGGCGCTGATGGAGGGAGATCGAGTGCGAAACGACTGCTCTCCCAAATGCGGGCACTCGCGGGCGCCGCAGTCTCACCCAGCAGCATCGGAAACGTGTCGCGCAACATTGTCGGTCCGGTAGTCGGTAAAAGACGAACGCAACCGCAAATTCGCCAGTCGGATCCCTTGAGAAGCAGATAGACGGGGTTCAGGCTGTCAAATGCGTCTGTTTCCATCTCGCTTTCGGTCTGAACTTCCCAATCCAGCCTTTCCTTGAAGACCCGATGCCTGAGCCCGTGCATTTCGTTGAGCTCGTTTGGAAACTCGCCGTAGAGTTCAGGTGTTATCAGCTGCATCATCTGTCGCCTCCGTGCAGGATGTGTTCCCGCCATCGAAGAGCAAAGCCGACATTGATGCAGCCTGTAGACCTTTACAGCTTTCCAACAAAAGGAGGTCAGGATCTCCACTGACGGGAAGCAGTCAGCCGTGCTATGCCCTGGTTTATGGTTCGCACGCCAAGCTTTGCCTTGGCGTTTTCCAGATGGAAGGTCACGGTGCGTTTCGAGACGCCGAGGATCTGGCTGATATCCCAGGCGGACTTACCGCGCGCCGCCCATTTCAGGGATTCGAACTCCCGCGGGGTCAGCGTTATGCCATCCACCACGCAATCTTCGGCGAGCTGGCGCCGGGCATGTATATGAAAGTTGATTGCGACCAGCTGCAATGCTTTTTCGTAGCGAGTGAGTGACCGCAAGAGAGGCGGACGGGACTGGTCGGAAGCGAAGGTCAGCGCCGCAAACCGGCCGCGATGGTCATGCATGGACATGGTCAATCCGCCGCGAATGCCAAAGTGAGCTGCTTTTTCCAGGATTTCTTGCTGCGAGGCCGGCAGACACTGGCGGGGTCGATCCACGCCCCAATCAAAAGTATCCCAGCCTTGCAGCCCGCGCAGGATCACCGGATCATGGCTGTGGTAGCGCAGTTGCAGATAGTGCGATGTCCAGGATGAAGGATAATTTGAAATCAATCGCGGCGTCTGGCCGGAGACCGACGGGTTACTGAAATAGGCGAAGAGCGGAAAGTCGAAGCCGGCTGCGGCGGACGCCATCGCCTCATGGAGGTCGACCGCATCGATGCTTGCAGAGAGTTGCTCGACGAAGTTTTCGAATACGCGATACATCAGCCCTTTGCGCGACCTCCTCGAATGTTGCTCGATGCCAGGGGAAATCTGGATCTAAACGACCCCGCATCGATGCGACGCGGACGATTTGGTCGCCATCATCGCCGGCATTACTTTGCTGCTTCCCGGTGAAGCGAACGCCGCGGACCTGGCCACTTACCAACCGGGGATGTTAAGACGTTATCGATGAGCCGCGTGTCGCCGAGCCAAGCCGCGACAAGCAAGCGTGCTGGTCGGTCAAGCCTTGCTAGCGGCTGCAGGTCTGTTTCGCCGCGAAGTTCCAGGTACTCGACCTCGCGATAGCCTGTCGCCAGAATTGTTGCACGCGCTTCATCAAGCATGGGCAAGACAGGAGAGCCACGCGCAAGCCGCTCAGCCGTGTCGAGCAAGACCGAAGCCAGCTTTGGGGCAATGGCGCGTTCTGCTGGCGAGAGCCGGCTATTGCGCGACGATAGTGCAAGACCATCGGTTTCGCGGACTGTCGGACATGCGACCACCGTGATCGGGATGTCAAGGTCCCGGACCAAGCGCCTGACAAGCTGAAGCTGCTGGAAATCCTTTTCGCCAAAGAAGGCGAAGTCAGCGCCGGTCTGCAGGAAGAGCTTGGCCACGACCGTCGCCACGCCGTCGAAATGGCCGGGCCGGAAGGCGCCGCACAGGCCCTCGCTGAGAGTGGACACCGAAACGGCCGTGGCGAAGCCCGCTGGATACATCTCGTCTGCATCCGGTACATAGAGCAGATGTGCGCCTGTCGGCACGAGCTTGGCAGCATCTTCGTTTTCCGTCCGAGGATAGGCGGCAAGGTCGGCGGCACTGTTGAACTGCTTGGGATTGACGAACAGCGTCACGACTACCCGCTCGGCCTTCTGAAGCGCGGCCCGCACGAGGCTCAGATGGCCTTCATGCAAGGCTCCCATGGTCGGCACAACGGCGACACGGGCGCCTGAGCGACGCCATCCCGCGGCAACAGCGCGGAGTTCGGCAACGGTTCGAACGATCGGCACGCTCATGTGACGTCTCCGGCCTTCGTCTCGTTGGCGTAGAGATGTTCGGCCGCCGGAAAGCGCCGTTCCCTCACGTCGGCGGCATAAGCCGCGATCGCCGCATCGGCCTGCTTGCCTAGTTCGGCGTAGCGTTTGACGAATTTCGGCCGGAAAGAGCCGAAAAGCCCAAGCATATCATCGCTGACCAAAATCTGGCCGTCGCAGGCCGGCGAGGCGCCGATGCCGATTGTGGGGACGGTGATCTCCGCAGTGATGCGCCGTGCGAGCGGCTCGGGCACTTTCTCCAGCACCACCGAGAAAGCGCCGGCTTCCGTGACCGCACCGGCGTCGCGCCTGATGCGCTCGGCATCGTCTCCCCGCCCCTGGACGCGGTAGCCGCCGAGAGTGTTGACCGCCTGCGGCGTCAAGCCGACATGGGCCATGACAGGCACGCCGCGCGCGGCGAGGAAGCGGATCGTCTCGGCCATGGTCTGCCTCCCCTCGAGCTTCACCGCTGCACAACCGGTCTCCGCCATCAGGCGCGCAGCGTTGCGGAAGGCCTGCTCGGGGCTTTCTTCATAGGAACCGAATGGAAGGTCTACGACCATCAATGCTCGCACCAGACCGCGGCGCACCGCCTGGCCGTGCATGATCATCATGTCGAGAGTGACGCTCAGCGTCGACGAGAGGCCGTGCAGGACCATGCCGACGCTGTCGCCGACGAGAACGATGTCGCAGTGTCGATCGGCCAAACTGGCGATTGGCGTGGTATATGCCGTCAAGCAGACGAGTGGAGTCTGGCCTTTCCGCATTCGAATATCCGGCGGTGTCATCGCCTTTGTCTCACCAGTTGCGCTCAACCCACGCATCCTTCCCTAGCGTTACCCGCCGTGGGTGTCGCGTTTGGCATATTTTTGTGCGAGTGCGAAGAGCTAAAAAAAGACGTGCAGCTGTGCGGTGTTGACGTTCGTGCGGCAACGCTTAAATTCAATCGATTCAGTCAACCTGAATTTGGGGCCAACTCACTTTCGCGAACATGGACCATCAGGCAAAAGAAACGAGAAAAGGCAGAGCCGCGCTCAAGGCCGACGAAGCAAAAGTGGACCTGATCGCCGTTGTCGTCGCCGTAAACGACAGTGAACCCTGCCTTCTCACCATCGGGAACGCGGACACCCTTCCGTCCGGACCATATGCGCTAGAGCATCGATCGCTGCAATCCGGTCTGAGGGGTTGGGTGGAGCAACAGACCGGCCACCCGCTGGGGTACATCGAGCAGCTCTACACCTTCGCCGATCGGGACCGCATAGGGGCCGAGCGCCAGGAACGCGCCATCTCAATCAGCTATCTCGCACTCACTCGGAAGGAACAGGCAACGGGCTCCGCTAATTGCGGGTGGCGGAGTTGGTACGAGTATTTTCCCTGGGAGGACCATCGCTCCGGCACGCCGGTGGTGCTCGATATTTTACGTCCACGCCTGACTGAGTGGGCTGAGGGCGCCAGCGACGCCACCACGCGACGCGAACGCCGGCAGCGCGCCGCGATTGCCTTCGGTTTCGACGACCGCAATTGGAACGAGGAACTCACGCTCCAACGCTACGAGTTGCTTTACGAATCTGCCCTGATCGAAGAGGCTGGTGGCGGGCGGGACGTCGCGCCTGCGGCGGTATCTGGTAAGGCAATGATCGCTGACCATCGACGAATCCTGGCGACCGCCATTGCGCGGCTACGTTCAAAGATCAAGTACCGGCCGGTGGTGTTCGAGCTCATGAGGCCGTCCTTCACACTGCTTCAGCTGCAGCGGACCGTGGAGGCGCTCGCCGGGAGGCTCATCAACAAGCCGAACTTCCGAAGACTTGTTGAGCAGCAAGAGCTGGTCGAGGAAACTGGCGAGACCTCCCTCGAGACGGGCGGACGGCCGGCAAAGCTTTATCGGTTCCGCCATGCCGTCCTCGATGACAGGGCTGTGGCCGGGACAAAATTGCCGCTCGCGCGGGCTTGACATAGTTATAGTCAAGGTAGACATATTCCCCTTATTGTCAGATCGAATATAATCGGAGGCGCTGATGACTGGGGCGTTACCTACGGCTGCGTCCCTGTACGAGCGCGTCCGGCGGGTGATCCCGCCAGTCGAATGGCCGGCCTTCACCAACGACATTGAGGCCATCCTCGCGCTGAAGCGCGATCGCAATGCGGTCATCCTTGCGCACAACTACCAAACGCCGGAGATCTTCCATTGCGTAGCCGACATTGTCGGCGACAGCCTCGCACTGGCCCGCAAGGCGGCTACGGTCGAGGCGCAAATCATCGTGGTTGCCGGCGTGCATTTCATGGCCGAGACGGCCAAGCTGCTCAATCCGAACAAGATCGTCCTCATCCCGGATCTCAGCGCCGGTTGCTCGCTGGCGGATTCGATCACGGCAGAAGACGTGCGGCTGATGCGGCAGCGTTATCCGGGGGTCCCGGTCGTCACCTACGTCAACACTTCGGCGGCTGTAAAAGCGGAGTCGGACATCTGCTGCACCTCGGGCAACGCCAGGGCGGTGGTGGAATCGCTCGGCGTGCCGCGCGTGATTATGGTGCCCGATGAATATCTGGCGATAAACGTGGCGGCGGAGACGGAGGTCGAGATCATCGCCTGGAAGGGCCACTGCGAAGTGCACGAGCGCTTCACATCGGCCGACATCCGGGAACTGCGCGATGCGCATCCAGGGGTCATCGTGCTCGCCCATCCGGAATGCCCGCCAGAGATTGTAGCAGAGGCGGAATTCTCCGGCTCGACTGCGGCCATGTTGGATTATGTCGAGCGGGAGAAACCGCCGCGCGTAGTCTTGCTAACGGAATGTTCGATGAGCGACAATGTCGCGGTCGCGCATCCCGAGGTCGAGTTCGTCCGCCCCTGCAATCTCTGCCCGCACATGAAGCGCATCACGCTAGCTAACATTCGCGTCGCACTCGAGGAGAACCGGCATGAGGTTCGGATCGATCCCGGGGTTGCAGGTCGCGCGCGCCGCTCGGTCGAGCGTATGCTTTCCATATGAGCCTCGACGTTCATGACATCGGCGGGGCGCCGGTCATCATCGGCGCCGGTGTGGCAGGCCTGATGACGGCGCTTCATCTGGCGCCGGAACCGGTTGTGCTTCTGTCCAACGCGGGGCTGGGAACCGAAGCCTGCAGCGAGCTCGCCCAAGGCGGTCTTGCGGCAAGTGTCGGCGGCGAGGACAGTCCCGAACTTCATCTTTGTGACACCCTCGCGGCCGGCGACGGCCTCTGCGATCTGACGACGGTGCGGCGAACGGTCCGAGCTGCACCTGAAGCGATCAGGACTCTAGAGCGCTTCGGTGTCGCATTCGACCGACGCGCTGACGGCGCGTTGCGGCTCGGGCTTGAGGCGGCGCACTCGCAGCGGCGGATCGTGCATGCGGCGGGCGATGCCACCGGTCGCGAGCTGGTCCGCGCGCTGATCGCCGCGGCACGGCGCACAGCCTCCATCACTATCCTGGAAAACGTGGAGGCCCGCCGGCTTGTCGTGGAAGACGGGGCGATTATCGCCGTGGTCGCGGCCGGGTGCACGGGCGCAATCGCCTTGCCAACGCGCCGCGCGGTCCTGGCGACCGGCGGCATCGGCGGCTTATTTAGCGATACGACAAACCCGCCTGGCTCATGTGGACAGGGGCTCGCGCTCGCCGCCTGTGCCGGGGCGGAGCTCGCCGACCTGGAATTCGTGCAGTTCCACCCGACGGCCCTCGATGGTCCGCGGCGGCCGATGCCGCTGGTGAGCGAAGCGGTGCGCGGCGAGGGTGCTGTGCTCGTCGACGAGCAAGGAGAGCGTTTCCTCGCTGAAACCCCAGGGGGCGAGCTTGCGCCTCGCGACGTGGTTGCGCGCGCGGTTTGGCACCAGCTCGCTGTCGGACGCCGTGTGTTCCTGGACGCAAGGCAATGTCTCGGCCTCAGATTTGACAAGCGCTTTCCGGCGATCGCCGATTTGTGTCGCCAGGCCGGCATCGATCCCGCGACCGACCCGATCCCGGTGCGCCCGGCGGCACATTATCATATGGGCGGCATTGCTGTAGACGCTGCCGGCCGCAGCTCCATCGAGGGATTGTGGGCATGCGGCGAGGTCGCATGCACCGGTCTGCACGGCGCGAACCGCCTCGCCAGCAACTCGCTTATCGAAGCGGCGGTCACAGCGAGCTGGGTTGCTGAAAGCGTCGCCGACGTATCACACACCCGGCGACCGCGCGTGTGTTCCGCATTCGTGCCTCAACGGCCAGACGCCTCCGGCATCCGCCCAATCGTCTCCGCCGCGCTCGGCATCATCCGCGATGGCGAGACGCTACGCGAAGGGGTGGCGACCCTGTTGCCGATTGCAGCTCACGACGGCGCTGGCTCCGGGCCGGCCTTGGTCGCGATGATGATCGCCATTGCGGCCCTGCGGCGCGAAGAGAGCCGCGGCTCGCACTGTCGTTCCGATTTCCCCGGACGCGATGCAGATGCGCGCCAGTCACGGTTGACACTGCGCAGCGCAATACAGACCGCCGTCGCACTCAGCTGGCGGGCACCGATACGGAGCACCCTGACATGAATTCGTTCTCACCCCTTTCCTCAACCCTGATCGAGCCGATCGTGCGCGGTGCTCTTCTCGAAGACCTGGGCAGATGCGGTGATCTGACCAGCGACGCCGTGATCCCGCGTGATCGCACGGCCACTTTGGTGCTCAAGTCGCGACAGATGGGCATCGTTGCCGGTCTCGATTTGGCCGCCTTCGCCTTCATGCTCGTCGAGCCTGCGATCGACATGCACATCTGGCGAGCTGACGGCAGCGATGTCGCGGCGGGCGAGACTATCGCCAAGTTGTGCGGACCGGCGCGAGGCCTGCTCACGGCCGAGCGCACGGCGCTCAATTTTCTGTGCCGCCTGAGCGGCATCGCCACTGCCACAGCGACGATGGTCGAGGCCGTGCGTGGCCACAAGGCGAAGATCGTGTGCACGCGAAAGACGACGCCCGGCCTGCGCGCGCTGGAGAAATATGCGGTACGCGTCGGCGGCGGCGCCAATCACCGCTTCGGGCTCGATGACGCCGTGCTGATCAAGGACAACCACATCGCGATCGCCGGCGACATTGGCACGGCAATAGAGCGGGCGCGCGCCGCCGCAGGCCACATGGTGAAGATCGAGGTCGAGGTCGACACGCTGGAGCAGCTCGATGTAGCGCTCACGCTGGGAGTCGACGCAGTGCTGCTCGACAATATGTCGGTTGAGGATCTTGCGCGCGCCGTGGCAATCGTCGATGGCCGCGCCATCACCGAGGCTTCCGGTCGGGTGACGCCGAAAACGGCTCCGTTGATTGCTGCGACGGGGGTCGACCTCATCTCAGTCGGATGGCTGACACACAGCGCGCCTATCCTCGACATCGGCCTGGATATGCCGGCGCATCGGCGCGCGCTTGAACTGATGGAGATGGAATGAAAAGCATTCCCACCTCCGCTGGAGCGCGCCGACGCAGGAACTGCTCCGTGCGAGCCTGCATCTTTGTGCGGCGCACCCTCCAACTGGTTCAGGCTCATCGGGCTGATCGACGATCATAGCGAACCCGAGGAGGGTCGACAGCCTCCTGCACGTGCTGTTGGACCAGCGACAAAGCTTTTGATGATGACGATTGGAACGAACTCGGAGTGCGACGTGAAGCAAGCCATGCAATCGATCGAGGGGGCACTATCCCGATGGAACCGCAAAGAGGCCGAGGCTATCCACGGGATGCCGTTCAATGACCTGCTCTTCCTGGCTCAGACAATCCACCGCCAGAACTTCGATCGCAACCGGGTGCAGCTGTCGCGGCTGCTCAGCATCAAGACCGGCGGATGCCCGGAGGATTGCGGCTATTGCAGCCAGTCTACGCATTACGAAACCGGCCTGAAGGCGTCCAAGCTGATGGAGGTGGAGCGTGTCATTGCCGAAGCGATCAAGGCGCGGGACGCCGGCGCCACCCGCTATTGCATGGGCGCCGCATGGCGCAGTCCGAAGGAACGCGACATGGGTTCCGTCGTCGCCATGATCGAGGGCGTGAAGGCGCTCGGCATGGAGACCTGCATGACGCTTGGAATGCTGGACCTCAGTCAGGCGCAGCGCCTGAAGGCGGCCGGTCTCGACTACTACAACCACAACATCGACACGTCCGAGCGCTATTACGGCGAGGTTGTTTCAACCAGGACCTTTGCCGACCGGCTGGAAACACTTGGGCACGTGCGCGAGGTTGGCATGAAGGTCTGCTGCGGCGGCATTGTCGGGATGGGAGAGGAAAAGGCCGATCGCATCGACATGCTGGTCACACTCGCGAACCTGCCCGAGCCGCCGGAAAGCGTGCCGATCAACATGCTCATCCCCATCGAAGGCACGCCGCTTGCCGAGGCCGAGCCCATCGATCCGATCGATTTCGTCCGCACCATTGCGCTCGCCCGCATCATGATGCCGAAGTCCTATGTAAGGCTCTCCGCCGGCAGGACGGCGATGAGCGACGAAACGCAGGCGCTGTGCTTCTTTGCCGGCGCCAATTCGATCTTTGTCGGCGACATGCTGCTGACGGCGGACAATCCCGGCGAGGACAAGGATAATCGTCTATTTAGGCGTCTCGGCATTGAGCCGATGCCACGCGAGGCAAGATGAACGAGCCGCCGCTTGCCCGCTATGAAGCAACCTTGCAGGGTCTGGCACGCAAGGGCCGGCTGCGGACGCTGGCGCCGCGCGCCGGGCTCGACTTCTCGTCCAACGATTATCTCGGGCTTGCTGCGTCGAAGAGACTTGGCGATGCAGTCGCGGCGGCAATCGAGGGGGGCACCCCGGTCGGCGCTACCGGATCGCGGCTCCTGCGCGGCAACGCGCCGGAACATGAGGCGTTGGAGGCAGATGCGGCGGCGTTCTTCGGGGCCGAACGGGCGCTGTTCTTCGGCAGCGGCTACATCGCCAACTTCGCCCTGCTGAGCGCCCTGCCGCAGAAGGGCGACCTGCTGATCCTCGACGAACTCGCGCATGCCAGCATGCATGAAGGGGCGCGGGCTGGACGCGCCGAGTTCAGGCCGGCCACGCACAACGACATAAATGCTTTTGAGGACGCGATCAGGCGCTGGCGGGCCGAAGGTGGCATGGGGCATATCTGGATCGCAGTCGAAAGCCTGTATAGCATGGATGGCGACTGGGCGCCGATGGAGAGCCTGGTCGAGCTTGCCGATCGGTACGAGGCATTCATAGTGGTCGACGAGGCACATGCCACCGGCGTCTGGGGACCGGACGGCCGGGGGCTGGCCGCCGCTTTCGAGGGCCGTGACAACATTGTCGCGCTCCACACATGCGGCAAGGCGCTCGGCGCATCCGGCGCACTCGTCACTGGGCCGGGAGTGCTGTGCGACTATATTGTCAACCGCTGCCGGCCCTTTATCTACGCCACCGCGCCATCGCCGCTAACGGCGGTGGCGGCGCGCGAAGCGCTCGTAATCCTGGTCGACGAGCCGATGCGCCGCGTTCAGCTGCATGAGTACATTGCCTTCGCGGGCCGCCAACTGGCCGAGCGCTGTGGCGTGGCGCGCAGCGGCTCGCAGATCCAGCCACTTGTCATTGGCGACGTCAGCCGCACCATGGTGATGGCGGCGGCACTGCAGGCCCGCGGCTTCGACATACGCGGCATTCGCCCGCCGACCGTGCCGGAGGGCACGTCGCGGCTGCGCATTTCGCTGACGCTCAATGTCGGCAAGCCTGACATTTCGGCCATGGTCGAAACGCTTGCCGAAGTGTTGGCCACGGCATGAGCAAGCGCATCGTCGTCACCGGAACAGATACCGGAATTGGCAAAACGGTTTTTGCCGCGGGGCTCGCAGGCCTGCTCGACGGCTTCTACTGGAAGCCGGTGCAATCGGGTCTCGATGAGGAGACCGACAGTGAGGTGGTCGAACGGCTTGCTGGCCTGCCATCCGGGCGCGTGCTGCCGGAGGCCCACCGCTTGAGGAGCCCGCTGTCGCCGCACCGTTCAGCCGAAATCGACGGTGTCTCGATCGACGCTGCCGATCTTGCATTTCCGGTCCTGCCCACACCGCTCGTCATCGAAGGCGCTGGCGGACTGATGGTGCCGATCAACCGACAGACAAGATTCATTGACGTCTTCGCTCAATGGCGGCTGCCGGTCATTCTGTGCGCCCGCACCGAGCTCGGCACGATAAACCACACTCTGCTGTCGATCGAAGCCCTGCGGGTTCGCTCCATCCCGCTGATCGGCATCGCCTTCATCGGCGAAGAGGTAGCCGATACGCAAAGGACAATCACCGAATTCGGCGCGGTGCGTCAGCTCGGCAGGCTGCCACACCTCGTTCCGTTGACGCGCGAAACTCTGCGGAAGGCGATGTTTGCCGGCTTCGACCTCGCCAAGATTGCCGGAGGCGAATGATGTCGCGGTCGCCGGTCTGGCATCCATTCACCCAGCACGCGATCGAGCCGGCCATGCCGTCCGTTATCCGCACGGAAGGGGCTTGGCTAGAGACGAATGACGGAAGGCATATCCTCGATGCAATCTCCTCCTGGTGGGTGGTCACCCACGGGCACCGCCATCCACGGATCATGGAAGCAATCCGGAATGCGACTGAGATGCTCGACCAGGTGATCTTCGCCGGTCTCACCCATCAGCCGGCAGAGCAATTGGCCTCGGCGCTGATCGAAATAGTGCCGGCAGGCCTCGACTGGGTCTTCTATTCCGACAGTGGATCCACGTCCGTCGAAGTCGCGCTGAAGATGGCGCTCGGCTATTACCGCAATATCGGCGCGCCGCGTTCGCGCATCGTCGTCATGGAACACAGCTATCATGGCGACACGATCGGCACGATGAGCGTCGGAGCCCGCGGCGTGTTCAACGCCGCCTACGAACCCCTGCTGTTCCAGGTCGACACCATTCCGTTTCCGGCCGCAGGGCGCGAGCAGGAAACGCTGGATGGATTCGAGGCTTTCTCGCGCGACCGCCGCGCCGCCGCGCTGATCGTCGAGCCGCTGGTGCTCGGCGCCGGCGGCATGTTGATGTATCCGGCCTGGGTTCTGGCCGAATTGAAAAAGATCACTGAGGCCTCCGGCACGCTCCTGATCGCCGACGAGGTGATGACCGGCTGGGGGCGCACCGGAAGCACGTTCGCCTGCGAGCAGGCGCTGATCTCTCCGGACATACTATGCACCTCGAAGGGCTTGAGCGGAGGCGCAATCCCACTCGCGGCCACACTCGCGACCGATGCCATCTTCCAGGCCCATTACTCCGAAGATCGGCAGAAGACCTTTTTCCACTCGAGCTCCTACACCGCCAATCCGATCGCTTGCGCGGCAGCACTCGCCAATGTCGAGATCTGGCGGGACGAGCCGGTGGCCGAGCGGATTGCGGCCTTGAGCGCCGGGCAAGCCGTCGGGCTTCGACGCTTTCGCAACAATGCCAACTTCACAGATTGCCGGGCGACCGGCACGATCGCAGCTCTCGATCTGCGCGCCGGCTCGGCCGGCTATCTGGCCGAGATCGGACCAAAGCTGCGCGCTTTTTTCCTCGAGCGCGGCCTGCTCGTGCGCCCGCTCGGTAATGTGCTCTATGTTCTGCCGCCCTATTGCATCACCGGAGAGGAACTCGACGGATTGTATGACGCCTTCGAAGAGGCCGGCGAACGCTTCGGTCCGAGCGCATGAGCAGATCGTCGCGCTTTCTCGGGTTTGGCGATCATGCGCCGGCCCGAAAGGTGGAGAACCAGGAAATCGAAATCCGTCTCGGGCTTGAGCCCGGCTGGATCGAGCAGCGGACCGGGATACGCTCGCGCTTCTGGGCAACGGACCAAGACACGCTGTCGGGTCTTGCCGCGCACGCCGGCGACATGGCGCTGGCGAATGCCGGCATCGACCGTGGCGACATCGGTCTTCTGCTGCTTGCCACCTCGACACCCGATCACCTTCTGCCGCCCAGCGCGCCGCTGGTAGCACATCGCCTGGGCTTAGGCCGCGCCGGTGCGGTCGACCTCACAGGCGCCTGCGCCGGCTTCATCTATGCCCTGATGTTTGCCGACGGATTCACCCGTCTCCATGGCAAAGCGACCTTGGTCATCGCCGCCAACATCCTCAGTCGCCGCATCAATCCAGTCGAGCGCGCAAGCGCGGTGCTGTTTGCCGATGCCGCCGGCGCCGTGGTGATTGCCCCGTGCGAAGAGCCGGATCGGGGCATTCTCGGCGCCGCGTTGGCTTCGGACGGCTCGCGCTACGGGCTGATCCAGATTCCCGCCGGAGGAAGCGACACACCGTTCCACGGCGGCATGGACCTCGGGCAGACCCGCATGACGATCGCCAACGGCCGCGAAGTGTTCGCGAAGGCCGTGGAGATGATGTCTCGCTGCTCGCAGGAGGCCCTCTCTGCTGCCCGAATGCGGTCGCAAGACATCGATCGGTTCGTGCCACACCAGGCCAATGTCCGCATTTTCGATGTGGTCGGGAGGAACCTCGGAATAACGGATCAAGCAATCGTCAAGACGATTGCCGAGTACGGCAACTCTTCCGCCGCGACCATCCCGCTTTCGCTCTCGCTTTCGCATCGGGCGCAGCCGTTTCGGCCGGGCGAAAAGATTCTCCTTGCGGCGGCGGGTGCCGGTCTCACCGGAGGCGCCCTCATCCTCGGAATTTAGCGGTACGACGGCCATGCACAGGATTTGTCACGAATGACACTAGCAAAACGGGCCCAATGCGAAAAATAGTCGCCGGCAAGCTGCATGGGCGCCGGTTCGGTGACGCGAGAGCGAAAACCCTGCAGACGATTTTCTCGA
The DNA here is from genome assembly GCF_055811335.1 of Mesorhizobium sp. WSM4847. Taxonomy (NCBI): domain Bacteria; kingdom Pseudomonadati; phylum Pseudomonadota; class Alphaproteobacteria; order Hyphomicrobiales; family Phyllobacteriaceae; genus Mesorhizobium; species Mesorhizobium sp. WSM4847. Next base: position 153,414 of record NZ_JBVVPY010000012.1, on the reverse strand, counting down.
GCAGGACGATCGGCAACGCTACTTTGCTGGGCGAGGAGTGGTTGGCGCCAGTCCAGGAGAGCGGAGGTATCCAACTCCTCATTGCGATGAAGTCATCCTCGATATGTCGGCCCTTATTGGTCAACATCGTAACGGCAGTAGTGGCAGCCGTGAATTGAATAAGCGGCCCCTCGAAGGCATCAAACGTCATGCAGTCCGAAAAAAATGCTCATCTGCCTGTCTCAACAACGCTGGCTCCATTTCGGAACCCGGTGTTTCGCTCGATCTGGACGGCCACGCAAATATCCAGCCTCGGGTGGCTCGTGCAAACGGTCGCCATCAGTTGGCTGATGGCCACGATTTCCGCTTCGGATCTGATGGTTGCACTCGTGCAGGCCGCATCCACGTTGCCGGTATTCTTCCTCTCAATTCTTGCCGGAGCCATCGCCGACAACTTCAGCCGCCGATGGGTGATGTTTGCGGGGCACTGCCTGATAGCATTGGCATCAACGACGCTGATGATTTCGGTGGGCCTGGGATTTGTCGATCCCTGGCTCCTACTTGGATTGGGCTTTCTGGCTGGCTGCGGCTTCACTCTGAATGATCCGGCCTGGCATGCCTCGGTCGGCGATATCCTGGACAAGCGCGACATTCCGGCCGCAGTGACGCTGATGTCTGTCGGATACAACATCATACGCAGCATAGGACCCGCTTTGGGTGGGACGATGCTGGCCTTCTTTGGGCCGCTCGCCGCTTTCGCCCTGGCCGCGCTGAGCGATCTGGTCCCTCTCGGCGCGATATGGCGCACCAAATGGAAGGTTCGCACTTCGCCTCTCCCTCGTGAGCGAATGACGATGGCAATTCATGACGGAGTGCGCTTCACGGTATTGTCCTTGGAGATCAGGGCAGCGATTGCCCGTGCAACCTTGTTCGGGCTGGCAAGCATCTCCATCCTTGCGCTACTCCCACTAGTCGTCCGGGATCAGCTGAAAAGCGGCCCAATCGTCTACGGCATCTTGCTGGCCGGCTTCGGCATGGGTGCTTTCGTCGCGGGCATGAGCAATAGCTTTCTAAGGCGGATCACGTCTCAAAACAGACTGGTATCGTTCGCCTCTGTTGCTTGTGCAGCATGTTGCCTTTCCCTTGCACTCACATCATCGGTCGCCGTGGCGGCCATTTCGCTGGCACTTGGTGGCGCGGGTTGGCTTATCACCTGGACGGGCATCGACGTGTCGGTGCAGCTGGCAAGCCCAAGGTGGGTCGTCGGCCGCACACTGTCGATATATTACGCCCTGAGCGCAGGGGGTATGGCGGCCGGCAGCTGGATCTGGGGTACTGTCGCACAGGACTACTCCTTAGCCTGGGCTCTGGAGGGCGCCGCAGGCGCTCTGTTGCTGGTTGCAGCTGCGGGGATACTGTTGCCGGTCCGTCCATGGGAAGAAACGGATCAGGAAAGTTCGGATTTTCACCCGCCGGAGCTGGCACTCGAGTTGAAGCCCAGGAGCGGCCCCATAGTCGTCAAGGTCGAGTATCTTATAGCCGAAGAGAATATCGAGACCTTTCTGGGCTACATGCGCGCAAGGCGCCATGTTCAGAGCCGTGCCGGTGCGCGAAACTGGACACTCCAGCGAAATCTTCAAACGCCTTCGATTTGGACAGAGACATTCCGCACGCCAACCTGGATGGACTTTCTTCGCCTGAATCATCGGCTCACGGCAGCGGACAAGGAAATCGGCCAGCGTCTCCTGGCACTGCATGATGGAGAGCGTCCTCCGCACACAGTGCTGTCGATCGAACGAACGACTGAGGCAGCTCGTACCCGTGCCTCAACAATCTTTTCTCGTCCTCCCAGGTGACGTGATCGCGAAAGCGATCGCGTTCTGCCGCGCCGGTCGATTTCAAGCAGCGCGAAGGCCGCATCGCCAGTACGCGGAGCCTATGGGTCCGGCGCTCTCTCGCGAATACCCATGCCGCCGCGGGGCTCGAGGCCGGGGGCAGGAACGGTCCGTTCTGGGCCATCTTCGATGCGGCGCGCGACGGCAAGAAGGAGGGCATGGGCTTCGAGCGCTGGTGGTCGCGCCTGCGCACAAGCCGATCAGCATCACGTTCGACGTGCGCTTCAGCAGCGCTGTGCGGCTCAGAGACTGGCAGAAGAGTATCTGACTCGCTACCGGCTGGCGCTGGGCCAGCCGGAACCAGGCCTATTCGAAGACGGCGCTGGCGCTCGACCTTTCGGCGCCGGACATGGAGTGAGGGTGGGCGAAACGGAGAACCAGTCGCCTTGACGCCCTTGCAGGACGCCATCTTAACCGCGAACGGCAAGCTTTCAGGGATCATTGCTGCGCCGTTGGGCGGCTTGCCGTTCCCGATGTTCGAACGCGTCGGTGAAGCTATCGAGTTCTTGGGGGGTCATCCCAAGCGCCCGCCCCTCCTCCCGCCATGACGCGACCGCCTTTTCGACTTCTGCGAGTATCGTCTTCGCTCGATCGCTCCTGATCCGGAAATAAGCGATTACCGACATCAGTGCGTCGACAGTCGCTTCGGGCCCAGTTTCCTCGGATATCCAGGTTTTCAGCTCTCGCACGCGCTCAGGGAACGGGTTGATGTCGAATGCAGGCGCCAGGCGCCATTGCCCGCGATGCACATGGAGAAAGCCGTGATTGTGGAGGTGGTCATCGACATTGGTGATAAGGATCGAGAACGCGATGCGCCGCCAAAGCTCTTCGATGTTGGCCGCTGGCTGGCTGCCGTGCTGACGAAGCACATCCACAAGTTCAGTATAGCTATGCTCGCCAACGTCCCCTGACTCTGCGCCGATCATCGTGGCGGCCGAGATATACATGAGTCGATTGCCGTTCGGAGTCCTATCGAAACGCCGTATGAGCGCGACAGGGGCGCCGTCGCTGTCGAGCAGACGTGTCTCAGCAGCATCCACGCCGGCTTTTCTGGCCAACTTCATAGCGAGCACTTCGCCTTTTGTGACAGATCGATCGTCGGCAACGCTCGGAAACTTACCGATAGCGAGGCGTCCATCATCGTCGACGACAGAGCATTTCGGACGAAGGCCCCCAAGGGACGTGCCACGTCCACGCAAATAGGCGAGATCCGTTGCCGTCTCGGTGTTCGTCTCGACGGCGTGCGTGGCTGCGAGGAGTTGACCGATTTCAATGAGCGGCGGCGTGGTGCGTCGACCCTCCTCGGTCGTTCTTTGGTAACGCCCTTCTTCGTCCTTCAACCGGAGCGCACCAATGCGGCTCATGTCGTCCACTGCCAAGAGGTAATCCATCGCGTTCAGAGGCCGCGTTTCGGCGACATTTCCCGCCCGGCGCGCCTCTTGGCGACGCTTGGCGTGGTCGCGCTGGATGACACGCCGGCCCCATCCGTCCGGCTCCGTGTCGGCGATCGCGTTGTGGAACACGGATCCGTCGCCGGTCTTTCGATGGAATTGAGGGCCAGTAACGAGTGGCAGACCGGGTTCGATCGAGAAGCCTTCCGCCGCTCTCAGCCAACCTGCATCATATTCAAAGGCAGCGCTCTCGCGCGCACCCTGCTGATCATAGCGCAACGTACCCAGTAGCATCGCTTCTTCGCCAATGTGAACAGCAATAGAACGTCTCATATTGCACCCGGTGGCTTCCGCACCCTTACCCTCTTGGGCAAACGTTCAGCGTCGAGGAGCAGGCCTTGCTCATCGCGATGCGCGTCGACGATCTGCGCCAAAGCCTCATCAAAGCCCAAAACGAAAAAGGTCATGGCGTAGGCCCCCATAGCGACGGTCGGGTCTCCTTTTTCGATCTTCAGATAGGTGCTCTTTGCGACACCCAGTCGTTCCGCCATCATCATCACGGTCAGGCTCCGCTTCTTACGGGCGAGCGCAATGTCGGCGCCGAGCTTGCCAAGCGCCCTCTTGACTCTGGGGGGCAATGTATCTGTCACTGTTGAGCGCATGTTTGTCTCATACAAACGACCTTAACTCTTTCTAGGGCGGTTATATAAGACCTAAACCGTGATCTGTCGAGAGTCGGCCTGTTTGACCAAATCGACAAGGCTGTGGCCCTGCAACCAACCACACTACTCTCGTGAGCATGCATCCAATCCGATCCGCAATGGGCGCTAGGTGAGTCGCACGGGGTGTGAACGATTGCGCCGCTGCAAAACGAAACGGGCCCTCCTTGGCACGATCCAGATGCTCCCGCCTGACGTACCGAGCGGCGCCGCCGCATGCTGTCTCGACCCAAGCTTCACAGCAAACAGGTGCTGTCGGTATCGAACGAAAGTGTCACATATCGAACATACGAACCGTGTCCCAAAACGTCTGCTCGGTGCTCAGCCTGACCCCCAAAAAGCAAAAAGAAGGGAGCGCGACGAAGTTGCGCCGGCCAATTTAAGTGTCAGCGCGGAGCTACCTCTTCAGGATGGCACGTCGCTTGCTGCTCCGCATCGAACGCCGACGGCCAACTCACAAATAACGGAGATGAATATTGGTTCAGAAATGCTGAATCCCCCATGTACTGAAAGAATGAGGAATGGTTGTGGGAAGCGCGGCAAGGCAATAGGCGATTTTGCCTTTTTTTGGATCCGGACGGAGGTCGAATCTCACCTCCTTCGGGCAGTTGATAGCCAACCACAGTTGTTTCTTCCATAAGTCGAACTGCGATAAAGCAAATCACAAGTATAATTTGGCTTACTCACAGCGGAACTCCTCTAGTCAACTTAGTATCGCGCATTCCTCAGGTACGAAAGAGGAGCGAGATGCACATGTTTTTGGTCCTGGGATAGGCCGCCGGTTCGCCCTTTGACGCGTCCGCCTTTTATTCTTTGAACTGGAGATCCAGAATGAACGTAAGCAGCCTTCTTCTCGGCTCAGTTGCGGCCCTGATCTCCGTTTCCGTCGCTCGCGCGACGGACGAAGTCTCCGCGCCGGGTCCGACCGAATACGTCAAGGTCTGCGACGTCTACGGTTCGGGCTACTTCCATATCCCAGACACCGAGACCTGCGTGCGCATCGGCGGCTACATCCGTTACGACGTCGGCCTCAGCGATGTCCGATCGTATGACGGGATAAGAACCTTCGATGTGAGAACTGGCGAGGCTCAGGGCACCTGGCGAAACAACACGCGTTTCACGTTCAAAACTTGGACGCGCCAGGAGACCGAACTAGGCGCACTGAAGACCCATACTGAGACTCGCGTGAACTTCGGCAACCACAACGCTTATCCGGGTCCGGAAAGCCCTCACAACTATAGCTTCAACAGCGGCGTCAAGTTGGCTTCCGCCTGGATCCAGCTTGGTGGCCTCCGAGTTGGCAAGGACGAGTCGGCCTTCGACACGTTTACAGGCTACGCCGGAAACGTGCTCAATAACGTACTCGTTCCGTACGGCGACTTCGATACCAACGTGGCTCAGTATTACTTCGATGCCGATAATGGCTTTTCGGCTCTGGTTTCACTTGAACAAGGGTCGGGTGTAGTCGGTACTATCGACAGCCATGTTCCGCACGTCGTCTTCGGCGTGAAACAGACGCAGGGCTGGGGCGCGATCACCGGCGTAATGGCTCGTGACAGCGACTATGAAGCCTTGGCCGGCAAGCTCCGAGTCAATGTCAATGTCACAGATGACCTGTCGCTATTCGGAATGTTCGGCTACGGCTCCATTGGCAATCTCAACGATGACCCAACCAACGCGGTCGCCGCTCACGGTCGCGGCTTCTACAAAATTTGGAGCGGCAATTGGGCTTTCTGGGCGGGCGCCACTTACACGTTAAACGAGAAAACTTCGTTCAACCTTCAGGTCTCGGGTGATCAGCTCAGGAACTCCGGACTGGCTGCAAACGTCGCCTATATGGTCATTCCAGGTTTCACAGTCACAGCCGAAGTCGATTATGCCCATTACGCCAAGTTCGCTGCCGTCGACCGTTCCGGAATGAACCCGGCTCACGTCGGCAAAAGGAACAGCCTCGGCGGCGTGCTGCGATTCCAAAGCTCGTTCTAACGGAGTGAATCTGAATGTCGGAGGCCCGACTGGAGGCCTCGGTGTCTGGCATTACGATGTTCAAGATGTGGTCCCGGACGATCATGCCCGGACATTGGTTGCTGGACTTCATAGCCTGATCAGCGAGGCTTCCATAGGGCGCTTAGCAATGCCACTGAATAACTCGTCCAGGACATGTCTCTTGGCCCCATCTTGACCCTGTTGTGCTACCCTCATTGCGATGAGCGCTCGAGATCGAGAGCTTCGGAGGCACGGCAAGAACGGCTGAGAAATGCCTGGACGCTTCGTCCAGGCACTCGTCAAGTTTCCTCAGTGGCTCAGAATCATCTTCGGCGACCGTCATTGCAAAATCAGTTCGGTTCAGTAAGATTCTTGTTCTGTTTGGGTCATCTGAAGGACTAGTGTCTGAGTCGCAGCGGACTGCCATTCGATCTCTGCGCGGCTCGACCTCAGGATGCCCGATGTGCATGGCTTCGACGGGCTGCTGCAGCTTCGGACCCGCTATCCGCGCCTGCCGGTGGTCATCGCTTCGGGACATGAGGAGCCCAAGATCATTTCCGAAGCGCTGTCCTACGGCGCAGCCGGCTTCGTCCCGAAATCGGCGCGCAAGAGCGATCTGGCCGCCGCCATTCGCTCGGCGATGGAAGGTGCGATCCACGTGCCCGAAACCTATGAAGGCAAGCCGCCGGACGCCGACAGCACCGATCGCGCCGAGATGGTGCAGCGCCTTGCCAAACTGACGCCGCAGCAGGTCGTGGCTTGAGCCGGAACGCCTGTCCTTCCTGCTCGGCGAAGCGTTTTATGCGCGTCGCATCGGTGCGCTCGAAGCCTTCATCATGACGTTCGACCAGGACGCCCGCTACGACAGTCCGAACTTCCTGTGGTTTCGCGAGCGCTATCCGCGCTTTGTCTATGTCGACCGTATCGTCGTCGCGGGAGAAGCGCGTGGCCGCGGCCATGCCCGCAGGCATGAAGATCTATTCGACCATGTTTCGCGTGCCGGCCAGACCATCGTCACTTGCGAGGTGAATGCCGAACCGCCCAATCCGGCTTCGGATGCCTTTCACGCCGCGCTCGGCTTCGTCGAGGTCGTCGACGCGGTGATCCACGGCGGCAAGAAGGCAGTGCGGATCACCGGCTGAGGCAACAGCTCTATCAGTTGCGGTTCAGCCAGGCGCGAGCCGGCTTTTCGACGATGTAATAGCTGCACAAAGCGCAAGCGCGCCTGCCAGCATCAGCAGCGGCGCACTGCCCTGCGCATAGACGAATTTTTAGAACGGCTGCTGCCACAGATACAGCGGAATACGACCACAGCCCCAGCGTCGCCATCGGCCAGGAAGACAAAAATCCGGTCAGATACCGAGTCCTGAAGTCGAGCGAATTGACGGCGAGCGCCAACAGCGGCACCGCGACCAGATAGTGGATCGGCGGCACCGCATCCATGAACAGAAGAACCGCTCCGACGGACGCCGCAATGGCGACATGCGGCCCCTTGAACAACGCCGGCAGCCTGTCGTCGGCCTTGAGCAGGCATATCACCGCCGATAGCAGGATCGAGGCGATGTGCACGTCGGTTCGCCAATAGGTCGTCTCGTAGTCGATCCCGAAGACCCAGTACGAAATCGCACCGTTCGCCATGGCCAGCACCGACAGCGCGCTGAGCAGCATGACGACACGGGCACGCCCCGAAACAACAAAGCTGATCAGCGCCAGGATTACATAGGCATGCTCTTCGACGCACAGCGACCAGATATGGTCGAGCGCGCCGGCGCGGCTGACGAGAATTCCGGCATAGTTGTAGGTGAATGTCAGCGCCGTCAGCGCCGCTTTCCATTTGAAGGCGACAAACGTGCCGGACAAGGCAACCATCGAAGCGAGGACGAAAACCAGCAGCGCCGGATAGATGCGGGAGAACCGGCGCTTGAAAAACGCCTTGAGCGGATAACGGATGCCGCCAACTAGGCGATAGCTGCTTTCGGCCGGACCCGGATGCGCTTGACAAATCGGAGCCGGCCCGTTCAACCTGAGGCATTCACCAGGGGAGTCCCGGCAAGGGGCTGAGATACTGCTGGCTTTCGCGGCGCAGTGACCCGTTGAACCTGATCCAGTTCATACTGGCGTAGGGACGGTGCAAGCGCTTTTGCGGGAGTTTACGCCCGAGGTCCTGTTTCAGCAGGTCAACCAAAGCGTCTTTTCATCCTTCCGGCACAGAACTGGGTCTCCAATGCATGAGCAAAGGAGCCTCACGATGAATGCCCTCACTCCAGCGGTTTCGACGGGACCACTGCCCGCCTCGCGGAAAATCCACAGGCCCGGTGCCATCCACCCGCAGATCAGGGTGCCGATGCGCGAAATCTCCGTCCATCCGACGGCCGGTGAGCCGCCCGTCACCGTTTACGATCCGTCCGGCCCCTATACCGACCCCACCCTCGAAATCAGTATCGAAAAGGGCCTTGCCCGACTTCGCCACGAATGGATCACGGCACGCGGCGATGTCGAGGACTATGACGGCCGCCACGTCCGGCCGGAGGACAACGGATTTGCGGCGGGCGAGCGCCTGACGCCGGAGTTTCCCATTTGCAGCCGGCCACTCAGGGCCAAGCAGGGCAAGGCGGTGACCCAGCTTGCCTATGCGCGCGCCGGGATCATCACGCCTGAAATGGAGTTCGTGGCCATCCGCGAAAACCTTGGTCGCGAGATCCTGCGCGGCAAGCTTGACCGCGACGGCGAAGCCTTCGGCGCAGCGATCCCCGATTTCGTCACACCGGAATTCGTGCGCGACGGGGTGGCGCGCGGGCGGGCTATCATTCCAGCCAACATCAACCATCCGGAGAGCGAGCCGATGATCATCGGCCGCAATTTCCTGGTCAAGATCAATGCCAATATCGGCAATTCAGCCGTCACCTCGTCGATGGCCGAAGAGGTCGAAAAAATGGTCTGGGCGATCCGCTCGGGAGCCGACACCGTCATGGACCTGTCGACCGGTCGCAACATCCACAACATCCGCGAATGGATCATCCGCAATTCGCCTGTGCCGATCGGAACCGTGCCGCTCTACCAGGCGCTTGAGAAGGTCGGAGGGATCGCCGAGGACCTGACCTGGGAAATCTACCGCGATACGCTGATCGAACAGGCCGAACAGGGCGTCGACTATTTCACCATCCATGCCGGTGTGCGGCTGCACTACATCCCGCTGACGGTCGACCGGGTCACCGGCATCGTGTCGCGCGGCGGCTCCATCATGGCCAAGTGGTGCCTGCATCATCACCGCGAAAGCTTCCTCTACGAGCATTTCGAGGAAATCTGCGACATCTGCCGCGCTTACGACGTGTCGTTCTCGCTCGGCGACGGCCTTCGTCCCGGCTCGATCGCCGACGCCAACGACGCGGCGCAGTTCGCCGAACTGGATACGCTCGGCGAGTTGACAAAGATCGCCTGGGCCAAGGATTGCCAGGTGATGATCGAGGGGCCCGGCCACGTACCGATGCACAAGATCAAGGAGAACGTGGACAAGCAGCTCGCTGTTTGCGGCGAGGCGCCGTTCTATACGCTTGGACCACTGACGACCGACATCGCGCCGGGCTATGACCACATCACCTCAGGTATCGGGGCGGCGATGATCGGCTGGTTCGGCACGGCCATGCTCTGCTACGTCACGCCGAAGGAACATCTCGGTCTTCCCGATCGCAACGACGTCAAGATTGGCGTGATCACCTACAAGATAGCCGCGCATGCCGCCGACCTGGCGAAGGGACACCCGGCGGCGAAACTCAGGGATGATGCCCTTTCCCGCGCGCGCTTCGAGTTCCGCTGGGAGGATCAATTCAACCTGTCGCTCGATCCCGAGACCGCGCGGTCCTTCCACGACCAGACCTTGCCCAAGGAGGCGCACAAGTTGGCACATTTCTGTTCGATGTGCGGCCCGAAATTCTGCTCAATGCGCATTTCCCACGATATCCGCGCCGAGGCACAGAAAGAGGGCATGGCGGCAATGGCCGCAAAATACCGCGAGGGCGGCGATCTCTACGTGCCAGCGGACGAGACCAGCGCCCCGCCCATGCCGGAGGCGCATGAGCCGTCATGAAGGTGTTGATCAAAGGGGCCGGCGTCGCCGGCCTCACCGCAGCTTTCGAGCTGGCCACCCGCGGCGCGGCAGTGACGGTTGCCGAGACGAGGCATAGCCTCGGCGGCAATGCGTCGTGGTTCGCCGGCGGCATGTTGGCGCCATGGTGCGAACGTGAAAGCGCCGAGCAGCCGGTGCTCGATCTCGGACGCGACGCCGCCGACTGGTGGGATACGGCAACGCCCGGGCAGGTGACGCGGGCCGGAACACTGGTCGTGGCCGCGCAGCGCGATGCGGCCGAGCTCGACCGGTTTGCCAGTCGCACGTCGGGGTACAGGCCTGTTGATGAAAACGAAATCGCACAGTTCGAGCCGGACCTCGCCGGTCATTTCCACCGTGCGCTGTTCTTCCCCGCCGAAGCCCATCTCGACCCGCGCCGGGCGATGGCTGCGCTTCACGACAAACTCGCAGCCATGGGAGTCGAATTTCACTTCGGCGCCAAGGCCCGGCATGTTTGCGGTTTCGATCGCCGGATCGACTGCACGGGCATCGCGGCGGAAGACGACCGACTGCGCGGCGTTCGCGGCGAGATGCTGATCCTGCGCACGCCCGATGTCTCGCTCTTGCGCCCGGTCCGGCTGCTTCATCCGCGCTTTCCGCTCTACGTAGTGCCGCGCACTGACCACCATTTCATGGCCGGCGCTACGATGATCGAGAGCCAGTCCGCTGGACGGGTCACGGCGCGTTCCATGATGGAGCTTTTGGGCGCGACCTATACCCTCCATCCGGCCTTTGGCGAGGCCGAGATCGTTGAAACCGGTGTCGGCGTCCGCCCAGCCTTTCCCGACAATCTGCCGCGTGTCGAAGCACGCGAAAGCACCGTCGCGATCAACGGGCTTTATCGCCATGGCTTTCTTCTCGCGCCCGCCATGGCGCGCCAGGCGGCCGAACTCGTCTTCAGTCACGACAAATCCTTGGAGCCTGCCAATGAAACTGATCGTCAACGGCCAAGCGCTTGAGATTGACGCCTCAACCCTGGCCGAACTGCTTGCCGCGCTCGACTATGAAGGCGATTGGCTGGCGACCGCCGTCAACAGCGACCTCGTGCACAAAGCCAGCCGGGCGGAATTCCGGTTGAGCGACGGCGACCGCATCGAAATCCTCTCGCCGATGCAGGGAGGCTAGCATGTTCGAACTTCTCGGGACGACGCTTCCTTCCCGCCTGCTTCTCGGCACGGCTCAATTCCCTTCGCCGGCCATCCTTGCCGATGCGGTCCAGGCGTCGGGCACGGCGGTGGTAACCGTTTCCTTGCGCCGCGAGATGGCAGGCGGCAGGGCTGGCGAAAAATTCTGGTCGCTGATCCGCTCGCTCGGCATGAGAATCCTGCCCAACACGGCCGGCTGCCACTCCGTCAAGGAAGCGGTCACGACGGCGAGAATGGCGCGCGAATTGTTCGACACGACCTGGATCAAGCTCGAGGTGATCGGCAACCACGACACTCTGCAGCCTGATGTGTTCGGACTGGTCCAAGCCGCCCGCATCCTGTGCGAGGATGGATTTTCGGTATTCCCCTATACCACCGACGACCGTGTTGTCGCCGAGCGGCTGCTGGAGGCGGGCTGCAAGGTCTTGATGCCGTGGTGCGCACCGATCGGTTCCGCCCTCGGACCGATCAACATAACTGCGCTGCGCTCGATGCGCGGACATTTCCCCGGCGTCCCGCTGATTGTGGACGCTGGCCTCGGGCGGCCGTCGCATGCGGCGACCGTCATGGAACTCGGCTTTGACGCCGTGCTCCTGAACACCGCTGTCGCCAAGGCGGCCGACCCCGTCGGCATGGCACGAGCATTCGGCAAGGCGGTCGAAGCCGGCCGTGAAGCTTTCTGCTCGGGAATGCTCGAACCGCGCGAGGTTGCCGAACCATCGACGCCGACCATCGGCAGGGCAGTTTTTTCATGAAGCTCGATCCCTTCTACCTGATCGTCGACAGCGCTGCCTGGATAGAACGGTTGGCGCCCATCGGCGTCAAGCAGGTTCAGCTTCGCATCAAAAGCATGAATGAGACCAGGTTGCGCGCCGAGATCCGCAAGTCGAATGCCTTGTGTGCCCAACACAAATGCCAGCTCGTCGTCAACGATCATTGGCGCCTGGCAATCGAGGAAGGCTGCGATTTCGTGCATCTCGGCCAGGAGGATTTGCAAACCGCCAACCTCTCGAGGATACGGGCAGCCGGCGTCAGGCTCGGATTGAGCACGCATGATAATGTCGAGCTGGAAACGGCCATGTTTGCGGAGCCCGACTATATTGCGCTCGGTCCGATCTATCCCACCATCTTGAAGAGGATGAAGTGGACGCCGCAAGGGCTAGAGCGGCTCGGTGAATGGAAGCGCCGGATCGCGCCGACACCCCTGGTCGCGATCGGCGGCCTCAATCCCAACCGGCTCGAGGATGTATTCGGTGCCGGTGCGGACAGCGCCGCCGTGGTGACCGACATTACATTGAATCCCGACCCGGAAGCGCGAACACGCGAGTGGATCGAAAAGACAAAGCCATGGCGCTGAGGCGCGAACCCCATGTGCTTGTCGTCGGCGGATCGGATTCCAGCGGCGGTGCTGGAATAGCACGAGACATCGAGACGATCACTGCCATTGGCGTGCGCACCTGTCTTGCTGTCACCGCGCTGACGGTGCAAACGCACGACGCCGTCATGGAAATTAATCGTTCGCCACCAAGCCTGGTGGCCGATCAGATGCACGCCGCGCTGCAGGCCAACGAAGTGGCGGCAATCAAGATCGGCATGCTCGGAACAGCCGAGACCATCCTTACCGTTGCGGCGGTGCTGCGCGAAAATGGGCAAGTGCCGGCAGTACTCGACCCTGTGCTGGCCTCCACTTCAGGCCACGCACTTCTGGAAGCAGGCTCTATCGATGCCATGAAGCGCGATCTGATGCCACTTTGCTGCATTGTCACGCCCAACCTCCCTGAACTGGCGCTCCTTATTGGCTCCGAACTGGCAGTGGATGAGGACGGAGCGCTCCAACAAGGACAAAGACTGCTGGCCGTCGGTGCTCAAGCCCTGCTGATTAAGGGTGGGCATGCGTCGGGACCCCGATCGACCGATATTCTGTTACGCTCCGGTCATGAACCCATCCCCTTCGATGCACCGCGCCTTGCCGCATCGATGCGCGGAACAGGTTGCGTGCTGGCCAGCGCGATTGCGGCGCATCTGGCGAAGGCGAAGCCGCTCGAAGACAGCGTGCGCGAAGGCAAGCTGTTTGTTTTCGAGAGGCTTCGGCACGATTGATCTTGCCGGTGATGACTACGGCCTGGGCGTTGAGAACGTCGAGCGTGGTGCGCTGGCCGACATCGCTGCTCGACGACGCCATTCAAGGCAAGTCGGGCTGTGGTGTACGTGGTCCATGCTGCAGTCACTTGCTGAGGACCAGAGCGCGGCCGACTCCTCGTCGGGGCGCCGCTGAGCTTGTTATTGTCCTCACCGTAGGTATCGATCCGGGCCTGATTGGGCGATTCCTTATTCCGTCGTACAAGCGCCGAAGTGCGGCCATCCGAATAGATCGGTGTGGTCAGCGTCGCGCCGATGCTGGCTGAGTAGTCGTGCCGTCCTGCTGGCTGGCAATAGGTGAGGTGTTGCGACAGGCGCTCGAGACGCCAGCTGAAGTGGAAAGCTGCCGTGGCAGCAGCGCACCTTCGGCCGTTGCCACTCAAAACGCTACCCCGTCGACCAGAGGCTCCGAGGCGACGATGGCGGGTGCTCGCTTGATGCGGTCGCGATTGCCGCATCGAGACTCGGGGCACCAGCTTCCACACGGGGGCGGCCCTGAGCTGCTTGAGGAGGCGAACGCTTCAATAGCAAGCCCGCCGAAGTGAGGCGTCCTCAGAAGTGCCGCGGATTACGCGTGAATGCATCCAAAACGTGAATGTTCTTAATTGAAGCAATCGATTTCTCTAGTCGACGGATGATGAATATGAAGGCGTCACGAGGCCGAGGATGCGATCTGGGATACCCAGGGTAATCGGTGGTCGTGGAGGCAACGACCACGTATTCGGCGCAGATAGCTCGGAATGGCCGCTACAAACCGCATACCGTCGGTGAGGACAATGACAAGCTCAGCGGCGGCCCCGACGAGGATGTCGTCTATGCGCCGACGTGAAGCCCTGCGCGATGCTCTGGTCGTATGCCGAGTTGTTCGGCGTAGTTGCGATGATGTTGCCAGATCACAGTTGCGACCGCAGTTCCCGCCATGCCAACCGCAAATGATAAACTCCAGTTCACGTCCAGGAGCGAAAGCAATATGCATCGTCGTAATCTGATCAAAGGGTTCGTTGCACTCGGCGCGTGTTCCATTTGCGCTGATGCCGCAGGGGCGGCGGGCACCCATTGGGGATATGCCGGCCCGGCCGGGCCCGAACACTGGGGCGAGCTGGACAAGGGAAATTTCGTCTGCTCGGCGGGCACGCAGCAATCGCCGATCGATATCAAGGGCGCGGTCAAAGCGGATATTCCGCACATCGCCATAGGTTGGCACAAGGCCGGCGGCAGGATGGTGAACAACGGCCACACCATCCAAGTCAACCTGCCGCAAGGCAGCACCCTCACCCGCGGGGATCGTGTCTACGAACTGGTACAGTTCCATTTCCATGCGCCGAGCGAACACTACGTGGCAGGCAAGAATTTTCCGATGGAAGCGCATTTCGTCCATAAGGACACCGACAGCGACACTCTGGGTGTGCTGGGCGTGTTTCTGGCGCCAGGCGCGATAAATGCCAGCTTCGCCAGCCTTGCCGCAGCATTTCCCGCAATCTCAGGTGAGGAAACAGCGGTCGACGAGGTCGAGCCCAACGGGCTTCTACCGGCCTCACTTGGCTACTGGACGTATGCGGGATCCTTGACGACTCCGCCATGCACCGAAAACGTCGAGTGGATGCTGGCGACGGAACCGGTTGAGGTCGACCCGGCAGACATGGAGCGATTTACCTCACTCTACCCCCTGAACGCGCGGCCTATCCGTTCACCCAATCGGCGCTTCATCCTAGGCCTCGGCTGAGGTCCCCGTCACGGGCGAGGCCAGGCTGGCGCGCTATATCGACGTCTAATCCCCAATATCGTGAGGATGCGCTCCGCGTCGCTGAGGCCCTTTGGGAGCTCATCCTCGTCCTGGGAGCGGATCAAGACCAAGTGGGCGACGATCTTAAACCGTCTTTATGAGGGAGAGGTACACGTGGCTTTCCTGTTCCAACAGCATCCGGCAGCACACCGAAGGGATGGGGAGCTAGAATTCAGATTGGACCTTCGCAAGGCGTGCACCGCGGATCAAACGCCGTTTCCTTGGGAAAAATGGCTCAGTACCGACAAAGTATTTGTAATCGCACTAGCGGCCTGGTTTGTGCTCTTGGTCGGGACACAAAGGCAGGCCCCCCAGATCAACGAGGCGGCCCTAAGCGAGCTGCGAACGATTCAGATCAACTCCGCATTGCTCCAGCGCGACGTCGACCGCGCTCGGACCGATATCGTATTGGACTACCGTTCGGTTGCTTCTACCGGACAGGCATTGCAAAGGAATCTTAAAAACTTGCAAGGCCATCTCGAGATTTCGCCAGATGAGAGCTCCGGAGGGCACTCCAGATTGCTTGCACAGCTCAAAAAGTCCATCGAACACACAGCGGCTGCCATCGCAGCCTTGGCCGCGCAAAATGAGCTTATGCAAAGCTCTCTCGCAGACTTTGCTCGCTCGGCTAATAGCCTTGAGGGGGCACCGTCAAGCAGGCGTGAACTTTCCAATCTGATCCTTCAGTTTTCGGCCAGGCCGGGACTCAGCCTCGCATCACAGATCGATTGGTCTCTCGACCGACTTGCTCCGAGACAGGACCAAGCCGCCGAGGATGTTGTCCGCAAGGGCCGCGCTGTCCTGTCGGCTATGTCTAGGTTGGACCGCGCTGCCAATCGGATCGCATCCTTCGACACGCGCGCCAAGGCCGCTGAACTGGAGCGAGAACATCTGAAAGGCTATAGCTTGGCCAGCTCGCAAGCGCAGCATACGCGACTTTTCTTTGGCTCGGTGTCCATATGCCTCTGCTTGTTTGGGATCGTTCGGGCCTCCAGGCTGCATGTGCGCACGAAACGGTTGGAAAGGCGGTTGGAGCTTGAAGCGGCAATGAGTGAGATCGAAGCTCGCTTCAACGACAGTCAAGCAACGAACGTCTCGCTGCGCTTCTCCACCGAAGCAGCTCTTAGAGTCGTTAAACGCGTTTTCGATGCGGATCAATGCGCGCTTGCTCTGGTGGATCCGAGTCTCAGCAGGCATACCGAGTGCTTTGTGGCGAACACGCGCATGCGCGTCTGGAACGCCGCGCTTATCGACGAAGTCGTCTCACTTATCGACGCAGGACAGCCAGTGTTTCGCGTCGTTCCGGCGCCGCAAGTGGTTCGGACTGCCGTAGGCACTTCGGGTGTTTGTCAAATTGTTGGTTGCAGGGCCTCCGATCAGCAGGCTGCGGTTTGCATCCTTGTTTTTGAAGGAGATCGCTCACTCCCCTCAGCAGACGACCTCCAGGTTCTTGGCAGCGCCACTGTGCGTTTAAGCAACCATCTTCAAATGCAACGTGTACACGCGGAACGCAACCTTCTCGTGAGTCAAAGGGAGCATGCGGAAAGGCTGAGGACGGTCGGCACAGTCGCAAGCGGCGCTGCACATGAATTCAACAATACTTTAGGAGCAATAATCGGCTACGCAGAGATAGCCAAACGTCTTGTGCGCGGCCCATCGAGAATTCGGAGCCACATCAGCCAAATCATTTTGGCCGGCAACCGAGCCAAGCTGATCGTTGACCAGATTTTGTCACTAAGCCGGAACCGGAAGCGCGCGGTAATGCCTTTCGATGTCTCCGAAATTGTAATGGATCTTGCGCCATTGCTGAGGGTTACAGTTCGTGCGGATGTTCAGTTGAACTTCAAGATCAACGAGTGGCAAACGGTAATCGAGGGCAGCCCAACCGAGCTACAGCAGATTCTTATGAATCTGTGCAAGAACGCGTCGGAGGCTCTCTTGAATGAGGGCCGTGTCGAGGTTAGCGTTTCTCGCGCCCACGTCCGTCAAACGAAGCGGCTCGCTCAGGGCACCTTGAGACCGGGAGATTACGTTCTCCTCTCCATCAGCGACGATGGCCCAGGGATCGCAAGTTCGGTACTTCCGCATATCTTTGAGCCCTTTTTTACCACGCGCTCTCGCGTCGGCGGGACCGGACTGGGTCTTGCTGCAGTGGACAGCCATGTGAGCGCGCTCGCAGGATGCCTTGACGTCACCTCGGCTGTTGGCCGAGGTACGCGCTTTGATATCTACTTACCGGCCTCCGAGGAGGAGCCAGTCAGCGCTGGCATCGCTTTCGGTCCATACGACGGATCATTCGGCAACGGAGAAATCATTGCAGTCGTCGAGCCCGATCCAGCAGAGTTGGAGATCTACAAGGACGAGGTCGCCGCGCTGGGTTATAAGCCGGTCGGCTTCGCGACCTTCGAAAGTCTTTGCGGCTGGATCGAGAGCGGGAAGGCAGCTGACCTGCTAATTTTGGGTAAAACGCCTTTCCTCGAGCGAGGACAGGCCGAATCCGTATGCCCCACCCTCATGACGGTGCCTGTCATAGTTGTCGGTGAAATCGACCCCATGCCGGTCACATCTGATAATCAGGCCTTCGTCCTTTGGCTAGCGAAGCCGGTCTCGTCCAGGGCAATGGAGCATGCAATTCGTACAATGATGATGGCATGATGCCGCCGACTCGCTCAGGCTACCCAAGCAATCTGAGAAGGCCCGTCAAAAAGACATCGAAGCAGAACAAAATGACGCGTCACATCACAATCGACTTATCGATCCCGAGACGCTGTTCTAGCTAGCCTTAGTGCTTGTTAAGAAGGTCGGCTACTGTCTCTCCCCGTCGCCGGGCATCGGCGGCGAGCCATACCTCTCCCACCTCATACACTTCGCCTTGGGTACGGAACGGTACAATGACGTCAATGGCAGCCGACAGCATGTCAAGAAGCGTGCGGTCTTCCACAGCGGCTCCTTGCGGGCTGCTCTTGACGAGTGAAAAGAGCTTTTTAAAGCCTTGGACCGGATCAGCCCCATGAATCGTTGATATTGATCCCGCATGGCCGGAGACGACTTCGCTAAGGTAGGCCCAAGCAGCATCATCGCGCATCTCGCCAAGCAATATTCGATCAGGGCGCATGCGCAAGCTGGCTTGCAACAGTTGCTCGGCTGTCACCGCACCTACGCCTGCTCGGTCCTTCGGATAGAGTAACCGGACATGGTTCTCGTGCGGGATTGCAAGTTCGAGCGTGTCCTCGATACTTATCAGTCTCTCTTGCGGGGGTATAGCGTTGATCAAAGTCTTGCTCATTGTCGTTTTGCCGCTTCCAGTAGGTCCGCAAAGCAG
Organism: Mesorhizobium sp. WSM4847; assembly: GCF_055811335.1. Classification (NCBI taxonomy): domain Bacteria; kingdom Pseudomonadati; phylum Pseudomonadota; class Alphaproteobacteria; order Hyphomicrobiales; family Phyllobacteriaceae; genus Mesorhizobium; species Mesorhizobium sp. WSM4847. The sequence continues at coordinate 134,932 of NZ_JBVVPY010000012.1, read as the reverse complement.
CATCGTGAGCCGCCCGCAAACGCACGCTTGCAAAAATTGCTCCAAGTCACCATGGTCGTAGTGCTGAAGAATCGTTTCGTCCTGCCGCTCTTGGCGCTCCTTTCGTGACCGCCATTGATTCCAACGCGAGTATTCGTAGCGAGAAGAAACTTCCTTGAGTTCGGTCACACGACTTGAGGGACGCCGTATCGTCAGGCTTATTGTTCCTGAGGGAACAGCTGGCGGCAAACAGATCTGCAGCCGCTCTCCGTTCGGCAGCTCAGTCGCACAGAGGGGGCTTTGCGGTCCGACATCTTGCTTGCGCAGCGCTCCAGCGAGGATCGCGATGTCCTCCAGATCGTCATAAGATAGCGGCAGCGGATGTTTCGTGAAAACGCCGGCCTGTCGGACAAAGGCTTCCCCAGGCCGGTTGATAGCGACCTCTTCGGTCCTTGGCTCCTCAAGCCATTTCAGAACGGGGTCGAGAAGCAAACGCAATTGAGGATCAGCCTCCGATCGCATTGTTGTCTCTCCGGCGTTCGCGATGTTGGGGGGCTGGCGCCACGGCGGTCGCTCTAAGATCGTATACATCTGAGAAATCGAGGTCCCGAGCCACAAAGATGGATACAGCATCTCCCTGGTTTTTCTTCAGAGTTGGCGGAACGTTGATCGTCGCTCTCAGTGTCGTCTCGACGGCTTGTCCGCCATTGCTCTGGAAGCTGTTGATGCCGCTTCCTCCGCCAGAGCTGGCCGCGTATTGACCGGCCGCCTGAAACGCGCCTTGGATGACGCTCATGAGCATCGCTCCGCCAAAGCGTTGCCAGAAGTGATTGTCCACCGTGCCAGGCATTCCGGAGCGGCCGAGCTCGTCAGCGCCCGGCGATGCTATCGAAACGAGGGCATGGTCAGGTGTTTCGATGCGCGTCCACAGCACGAAGACACGCGCATCCCCCTGCTGGAGACCGCGCTGGATCTCGCCAATCACGGTCGTCCCGCGATCCAAGAGCACGACATTGTTGGTGGCGCCGCGGACGGCTTTAGGTAAGACGCACTTCACATAGCCGGGTAAATTTGTGTCGACTGCCGTTTGCAAAATGCACGGAATGATCGTTCCTTGAGTAATCACGAGATCAGGGTGCGGCATAAGTGTGGCCCGGCTCGGCTCCTGTATATCTGGCTTCAATCGGCCTGACAGATCGCCACCGTTTGAAATCTCATCCGCGGTCGCGGGAGCATCCTTATGGTTGTCTTCGCTCCGCTGACCGTCATTGGGCATTTGACTGCTGCTACTGTAGGCGAAAATTGGCGTTTCCTCGGGCGGCGGATCAGCTGGCGCCGGTGGGGGCGGCGCGGATGGCGCAGGATCTCCTGCCTGGGCCGCCTGTACGGGTGCTGGAGGTTCGGGAGCAATCTCAATTGGCACAGGGCGGAATGGCTCGGCGTTGGCGACAATTGGCGGTTTTGGCTGAGACGGATCGTCTTGTGTGCCGGGACGACCTCCGAGCCAGATGAGCGATAGAGATGAGACGAGAACAAGAGCAGCGACGGCCAACTTCTGCAATCCCGAAACATGCCGGCGGGCCGGCTCCGAGACCATCGATCCGGATGCATGGACATCATGTCCCGACTGTGGGCCGGTTTCATTCATCGGCCCGAGCCTTTCAAAACGCGCCACACGTCGGGTGTCACTGTACCGGTCACTGGCGCTCGTCCCACAGGATCATAAGCCCTGTTGAAAATGGACAAGACCGTATTGCCATCTCTCAGACGCCATTCCCGGGCGACTGCGGATACTTCAACATAGTCCCCTTTGACCGTGTAATTGGCAGCGGCTTCTTTCCCGTCGGGATTGATAACGTAGAGGGAGGGTATGCGGGAATTGCTTGCGAAGCCAAATACGGTCGTAAAGCCATTATCGAAAACTTCCAGCGGCGCCAGCGATCGATCGCCCTTTGCGACGTAGTGAAAATTGCTTTCGTCCGGACTGGCAGTTGCGGCGGGCCGATTCAACAAATCCTGAACTCTCTGGTCTTGCAGCACTTTCGCCCGGGCCTGGCCAAGAATCGAGCGCCTTTCTGCTTCCTTTCTCTGAGCAGCAGCCTCATCAGCAGGATAGGTGAACTGCACACTGTAGTATAGGTCTGGTTGCTGCTCATCAAGTTTTGGCATCGGTTTGGTTGAAATACTGAAGACGTATCTGCGTGTACCGGACTCGCTCTCGGCCAGCACGATGACCGGCTGCGGCGACAGCATCCGGCTAGCCTTAAAAAAGAGATAGTTGGCGCGCGGGAGCGCAGCCAGGTCTTTGCTATTGGAAACGGCCACGGCTGCGACGGTCTCGTTGGCCGCGAATGTGACAACCAGCGTTGCCCCCACTGCGGTCGATAGGCGCACCACTTCGTCGGGACGGTAAGCCAGGTAGCGCATCCGCGCATCATGCTTGCCGGCAAGTGGCGTGTCTTCCGCGCACGCTTCCGTCGCGAAGAGGAGTGAACAGGCCAGCGCGAAAAATGCTCTTTTTGTCATGGCTGCGCATAGCCCAGGTTCGATACGGTATCTTCCGAGGCTTGATAGGAGGTGACGAGTAGACCTCCCGGATTGGTGAGCCTCGATTGGCCAGGCAGACCCGTCAGGCGCTCGTAACGGATGGTAGCTGTCCATGTGGTCACTATCGGCATCTGCCCATCGACAACAAGCATACGTTTGTATCGGATCTGTTGAACGTCGGGACTGAGGTCGTTTGAGGAAATATGCCCGACCTCGAGCTTGCCGCGCTTGCCGACCGTGACTTGCGGCGAGGTGGGATTTGGATAGTTGAAGAAATCTTGATATTGCTGTTGCACAGCCGGTGCGCTGAAACTGGACACGAGGTCATAGGCGTATTGGGCTGTATCTGCTGTGTAGCCCTCGCGCAGGCGTACATATTCCCACAGCGAAGCATTTATGACGGCTCGGTCTTGAGTTGCGGGCAGTCGAGAGATTGACACTTCGCTGTCAACGGTCCCGTCCGGCCGCACCCAGAGGAACACAGGTACGAGCTTGGCCAACGGGACCATGGCAGCGATGGTAAATGCCTGGGCAACATTTCCGAGGACCGCCGCTGCCGCAAAGGCTATAAGGGCCTTTGACAGGCGCCGCGCAGACTTCGCTCGTGAAGTTTGAAACGCTTCCACCTTCTTGTAGTGAGCAGCTAGCGTTTCTCTCTCCACCAGAAGGGCATGTTCAGGAAATTTCACTTGGGCTCTTCCGTACACTCAACCTGAAGATCCTCAGGTGTGGTTTCCCATTGTCCCGCGTTCAGTTGGAATGGCGTACCCGTGCAGGTCGCAAGCCGATCGGTTGTCTTGCAGGCCGCCAAAGCGAGGATTGACAACAGTAGATAGCGTTTCATGTTTTTGATACCGCGCTTGTTGATTGATTAACCACGTGCCGTTTTGGCAAAGTAGCGATTGAGGTTGTTTGGAGCTCGGTTCGCCCCTGACCAAGAGCCGCCGGCGATGCTGCTGGCGATCGTCGGAAGTGCGACGATCAGAGCGTCGCCAGCCAGGAAAAGCATGTCGATCTCGTAAAGCCCGATGATCTTGGCTGCTGTCGTGCTCGAGAATTTGATCATAACAAGCATGGCTGTCAGCGCGACTGCTTCGGCCGCGATAACTATCGTCGCAACGATGTTGAGAAGGAGAAGCAGCAGCCCGTACGAGACAAGTTGGCCGATCCATCTGGTAGCCATGTCTCGAGTGTGATCAAAAAGGTAGCCGACAAGAACCAGGGGGCCGATCGCCAAGAGCACCTTCGTCAAAATTCCAACGGCATCATAGATTTCGAACGCTGTCCACAGCGAGCCGTAGAAAATCCATTGCGCTCCCTCGAAAGCAAGTGTGTCCTGGCCGTTCATAGGCCCGATTTCGGATGCAATCATCTGAAAGGCATACTGAGTTGAAGCAAACATCCAGTCGAGCTTCCGGGGAATATCGACGAAGGGTAAGTCGCTGCTACTCATCTGGTGAGCAAGCCTTGGAATCGTGTCGTCGAACACCGTTTCAATGTATTTCTGGTAGTTGGCCTGCCCTAAGATAAGGCCGACGACAATCGACACCATGATTACGCGAGAGATACCTCCACGCGCATCGACTTGACCACGCATGACCAGACAGCCTTGGATTATTATCCAAAGCGTCACACAAGCAACCAGAGGCGCGCTGATCGCCTCTTGGATTTTTTCAAGCACGTTGTGCAGCCCTGACGTGAAGGCCACATGAAAGACCGTGTGTATGGCCGTGAATGGCGCGGGAATGCTGAAATTCATGGCATGAGCCTGATTTGTCCCTGATCAGCGGAGTTGAGCCGGATGAACTCTGTGTGGTTCACGGCAGGCTGAACATCTTGGCGGTGTCCTGGCGTTCCCGACGCTGCGTGGCGGCCTCCTCCACTGCGTGAAGGCTCCCTTGTGCAGTGGCCATCGTCAGCAGACTGGTGGCCTGGACATTTTGGATGATCGCATCGTGAATCTGCTTGAGGACCAGACCGTTGGTCACGGTGGCCTGCACAATATTTCTCGAGCTGGAAAGCTGACCAAGCGTGTTGTCGTTAGCCCTAAGGCGCTTGTCCATTACGTCCAGAGTGTCGGCTGCAAGACCTGCGGCATTGGCGGCACCAGCGATTTGCCCCTCTAACAGTTTCCCTTCTGCATCGGTGCCGGTGACTATCCGAGTTGGGTCCTGCGCAATGTTACGCGCCATGGTCGAAACTGGCGCCCGAGCATCAAACATCTGCCCCTCCAGCTTATTGCTCGACGGGTAGTGATTTCCTTGGTTCAGTGCGCCCAACAGTCCTGTGACACCGAATGACGACTTTAGCATATCCACCATTTCGATCGTGGTAGCGAGCGTCGCGATTGACCTCTCAAGGATCGCCGCATTGGAAACCGCTGTTAAGGTCACTTGTGTTTCTGTTAACGGGTCGCTGACGACAAATTGCGACCGGGCCTGTGTGCTAAGCAGAAAGGAAGCAGCAAGCGTTGTTGCTGCAAGCTTGGCAAATCTCATGAATATTCCTCCGTCAGTCTTGAATTTCGTGGTAACGAGCCATGAACTTGTCGAGCCACCCACTTGGGGCATCTCCGTACTGGTCACGAAGCTGGTCGGCAAAGCGCACGGTGTTGGCCCGCCCCGAGAGTACGGCTACATACTCGCGCATCTGCCCAAGGTCGAATTCGCAAACAACACTCCCGCTGTCGCGCTTGAGCAAAAACTTGCGGCTGCCAATTGCCATTCCCTGGCGGATTGCCTCGAACTCCTGCGTGGTGCACTTCAAGCCATCGACATACGCAGCCCGATCCGCCGTCGGTGATGGGTAGAAAATCTTCGTCATGCATTGTGCAACGAGACTAGCTCCGAGGGGCGATTGAAGCACGTGTTCAGGCTGCTGCGTTGCGAGTATCAACATCCCGTTGTTTTTGCGGACGGTGAGCAAGAACTTGTCGATCACAGCCGAGAACTGGGGGTTGAGCAGATAGAAGCGAAATTCGTCGCAGCTCATGACAAACCGACGGCCATCGACAACAGCGCCCACGCGGTGCAGAAGATATGCGGCAGCCGGCGCGCAGACCTCCTCAAATTCCAGGAGCTGCGTCATGTCGAAGCCTGTAATGGAGGCATCCAGTCTTACTTCGTCGACATCGCCGTCAAAGGCCCATCCAAGCGCATTCCCTCTACACCACCGCTGCAGCCGTGCTCCTGCGCCCTCGGAGGGGCTGTGCAGCAGAAATTCGCGTAGGCCCGCAATTGAGCGCATGACGGGTTCGAACGAAAGTTGACGAACAATGCCACGTTCTAGTCGACGGCTTTCCTCCGGCGAGATCGGACCACGGCCGTCACTCTCGATTAGGGCCATCAACCATTCGCGCAGAAAGTCCAACGAGGCGGAGGTGTTGTCCAGTCCACGCAAGGGGGCCAAGCCGCTCGGAGCGCCTCTGCGCAAGGCTAGATATGTCCCCCCCGTGGCTCGCACCAGCAGTTCACCACCCCGGTCCTTATCGAAAAATACGATGGCACCATCGCGATCGACCAGGCTTTGCTCAAGCATCGCGAGGATAAAGGTCATCAGCGTCGTCTTGCCTTTGCCGACGGGCCCGAATATCGCCGTCATGCCGACGTCATCCTCATGGGGGATGTAGTCGAAAGAAGTTCCACCGTTCGTGCGAAAGCGCGCAACCGCTTTGCCCCAGTGGCCGGAAGTGGAACCGCTTGGGAAGTTTTCAAATGACACAAGCCCGGCAAAATTGTGCGAGGTGATCGCCCCCGGGCGTGTGCGCCACCTGTTGTTCCCCGGAAGTTGGGACCAGTACGCGGCCTCCATGCCGATACCCTCTTGGACGATAACGGCGCCCGCGTCGGCCAGCCTTGCGCGCGCATTTGCTGCACGATCTGCAAGGCTGTTGAGGCTGTCGGCATGGACGCACAGGCTCAGATGATGCGAACCCATGACGAACTCGTTGCTTGCCAGTGCGTCCTCTGCCTCGGCAAGTTCATTGATCTGGGTGAGAGCCTTGTCGCCGGCGCTCGTCATCTGGCTGGACTTAAGGCTAAGCTTCGCATGAGCTTGTGGCCGAGTGAGGAAGGAAAAGCTCTGGCTGAGGACAAGCGGAAAGTTGGCGGACAGCAAGGGATTTAGCATGCCTGGCCGCGTGGTCGCGGGATATTCACGGAACGAAAACAATGATCCCACGGAGCTGCCCCCGGGTCGTCGAATCTCAAGCGCCCGCTTCCCGCAGATGACTTGGTCAGTGTAGATCGAGGCGCCAAGTGAGCCGGTAACCATCGGAACCGGGAGAAACCGGCACGTCATTATCAGCCGAAGCGCCTCACCGATTTCCGTGAAGAGCACGTTGCCTTTCTCACGAATACCCAACCGGCGCAGACCGTAACCGCCGAGCGACCCAGCAATGATCTGCCAGAGGTCCTCCAGGCTTCGAATTTGTGTGGCCAGATCGTTGTCATTGCGTCTGGGGGATTTGGCAATGCGCCAGCCGATCTTGCCGATTGCGGTGCGGGGGAACACGACGACAGTGAGGAAGTGATCGTTGCGAAACAGCTTGCCCGACAGCACACGGCTCTCATAGGCCTCGTTCAGACTGTCAGCGAATGCGCTTTGAAACTGGCGCGATGCCGGCTCCGGCACATCGTTGTTTCGCACAAGATGGGCGTATAGCGTGACATTGTCGTCGGCGATGTTGCGCAAGAGAGTGTTGAACGCGCGGCAGCGCGAGTTGCGCATCTCAGCGTCCTCCAAATCAAACGGCAGCCCGTTCACATGTGCCATGGCCATGATCGATCCGTCCTCCAGAAGGACAACCTGATCGCTTAGATGACCGACATACGGAAGGTAGATCTCGCCAGATCTCTCGGTCCGGCCACTGGCGCCAAACATTACACCATTCCTCTTCCGCGTTTCGGCACTCTGATCGGATTGGCGCTGACGCTCGCGCCGCCCCAGACCTGTCCGTCCACGCTTCTGCCGGCGGTCTGCAAATAGAGGAACGCGACGCTTGCGGCGTTATAGTCACGCTCAACGATCAGCCGTGCTCCGAACCAGAGTGGCACGAGCACGATTTCATAAAGTGGGTTCTTAAGGATAATGATGACGAGCCCCGCCAACATCATGAGCGCTCCGGCCAGCGTCAGCGGCACCCCCAGAAAAAGTGCGGGGCGTGTCGCCGCCACATAGAGGGTGCTCACTTCCAACCGGTCGCTCATCAGCCGCCGCCTATGAGCGCCTTGCCCAGGAAGCTGGCGCCAAACATGATGACGATTCCTCCAACGACGCCCGCAACCAGGCCAAGTGAAGCACGACCGAACATCCAGGAGATACCGATGGCCACGAGTCCGAGCACGGCCAGCGATTGTCCGAAGGGGCCAAGTATGAAGGTGCAGATATTCTGGACCATCTTGGCAGGATCCGTCCCTCCGGTCACCTGGGCCGCGGCTGGCCCGCTGGACAAGACCGTCCACGCAACGCCCGCAGCAGCGGCCGGTACATATTCAGCCGCCATGCGCAGCATGAAAAAAGGCAAAGGAACACGCGTTTTAAACGCACGAAATATTTTGAGTGGCTTCATCATTGCATCTCCATGATTCAATCGAATACGAGTTTGTTCGGGTTCGAGGGTTCCCGCTCTTCCGCAGCCTGGCTGCCTGTCGGACCGGAGGGATCGGCCCCGGAGCGGTTTGACTGATAGGAGCCCCAGATGTCCCAGGAATTTTGGTTGGGCTGCTTTCTATTGGCCTGTTGGCTCTGTTGGAGCAGAGGCGGCACGTCTTTCCGACCGGGTGCCTCGAGGTCTGGCACATCTTGAGCGGTGGGCTCCAGCGTTCGCTCAAGGAGACTTGACATGTCCTTTGCGGCCGACTCGACCTTGCGTACATAACCGTTGGCGAAGCCACGCGTGACGTCGCCCGTGTTATAGGCCGAGATGGCACGGCGAAGCGCCAGTTGCTGCGCCAAAGCAGTCGCGCCGCCGGCATACCGGCTTTCAAGTAAGTGGGCGGCAGCCGAAAGCGAGGCGCAGGGCTCGAAAGCCTTTTCCGGCGTGAGATTGAGTATGGGAAAGTTGTTGCTGTTTATCTGCATCAATCCAACGTCGACAGAATGTTGTGCTTCGAGGCGGTGCTTGATGCCCCGCGTGGCTTCCAGGTGATCTATCCAGCGAAGCTGCTCACCTGTGGTGTTGTCATGAGCCACCAGTGTTTCAAAGCCACTTTCAACCTTGGCAATCGCGGCGAGGGTGGACGGCGCAACCCATGGAGCGCATTTGCGCGACAGGCTGTGGAACTCACGGGGAGAAAGTGGCGCGGGCTCGGCTGGGAGTGACATGGATGTCAACAGGACGATGGCCAGGGGCCAAGCTGCAATAAACATTCCCTATCACCTACCTTTCCAAGCCGCCGGACGAGTTCTGGCCCTGTCCGGCACGCGCTTATCGGGGAGGTTTGTTACTCTGTGATGTTCAATTTCAGCTTTTCGGTTTCAACTGAAGCAAAGACCGTGTTCGTGTCAGCATGGGTGAGCATCTTGCGCATGCGTGAGTGCGCGGGCCCGATCAGCCAGCGACATCCGGAGCATCTTGGTATGATGACTCCTGTGCAGGATTGCTCGTCCCCGCCGTCCGTTGCTCTTGGACCGGGGCCCGCGACTTCGTCGTCATGGATGGTGATGGGATCTTCTGTCAGCGCCAAGCCAAGGACAAAATGGGAAGCTTGGCGGGTTTGTTCAGGCTCGGGATCACCGTGGGGAATCGACGAAGGCGATAAAGCAGCCCAACTTTGCCGGTATGCTGCCGGTGCTTTAAGAGCAGCCATGCGCGGCCCTGCACACTCAGATCATTGCTTGAGACGCGAGCTCGTCCGCGAAGCTGGCTCGAAGGCGCAAATCCGCGGGGGCGAGGGTCAACGGGGAAGACGTGGCGGCGCAGCCCATCCTGGTGCGAGCCTGGTTCAGCTGTTCGGCCGCCGCCGGCAACGGGTGGATCATGCACAGTCCCATCGGCAGAAAACCGCACGCCATTAACGGAGTGCGACGGCGCAATGGACAAGCATAGTGACACCCTCCAGATGGAGGGAGTTGCAGTAACTGAGAAATGTTAGCCCGGACGTTCACCGCAACCGGCGACCTGCCGGTCGCCCGAACAGCATTTGAGGCCGCCGGCCACCTTGGACGAAGCCGGCTTGGCAGGAGACATACTATTTGGCACAAGGCCGCTGCAGCGAATCACGGTCTTCTTCCGCCGACCGCCTCTCCGATCAACCAAACGCCGCGCTGCTCAACCATGTCCGAGCTGGATCCACGAGCCGGAGGATGTCGAGATGATCCAGGTCCGCAAACTCCAGGATGACGAGGATGCAAGGGCATAGCAGGAAACTTGGCATCCATGAGGTCGAACTCGAATGGTATTGGCAGGCCTGCACCAACGGGGGAGCTCGAAGCGAAAAAGCGAAGGACCACACGGCAGGGTCATCTCGGCGCTTGGACCTGTCTGGTGGCCACGGGCGGCCTGGGTGCGGTCAATTCGCCAGGGATGAAAAGACCAGGACGAGCACGGCCTCACATTGGCCGCACGCAACGGCGAGTGGTATCAAGGGGCAGCTGTTCTGCGTCGGCGCCCCAGGGTTGCTCGGCAACAGGTTTAGACAAGGGGATTCAAGATTGAAGGTGTGCCGTTGAAACATGTTCTTGTCATTGACGATGATGCCGCAATGCGGCGCCTCATCGCCGGGTATCTCACGATGCATGCCCTGAAGGTAACCGCAGTCCACGATAGCAAGCAGTTTGACTATGTTCTTTCACATGAGCCAGTCGATCTCGTGGTTGTTGACCTTAACCTAGGCCGGGAGGATGGACTTGCGATTGTCCGCAATCTGGCGACAAAATCGGATGTTCCTATCATAGTGATCAGCGGCGACCGGCTTGATGAGGCGGAAAAAGTGGTTGCACTGGAGCTCGGCGCAACCGATTTCATTCCCAAGCCTTTCGGGATGCGGGAATTCTTGGCCCGCATTCGAGTAGCGTTACGCGAGCGCATTTCTAGTCCGCGAACCAGAGATCAGCGCTCATTTCGCTTTGGGGCCTGGAAGCTCAGCGTGAAGCAGCGGCGACTGATCTGTGCGGAGCGTGGCGAGGTCAAGCTTACCGCATGTGAGTTCAATCTCTTGATCGCATTTCTGGAGAACCCCCGCAACGTGCTATCCAGAGAACGGCTTTTGCTCGCGAGCCGTGTGCGTGGAGAAGAGGTGTACGATCGAAGTATCGATGTCCTAATCATGCGCTTGCGTCGAAAGCTGGAGGCTGATGCGGCCAATCCTCGCCTAGTCAAGACATGCCGTGGTGCAGGGTACTTCTTCAACGCTGACGTAGACGTTAGCTACGGAGGTACCTTGGCCGCGTGACAGGAGCTATTCAGGAGATTGGCTGACGAGGCTGATCAAGCGTAAGCGGTGTTCTCAGGCCACGGCCTTTAGCTCGGGCGCCCGGATGTAGGCCAAAGGCAGCAGGTCATTGATCTGGCTGTTCGGATGGCTGTTGACGATCCTGGTGAGGACGTCGGCGACTAGCCGAGTGGCTCGACACCATTGAGCTTGCAGGTTTCGATCAGCACGCAATGACTGCCCAGTGTTCGGCACCGCCGTCGAGCCAGCGAAGAGCGCGTTCTTGCGGTTGAGCGCGATCGAACGGATTGAGCGCTCGACGGTGTTGCTATCGATCTCGATACGGCCGTCGTCAAGGAAGCGCGAGAGGCCTTCCCAGCGTGAGAGCGTGTAGCGGATTGCCTCGGCGAGCTTGGTCTTCTGACTGATCAGGCCGAGCTTTTAGTAAGGTTCAAGATCGGCGACAATAGCGCGGCTATTTTCCTGACGCATCGCACGGCGTTCATTGGCCGATCGGCCGCGGATATCGTCCTCGATCTTGAGGTCGGCGATCGTCTCAGCTCCTGGCTGGCGATCGGCGAGTTCCAGGCCTACAGTCGCCTGCCAACAGTGCCAGCCTGATCAATTACGGCGAGAGCTACCGGTCCGGAGATCGCATCAGCCTCTCCGTCGCCAAAGAGCTGTTCTGCTTCATCCCGGCCATCGAGCTCAACGCCCTGCGTCGGAGCGCTCTCTGCTTCTGGAGGAAGCCATGAGGTCCGCTCGGGCTTGATCGGAGGCTTGCCTGATGGGCGTCGTGGTTGCTTCGCTCGCCTGCCGCCCCGTGGCGAGGGTTTGCGGATTATCGGTCCTCTGCCTCTTCGCCGGTCTCAACAGCGCTGTGTAGTGTTCAGTGTTTATGATGACGCCCCCGGTGTTGCTCCTGTCAGGTGTACTCGTCAGCTCGTGCTGGGCCTCGCGCGACTTGCTCAAGTGCTGGTCAAACGGCGCTGGCGCGACTTGTCGGGCTTGCTGCTCTTGCAACACGGCTTGTTGCGACCCGGCTGCTGCAAAAGCTTCCGCGGGGATTGCGGCAAGCTCGTGCGGCAAGCGGCCCTGCCTCAGTCGGTTTTGCAGCGCCTGCCGGTCGGCAACGAGGTCGTCGAGGTGCAGCGGCCGCTGCCGTTCCGGCCACTCTTGGTTCGCCAATCTCTGAACCAGCGCGCGCGTGCCATCCACCACGAAGACGCCGCAATCAACACCGTTGTTCTGCTGCGCCATGACGGGTGTCACCAGGGTGGTCGCGTCCAGTCTTGTTGCGAGCTCTATTGCAGGCGCGTTGTTGTATCCCCGTCCATAGCTCTGATGGATGGAGTCGTAGTGATAGGCGACCGTTCTTTCCGGGTCGCGGCGATCAACGAGCAGCAGCGACCAATGCTCAGTGCGTCCCTCGTTCTCCGCCGTAGCCATAGGATTGCCACTGTTCACCGGCAGGAACACGAAGTCGGCTGGGGCGTCGTTTTGATGGTAGATCGACAGCAACCTACCTTGCACGTCCCCGTCGTGACGGCGCAGTTGCTGGGAGACCAAGGGATCCACCAGCCTTGTTCGGGCGGCGAGCGCTGGGTGGGCCGCCTGCAGGTACTGCTCCAGCAACTGGTAATCCCTGTGGATATGGACGTCGTCCAGCAGGTCGGTGGCCCCGAGAACCGCCCCCCGGGGGAGGTTAGACGAGCCTGACGGAAGCGTTCCGATCCGTGCATCGGAAGAGGTGGTCAGATCGACCAACGGAACACCGCGATAGGTGTCTGACAGCCTCGCGGTCGCTGGCGAGACGGGTCCTGGAGCCCTTGCCGGTACTGCTGCCGCTGCAGATGCACTCATCGGACCGCGATCGACGAGCCAAAAGTCGTTGCGCCCTTCTGGCCTCTCGGCGGCGTAGCCCTGACCTTTAATCTCGTAGTTCCATTGCGGCTTTTCCGCATCCGGCACGAGGTCATGGCGGTCCAAGAAAGAGAGCATCGCGTCTGGGGCGTGTTGAGTCCCATGGGGAAAGCCTTTGGGGACGGTGAATGAGACGTTTATGGAGTTCTCGATCGTAGCGGGGGATGCCTCAGACCTTGCGAAGGGCGCGGCCTCCGCATGCAGCCTTCCGATGTATTCGGACCTTGTCCCTTGAACCGATAGCCCTTCCAATGGCAACTGCTGCCTGGGAGGCTGCATCGGCACGCGGCCGGCTGAATTGCCGATTTCGCTCAGCGGCGGCTGAATGGCGGCGGCTTGCGGCGTATTCAGGGCCCTCTGCCTCTCCGCTGGCCGCAACAGCGCCGTCGAATGTTCATTGTTGATGATGAACCGCTCGGGTGGCAGGAGGTTGCCCCGGTCAAGCGCATCCGGCCAGGGCCGGTGTTGGCTGGCAGCTAACGCTGGCGGGGCGGCGGCCTCAACTCCGGCGTGCCCAGAGCCGGCCGCCGCGAAAGCGTCCGTCACGCTTCTGTCTGACGCAGACTCCATATCGCGAACCCGTCCCAACGCCCAGCGGAGATTGCGGCTGCCTGGAAGCAACGTCTCGGCGAATTTCATCCGTGAATCATGATCCAGCCTAGAGATCGTCAGGCCCCGACTCTCCAGCGCTTCAGAAAATCTGCGAAGACTACGACCATAGACAACACGGGAGGTTGAGGCCAAGCTGCTGTCACTGGCCACTTGTTCCAAGACCTGCGCGTCTGCCTTTGAGGGCACCGGCACTCGCCGCCGGCCAGGCGCCGAATAGCCCGGCTCATGATACGCACGCAGGACGTTCAATGCCGTCTTTATATCACCGTTTTTCGGAAAGAAAGCATCGACGTGATCGACCAGGGATTGGTGATTTTTTAGATCAGTCGCTTGGCCGCGAGCGCCGAGATCATTCGCCAATTGGCGAAGTGCAGACGTGTATATTCGGACCGTGCTCTCGCTATATTTTTGCTGAACCGCAGCGTGAGTGATCGCCCGATCAATAAGGTCCCGGTGTTCGTCGGACAGATGGGGATAGCGGGTAGCACGGGCGCCACTCGCGACAGGTTCGGCTCGGCGCGGCTCGGCCACGTGCTGCTCAAAGCCCGCTTGCCGGGCCTGGCCCGCAACCGGCAAGAGGTCATGGCGGTCCAAGGAAGAGAGCATCGCGTCTGGGACGGGTTGAGTCCCATGGGAGAAGTCTTTGGGGACGGCGAATGAGACGTTTATGGAGTTCTCGATGGCAGCGGGGGGTGCCTCAGACCTTGCGAAGGGCGCGGCCTCCGCATGCAGCCTTCCGATGTGTTCGGACCCTGTCCCTTGAACAGGTACCCCTTCCAATGGCAATTCACCCAACTGCTGCATGGGGGGCTGCATCGGCACGCGGCCGCCTGAATTACCGATTTCGCTCAGCGGCTGCTGAATGGCGGTGGCTTGCGGCGTATTCAGGGCCCTCTGCCTCTCCGCTGGCCGCAACAGCGCTGCGTAATGTTCAGTGTTGATGATGACGCCCCCGGTGTTGCTCCTGTCAAGTGTACGCGTCAGCTCGTCATGGGCCTCGCGCGACTTGCTCAAGTGCTGGTCAAACGGCGCTGGCGCGACTTGTCGGGCTTGCTGCTCTTGCAAGACGGCGTGTTGCACCTGCGACCCGGCTGCTCCAAAAGCTTCCGCGGGGATTGCGGCAAGCTCGTGCGGCAAGCGGCCCTGCCTCAGTCGGTTTTGCAGCGCCTGCCGATCGGCGACGAGGTTGTCGAGGTGCAGCGGCCGCTGCCGTTCCGGCCACTCTTGGTTCGCCAATCTCTGAACCAGCGCGCGCGTGCCGTCCACCACGAAGACGCCGCAATCAACACCGTTGTTCTGCTGCGCCATGACGGGTGTCACCACGGTGGTCGCGTCCAGTCTTGCTGCGAGCTCTCGTGCAGGCGCGTCATTGTATCCCCGTCGATAGCTCTGATGGATGGAGTCGTAGTGATAGGCGACCGCTCTTTCCGGGTCGCGGCGATCTACGAGCAGCAGCGACCAATGCTCGTTGCGTCCCTCATTCTCCGCCGTAGCCATAGGATTGCCACTGTTCACCGGCAGGAACACGAAGTCGGCTGCGACGTCGTTTTGATGATAGATGGACAGCACCGTATGTTGCGCGTCTCGGTCGTGACGGCGCAGTTGCTGGGAGACCAAGGGATCCACCAGCCGCGTTCGGGCGGCGAGCGCTGGATCGGCCTGCTGCAACTGCTGCTGGAGGAATTCGTAATCCCTCTGGATATGGGCGTCGCTCAGCAGTTCGGTGGCCCCGAGCACCGCCCCCGCGGGAAGGTTGGACGAACCTGACGGAAGCGCTGCGATCTGTGCATCGGAGGAGGTGGTCAGATCGACCAACGGAACACCGCGATAGGTGTCTGACAGCCTGGCGGTCGCAGGCAAGCCGTGTGCTGGAGCCCTTGCCGGTACTGCCGCCGCTGCAGCTTCCCTCATCGCACCGCGATGGACAAGCCAAACGTCGTTGCCTCCTTCTGGCCTCCGGGCGGTGTAGCCGTGACCTTTAATCTCGTAGTTCCATTCCGGCTTGTCCGCGTCCGGCAAGAGGCCCTGGTGATCCAGGAAAGGGAGCATCGCTTCTGGGACGCGTTGAGTCCCATGGGAGAAACCTTTGGGGACGGCGAATGAGATGTTTATGAAGTCCTCGAGCGCAGCGGGGGTCGCCTCAGACCTTGCGGAGGGCGCGGCCTCCGCATGCAGCCTTCGGATATGTTCGGCCCCTGTGCCTTGAACGGGTACCCCTGCCAATGGCAATTCACCCAACTGCTGCATGGGGGGCTGCATCGGCACGCGGCCGCCTGAATTGCCGATTTCGCTCGGCGGCTGCTGAATGGCGGCGGCTTGCGGGGCCCACTGCCTCTCCGCTGGCCGCAACGGCGCCGTCGAATGTTCATTGTTGACGATGAACCGCTCGGGTGGCGGGAGGTTGCCCTGGTCAAGCGCATCCGGCGAGGGCCGGATCTGCTGTTGGCTAGCAGCTAACGCTGGCGGGGCGGCCTCAACTCCGGCGTGCCCAGAGCCGGCCGCTGCCAAAGCGTCCGCCACGATCCTGTCTGACGCGGGCTTCGCATCGCGAACCCGTCCCAACGCCAAGCGGAGATAACGATTGCCTGGAAACAACCCCTCGGCGAGTTTGATCCGCGAATCATGATCCAGCCCAGAGATCGTCTGGCCCTGACTCTCAAGCGCCTTAGAAAATTGCGAAGATTACGACCATAGATAAGACGGGTGGTTAAGGCCAAGCTGCTGTCACTGGTCACTTGTTCCAAGACATGCGCGTCTGCCTTTGAGGGCGCCGTCACTGGCCACCGGCCAGTCGCTGAATAGCCCGGCTCATGATACGCACGCAGGACGTTCAACGCCGGCTTTATGTCCTTGTTTTGCGGAAAGAAAGTATCGACGTGATCGACCAGGGATTGGTGATTTTTTAGATCAGTCGCTTGGCCACGAGCGCCGAGATCATTCGCCAATCGGCGAAGCGCAGACGAGTATATTCCGAGCGTCGGCGCGCTATGGTGTTGCTGAGCCGCAGCGTGGGCGATCGCCTTATCAATCACGTCCCGGTGTTCGTCCGACAGATGGGGATAGCGGGTAGCAGAAGTCGCTGAATAGCCCGGCTCATGATAGGCACGGAGGGCGTTCAACGCCCTCTTTATTTCCTCCTTATTCGGAAGAAAAGCATCGACGTGATCGACCAGGGATTGGTGATTTTTTAGGTCAGTCGCTTGGCCACGAGCGCCGAGATCATTTGCCAATCGGCGAAGTGCATACCTGTATTTTAGGACCGTGCTCTCGCTATATTTTTGCTGAGCCGCAACGTGGGCGATCGCCTTATCAATAAGGTCCCGGTGTTCGTCGGAAAGATGGGGATAGCCGGTAGCACGGGCGCCACTCGCGACAGGATCGGCTCGGCGCGGCTCGGCCACGTGCGGCTCAAAGCCCGCTTGCCGGGCCTGGCCCGCATTCGGCAAGGGGTCGTGGCGGTCCACGAAAGGGAGCATCGCGTCTGGGACGCGGTGAGTCCCATGAGAGAAGCCTTTGGGGACGGCGAATGGAACGGGTGGCAGGTGGTTGCCCTGGTCAAGCGCATCCGGCCAGGGCCGGTGTTGGCTGGCAGCTAACGCTGGCGGGGCGGCGGCCTCAACTCCGGCGTGCCCAGAGCCGGCCGCTGCGAAAGCGTCCGTCACGCTTGTGTCTGACGCGGACTCCATATCGCGAACCCGTTGCAGCGCCAAGCGGAGATAGGGGTGGCCTGGAAACAACGTCTCGGCGAATTTGATCCGCGAATCGTGATCCAGCCCAGAGATCGTCTGGCCCCGACTCTCAAGCTCCTCAGAAAATCTGCGAAGACTACGACCATAGACAGCACGGGTGGTTGAGGCCAACCTGCTGTCATTGGTCACTTGTTCCAAGACATACGCGTCTGCCTTTGAGGGCACCGTCACTGGCCACCGGCCAGTCGCTGAATAGCCCGGCTCATGATAAGCACGCAGGACCTTCAACGCCGGCTTTATATCCTTAATATCATTGTTTTTCGGAAAGAAAGCATCGACGTGATCGACCAGGGATTGGTGATTTTTTAGATCAGTCGCTTGGCCGCGAGCGCCGAGATCATTCGCCAATCGGCGAAGCGCAGACGAGTATATTCGAAGCGTCTCCGCGCTATGGTGTTGCTGAGCCGCAGCGTGGCCGATCGCCTTATCAATAACGTCTCGGTGTTCGTCGGACAGATGGGGATAGCGGGTAGCAGGGGCGCCAGCAGTCGCTGAATAGCCCGGCTCATGATACGCACGCAGGACGTTCAACCCCCTCTTCATATCATCGTTTTTCGGAAAGAAAGCATCGACGTGATCGACCAGGGATTGGTGATTTTTTAGATCAGTCGCTTGGCCACGAGCGCCGAGATCATTGGCCAATCGGCGAAGTGCATACGTGTATTTTCGGACCGTGCTCTCGCTATATTTTTGCTGAGCCGCAACGTGAGTGATCGCCTTATCAATAACGTCCCGGTGTTCGCCGGAGAGATGGGGATAGCCGGTAGCGCGGGCGCCATTCGCGACAGGATCGGCTCGGCGCGGCTCGGCCACGTGCTGCTCAAAGCCCACTTGCCGGGCCTGGCCCGCATCCGGCAAGGAGCCATGGCGGTCCAAGAAAGAGAGCATCGCGTCTGGGACTTGAGTCCCATGGGAGAAGCCTTTGGGGACGGCGAATGAGACGTTTATGGAGTTCTCGATGGCAGCGGGGGGCTCAGCCCTTGCGGAGGGCGCGGCCTCCGCATGCAGCCTTCCGATGTGTTCGGACCATGTCCCTTGAACAGGTACCCCTTCCAATGGCAACTGCTGCCTGGGAGGCTGCATCGGCACGCGGCCGGCTGAATTGCCGATTTCGCTCAGCGGCGGCTGAATGGCGGCGGCTTGCGGCGTATTCAGGGCCCTCTGCCTCTCCGCTGGCCGCAACAGCGCTGTGTAATGTTCATCGTTGATGATCACCCACTCGGGTGGCAGGTGGTTGCCCTGGTCAAGCGCATCCGGCGAGGGCCGGATCTGCTGTTGGCTGGCAGCTAACGCTGGAGGGGCGGCGGCCTCAACTCCGGCGTACCCAGAGCCGGCCGCTGCGAAAGCGTCCGCCACGATGCTGTTGAGGTCACCCCGTCCAGCGGGCATGCCTGGGTCGCTGAAAAGAGACGAGGCGGCTTGATCATCCTGCCGTCGCTCAAGCCCTTCGCTCAATTGTTCTAGTCGCAGAACCTCTTCTGGATTGGTTGGCGACTCGTCAGCTTGATCGAACAGCCTCCGGGCCTCGGCAAGGTGCTGCTCATCGCCCACTTGCCGTGCCTGGTCCGATTGCCCCTCTTCCAAGCCGGCGTCCTGCACCTGTGACAAAGCTGATACCCGGGATGGGTTACTATTTCGCGGGTCCACACTAGCCTCACATCAAACTGTATCGTCAAAGTTCTGCGCCAATCCACGCAGTTCCTGATCGGGTTGAGATTCTGCCGAGCCCCTCGTCTGCTTTCACCAAGGGTGCCGGCTCCGGGAGGGCGCCTGTCTGGCTTTCGAAGATGCGTTTAAGTATGCGGTCCGAAAAATATCGCACCTTCCTCAATTGCAATGGTGGCAGACCTTTGATGAGAACAATCTCGTAGTCGTCATCGAGCAGCCGAACCTGTTCGGGACGCAACAGCGGTGCACCTTGATGCGAATTCTGAATGTTCCAATCGAACGTTCGCGCCTGGCTGTAGGAAATCGACTTGGCTTCAAACGTGTATTCACCGATAGCTGCGGAAATGTAGTTCGGAGTCTCGTCATCGGCCGTGGCCATGAACACTTGCAGGCCGGTATTGCTGAGAAAATTCTGCTTGCCAGCCTCGCCATAGGCGCCCGTCAGTGCCGAAAGGCTTTGGATGATGAGCATGGAAGGTCAAGGTGGTTACGCCGTTCCTCGGCCCTCCTCCCGTCGCGGGATGAACTTCCAGCTGCACGTGTCCGTTTGCTATCGCGATCCATTGCTCGGCTTCCAGAGTCGTATCTCTACCCCATGAGGTTACCACCGAAGCTTGATCCGCTAAACCAATATGGTGTTACACTTGTAGTCTCCCAGAGGCTTCTCCTAGCTCTCTGGGTCACGCCGAGAGCCGTAACCGATGAACAGGTGAGCACAAGGTTCGCGCCCCTCTGGGGAAAAAATCTGTAGACCGACGTTCCTCACTGCAATCTTATGCGACTTTTGGGCGAAAAAACACCAAACAACACTACAAAGGCTCCGCTCAAATTCTACGGACTCCAAGACAAGACACAGACCGCTGATGGGTCCGACGCGGTACTCTAACTTGGGACGCGATGTCGGATGAGCGTGAGCCCTGTCGGCCGAAGGGCATTTACCGTGAGTCCTTCGGCGAGGACAAACGCATCGTCGTTCTTGCCGGCAAGCTCAATGCCAATCGCTGCCATGGCGCAAGTCACTGGTCTCCTCTCGCGGCGGCGCCAGATCATCGCCATCGACGTTGAAGGCCACGGCCAGGTCTGCGAGACACGCCCATGAACCGCGAAAGGAACGGCGATGACGTTGCCGCAGCCGGCGCCACCTGGGGATAGTCCAAGCCGACGTAGCGGTTTGGCCGACCATCTGCACAACGGTAACATTTCCGTCGTTTCCGACGATTATAGGTTGCGCATCACTTCTGATTCGGGGGACCAGATGGCGGATTAGCGCAAGAAGCAAATCTTTCGTTCGAGCAGCAAATGGCGGTGGAACGGCCCGACGCCGGCCCCGTCCCTAAGAGCGCTGCGGACTGGGGCATCAAGGATCTGGCCATCCTGCCCGGTGATGTCCAGAAGACCCGACGCCTTCGCAGCCCGAAGTTCGAAGGTCTGCCGGCCGACGCCAGCACCATGTTCGAGCAGCTGTCCGTCACCCTGGAACAGGTTGTCGGCTCCAACGATCGGCGCCCGGCCTGGTGGCTGGAGGAAGGCGCAGCTCGCTCGCGCGCCGTCTGCAAGATCGACGCTTCTGGCATCGACTACAAAGGGCGCTCCGGCACCTGGAGCGGATCCGGTTTTCTGGTCGCGCCGGGTATACTGTGCACCAACCATCACGTCCTCAACAGCAAGGAGGTCACCGCCCGCAGTCGCGCGCTGTTCGATTTCGCCGCCCTTCCCGACGGGACTGTGCGACAGGTCTCAACTTTTCGCCTGCGTCCCGATCTCCTTTTCTGGACCAGCCCTGTCGTCGCCACCGGCGGCAAGGGCGGTCTCGATGTCACGTTTGTCGCCGTCGAAGGCCAACCCGGCTCGACCTTCGGCAGCATTCCGCTTCTGCGGCAGGCCTTTGTGGTAGCTGACGAAGACAAGTTGAATGTCATCCAGCACCCAAATGGACGCCTCAAGGAAGTCGCGATCCGCAACAACACGGTGGTGTTCCAAAACACGCAGGTCGTCCAATATCGTTCGGACACCGAGGCGGGCAGTTCGGGCGCGCCGGTCATGAATGACGGTTGGGAGCTCGTGGCGCTTCACCATGCGGCGAAAGAAGACAAGTCGAACGAAGGCATCAAGTTCTCGGCGATCGCCGCTGCTCTGGAACTGGAGGCGCAAACCGGCAACGCAGATGCGGCGCGGCTTCTCGAACTTTTCGCGGGCACGGATGAACTGGCCGGGTTCTTCGGCACCCTCGGTCGCGCGGTTGCCCGGAACGACAGCGGCATGGAGCGGGTCGTCGATGCCTACAACGGCGAGGATCAGGATCTCGATCGGCTAGCCAACGTTTGTTGAACCATTCGATGTTCCAGAGAAGGCAATCACGTTGGCAGTGGTGCCCTCTTTGATGAACCGTGATGGGTGAGCCGATCAACTCAGGCTCCGAGACGATATAACGCGGGCAGACCACCCCTCAGGCGGTGCCGCGCTCTTAGGGTGGTGGAGGCACGAAGCTGGCCTTGGGAGATGCACCCGAACCGACAATGGCACTTGGCCTCGATCCTGTCGGCCCTCTACGAGCGCCTTGACGATGTGTGATCCCGATCGGCGGATGCACGCGGTTGGGCGACCTCAAGTGCCTCGCCGTCAGGCCCGCAAACAAGGCCGTTTCGGGCGGCAAACGTCTCGCCCCACTCCTTCATCGCGTTCAGAACCGGCGCGAGCGTCTTCCCGAACTCTGTGAGGGAGTACTCCACGCGGGGCGGCACTTCGGCAAAGACCTGGCGTTCGACCACGCCGTCGGTCTCGAGCTGTCGGAGTTGCATCGTGATGGAGCGCTGGCTCGGCTCGCCCACCATGCGCCGGAGTTCACCACGTCGTGGGCCGTTGAGGAGTTCGTAGATGATCAGCGGTTTCCACTTTCCGCCGGCCACGTCGACCGTCACCTCCACCGCACAGTTGTAGGCGAAGCTCCAATGATGTACTTTATACACCTATAGGCAAGAATATTGCCTACTTGCAAGAACACTTGTGGCATCGATATCCCTTTGGTCATTGGCAAATGTCAGGAGACCGAGAATGAGAGCTGCTTTCTACGACCGGCAGGGCGCCGCGAAGGACGTCCTCCAGATAGGTTCTCTTCCTGATCCCGAGCCCCAGTTCGGCGAGGTCCGGGTCAAGGTGGCCGTCTCCGGCCTGAACCCCTCGGATATCAAGACGAGAACGGGCTTCGGCGGCAGGCCGATGCCCTTTCCCCGTGTCGTTCCCCATCAGGATGCGGCCGGGATCATCGACAAGGTTGGGCCGGGCGTGTCCGAGGAGCGGATCGGTGAACGGGTCTGGGTTTTCAAGGCTCAGACAGGCCAGGCGTTCGGATCCGCGGCCGAGTTCGTGGTGGTTCCTTCCTCCCATGCGGCCCCTCTTGCCGAGAATGCGTCGTTTGATGGCGGGGCTTCACTGGGCATCGCGGCCATCACCGCCCATCGCTGCCTCTTCGCCGATGGTGATCTGCGCGGAAAGCGCGTTCTCGTCCAGGGCGGCGCGGGAGCCGTCGGCACGGCGGCCATCCTCCTCGCCAAATGGGCGGGCGCCTGGGTCGCGGCGACCGTGAGCCGCGAGGAGCAAGCCACGGTGGCAGCGGCGGCGGGCGCCGATCTCGTGATCAACCGTCATCAGGAAGACATCGCTGAACGGATCAGGGCCGCGACCGGCGGCCGTGGCGTCGAGCGTATCGTCGACGTCGATTTGGCAGCCAACGTCGAGGCCGATATCGCCTGCATCGCTCCGAGCGGCGTCGCGACGGCCTACGCGACGGAGGATCCGACGATCAGGTTGTCGATGCCGTTCCTATCGACGATGTTCGGGGGCTATGCCTTCCGCTTCGTGTTCTTCTACACGATCCCTGAGGATGCGTTCCGCCAGGCAGTCGAAGAGGTCTCCGCCTGCGTGGCGGCTGGGGCCTACTGGCCGCAGATCGCGATGAAGCTGCCGCTCGACCGCATTGCCGAAGCGCATGAGGTACAGGAGAGGGGCAAGGCAGTCGGCAAGATCCTGATCGAAATCTGATCTTGCATTTTGGCGACGGAGCGTGCCACCCATCCCTCACTCGGGGTCGGGGCACATGTGCTGATTTCCTGCACGGCCTAAAAGCGGTCGTTCAGGAGATCGTCAACGGGCGGCTTCGAAAGCGCCGCCGGTAGTCGTTGGGCGTCAAGCCGACGATCCGGATGAGCACTTTCCGGAGGGCGCCGGGATCGGATGACCACCGGGGTTCAGCCGCAGGCCAACACCATGTCGGGATACGAGACCCAGTAGGTGCTGGGAGGATGACCTCGTCGCTTTCGCCGACGGTGCCACCAAGGCGTTGTAGATGACCTGCTTCGGTCCCAACCGTCACCTGATCGAGGTCGCAACGGAGCTTTGCGATGATGGCCTGGCGCAGCGCCGGCGCATCGTTCACGGGCGTGTACCGCGTGTTGCCTGCTGCGAGGGCGGCCACGACCGCATCCTTGGGCCTCCTGTTGGCGCACGAGCGCCCTCGGCTGAGTAGCCAGCGTCGCCCGCCGCCACCGAGACTGGCAACTGCTACGCAGAAGGACGAAGCCGATGCCACACATCCATTCCGTAAATCTTTCTATCTAACAATTCGATTTCCCCGATTATCTGATGAGGAATATGAGGGCGCCAGGTGGCGTGGTGGGTTGCATCATAAGGAGTATTTGCGATGGCAAACATCATTGAGGGTAGGTCCTCGCGTCCCGAATGGCTCATCGGCACCGATCTCGAGGATTGGATGGCGGGTGACGAGGGCAATGACCGGCTTGAGGGTCGTCGCCGCAATGACAAGATCGAAGGTGGCGATGGCGATGATCACGGCATCGGCGGCGAGGGAATGACCGAATTTGGGGCGGAACGGGCGACGACTATCTTCGCGGTGACAACGGCCGCTTCCAACCGCGCCTCGTCGCGAGGATCATGACAAGCTCTTCGGCGGTCCCGGCGACGATCTCCTCTACGTGGTGACGGCAAAGACAATTTGACGGGGGGGCCGGCAATGACACGTTTCTGTTCCAGTTCCACAATTCGATCCACGGAGTAGTCGAGGGGACGGCGGACATTACCACTATCAGCGATTTCAACGCGAAGGAGGACACTTTCGCCTTCGATGCGGTGGGCCGCGGCGACGACGGTTTTGGCGCGAACTTCGTCAACAACGCCGCCGCAAAGTCTGGCAGCCCGGTGAGCAGCTTCTACAGCGGTCCGTCTGCGGGTGCGAAGGGCGAGCATGTGGTGGTGATCACTGACGATTCTTTTGAGACTGCCTCCGACGCAGCGCGTAAGATCTCCGGCGAGGCCGTCGGCGACATCATCGTCTACTACTGACACGACGATTTTGGCAAAATGGCGAAGCTGGCGTATGTCACCGCCTGCTGACAGCAACGCCGCTGATTTGCGCATCAACCGAGGAGTTTCCCCAACGTGTTCGTATCCTTCTTCCCGCAGCCGAAGCCTTTTTTCATCTCGGCCGCCGTCTGGAGCCTTCTGCTCGTCCTCCTGTGGTTTTTCGGCGGTGAGCACCTTGGCACGATGCTCGGCATGCCGCCGGTCGACCCGCAGGCAGCACCAGTCATCAGCCCGTTAAGATTCCTGACGCCGGCATTTCTCTGGTTTTATGGATATTTCTTCGCCGGTATGGGCGTATTCTACCTTTTCTGGGCGCTGTATTCCCCGCATCGCTGGCAGAACTGGTCGATCCTTGGCTCTGGTTTGATCATTTTCGTCACCAATTTCATCGTCCAGCTCAGCGTGGCGCTCAATGACTGGCGCGGCATGTTTTACGACATGGTGCAGAGGGCACTCACCACACCGGGCTCCGTTTCCCCTGCCGAGCTTTACTACGGCGTATGGCAGTTTCTGTCCTTGGCCCTGGTCTATATGAGCATTGCCGTTCTGAACGTGTTTTTCGTCAGGCACTACGTGTTTCGCTGGCGCACCGCGATGAACGATTATTTTACCGCTTACTGGCCGCGGCTGCGCCATATCGAAGGGGCGTCGCAGCGCGTTCAGGACGACACGATGCGCTTCTCCAGCACAATGCAGGGGCTCGGAGTGAACTTCATCGACTCCATCATGACCCTGATTGCATTCCTGCCCTTGCTGGCCTCCCTGTCCCTCCATGTCTCGACGCTTCCAATCGTCGGCGCAATCCCTTATCCGCTGGTCATCGCGGCGGTCGGGTGGTCGCTGTTTGGCACCGGCTTGCTGGCAATCGTCGGCATCAAGCTTCCCGGCCTGGAATTTCGCAATCAGCGCGTTGAAGCCGCGCTGCGAAAGGAGCTTGTCCTCGGCGAGGACGATACGGCACGAGCGCAGCCACCAACGCTGGCCGAGCTTTTCAGCAATGTTCGGAAGAACTATTTCACGCTATACGCTCATTATGTCTACTTCGACATGGTCCGCTATCTCTATCTCCAAGTCGACAACGTTTTTGCTACCTTTCTTCTTGTTCCGACCTTGGCAATCGGCAAGATAACATTTGGCGTTTTCCAGCAAATTGTCACCGCGTTTTCCCAAGTCGCCAGTTCGTTCCAATATCTCGTGAATTCCTGGCCGACCATCGTCGAGCTGATATCCATCTACAAACGCCTGCGCGCCTTCGAGGCGACGCTAGAAGGGGCGCCGCTAACGGAAATCGACCGGGACTATTTGGCGCGAGAGCGGGCCGGCTTGCGCCTTGAGGATCAGCCGGTAAGCTGAGCGTGGCGGGCGGCGAGCGCTTCTAGTCAGCCGCCCACCGACGTCTGCTTTTCGCCGTCACGTCGCCGTGAAACATAGTCGCAATAGCTGATGCACTCGACATCGGGCTTGGTGCAGACCTCGCGGCAAAGCGCTCCAGCGCATGCCAGTAGGCGCCGTCATTCATCAGCGTGAAATTGAACCGAGTTCCAGCGGAATGCGTTTGCCCTGGTACTGCATATCGAAGGCGATGCGGAAGGCGTCTGTCCGGTCGTCGTCCGCCTTGCTCGGCCGCTCGAAGCCGCCGGAATGCCTGACATAAAGATGTAATCCATCGCGATCATTCGCCTTGTGTCGGGACCTTCCGGAATCTGCGGCAGCGAGAAGCGTGTGATGCCGTCGTGGGTCGGTGGTCGGGCAGGGCCGCGCGACACACTGCTCCCGTCGAACAGATAGCCCGCTGAGAAGTTTCCATGTTCTTGAGGCGGCTCCGAACCGGCTGGACCGACGATGACGTCGGCACCGTCGACATGATCCGGCAGACCGGCAAGTCCAAGAGCTGCATATGGCGTTGGCAGAGCGCTTCGCCGCCGAAGGCTTCAAGGGCTATTGCGCGACGCGGCCCTCGCGTATTGGTTTCTCGGGCCCGAAGCCCGCCGAGCGCGGTTCTGGTAACGCCGTGAGAGGAATCGGGCGACGGGCCATAATTATGAAATACATTGCGTTAGCTGCGTGGAAAAGGAGTTGACGGTTTAGGAGCGGGATGCGGCGCCAAACGCACGCTGGAATCAGCCGAGGCGCGCTCGTGGTTGGGCTTAGCCGAGAAGGGAATCCGCGAAGCACAGCTCCAATTAACCAAGAGGTGAAAGCCGCGCCAGGGTATCTCTCCGCCTGTCGCTACGAAGCTGCTGTAGGCAACGCTGCTTCAAACGCAAGAACTCGCCGGACGCGATGATGTCAGTGGTCCTCGGCCTCTCGAAGGCCATATTGATTTCTTCGTGGATGCGACCTGGCTGTGCCCTGCATGACGATGATTCGATCCGAAAGCAGGAAGGCTTCGTCGATGTCGTGACGAAGACGACCGTCGTTTTGAACTGCTCGAGCAGCAGTTCCTGCATCCTGAGCCGTGTAGCCGAACGGAGAAAGTCGAGAATGCTGCCAACGGAATTGTGCGCGGGATCAAGGAGCCTGCGAGGGCTGGAGCGCGATCGGTGAGTGGAGGGGTATTCCTCTGAGCGTCTTCCTCCAGCATGTTGGCGCGGACATGACAGCCAAATATGTCGGCTTCAAATGCGGACCGCTATTATTCCAGTATCGATGTGCCGACAGCACTGCACCCGCAAACCATCCTGTCGCTCGATTTCGGGAAGGATTCTTGCCGCTCAAATATCGTTCACCGATGAAGCTTAGGGTGTCGACTAAGCTCGGCTTTAAGAACCCCAAGCATATCCTAGAGGTGTTCGTCGCCAATGATTATCCGGGCGGCTACTGGGTAGACCAGGGCTCCAACTGGTTCAGTGGGCTATGAACAGCTCCGCCGCCAGCCTTGGGTGCCGTAAACTTCCACGATCGATTGATAGGCTATTGACCCGCGGCGGGTGTACCCTCAGCGATCATGCGAAGATCGTGTGACTGTCCAAGTTTCCCAAACGCAGGCATCCCACAGATGGGGCACTCGGCTGCTGCGGGTCACCGTCGACGACAGTCACACTTACTGATCTCGATATAATTGTTGAACCTCGGTCTTAAGAGCAGCAGTGCTGACCTCAAGCTCCTTAACCGATGTCGAAATGAGTTTGGCCGCGGGCATGGCACGCGCAAGCGGCGCACCCTGGCCAGCCCATTGTGCTCCGAATCCGCGCTCCTTTCTTGCTTTTGCAGCAGCATGCAGCGCCTTTCCAGAATCGTAGGCGATCTCTGGGCAAACGGACCCTACGATCTGCCATCAAGATCCGCCGACGATTGGGTCTGACTGACCCCTTGTTTTTGCTCCACCTTTCTTAAGCCCGCTGCAGTTGTCGGGCCGGCTCTGGTCCTTCCGGCTGAGGCCGTGAATGCGCCTCAGACGCCACCGCCATGAAAGCCTGAAGTGCCGCGGAGAGATACTCGTCGCTCCGCGTCACAAAAACAGTCGGCGCCGACCGCAGATTGTCAGATAGCTGGTGTATGATGACCTGTCCGTCGGCTGCCGCATCCTGAACGACCCCCCGAGGTAGCATGGCCATCCCTACCCCGGCGGCGACGCAGCCGATGATCCCGTCCATTGTTCCGAGTTCCATCCAGCGGACATGCGTTACCCCACACGCCGCCAGGAACGTGTCCATGCGCCGGCGATAGGAACAGCCCGATCTGGCGGGGCGGCTGCCTCAACTCTGGCGTGCCGAGAGCCGGCCGCTGCGAAAGCGTCGGCCACGCTGCTGTTGAGGTCACCCGGTCGAGCGGGCATCCCTGGGTCGCTGAAAAAAGACGAGGCGGCTTGATCATCCTGCCGTCGCTGAAGCACTTCGCTCAACCCCTGTTCCAGTCGCAGAACCTCCTCTGGATTGGTTGGCGACTCGTCAGCTTGATCGAACAGCCTCCGGGCCGTCTCGAGACCCCCGGCTGACGCGGACTCCGCATCGCGAACCCGTTGCAACGCGAAGATGAGATTGCGTTTGTCTGGAAGTAACGTCTCGGCGAATTTGATCCGCGAATCGTGATCCAGCCCAGAGATCGTCAGGCCCCGGCTCTCAAGCGCCTTAGAAAATCTGCGAAGATTACGACCATAGTCAGCACGGCTGCTTGGGGCCAACCTGCTGTCACTGGTCACTTGTTCAAAGACATGCGCGTCTGCTTTTGAGGGCACCGGCGCTGGCCGCCCGACAGTAGCTGAATAGCCCGGCTCATGATACGCACGGAGGACGTTCAACGCCGTCTTTATATCGTCGTTTTTCGGAAAGAAAGTATCGAGGTGATCGAGCAGGAATTGGTGATTTATTAGATCAGTCGCTTGGCCGCGAGCGCCGAGATCATTTGCCAATTGGCGAAGTGAATACGTGTATTTTCGGATCGTGCTCTCGCTATATTTTTGCTGAACCGCAGCGTGAGTGATCGCCCGATCAATAAGGTCCCGGTGTTCGTCGGACAGATGGGGATAGCGGGTAGCACGGGCGCCAGGTGACGCGGGCTCCGCATCGCGAACCCGTTGCAACGCGAAGATGAGATTGCGTTTGTCTGGAAACAACGTCTCGGCGAATTCGATCCGCGAATCATGATCCAGCCCAGAGATCGTCAGGCCCCAACTCTCAAGCGCCTTAGAAAATCTGCGAAGACTACGACCGTACTCAGCACGGCTGCTTGGGGCCAACCTGCTGTCACTGGTCACTTGTTCAATGAGATGCGCGTCTGCTTTTGAGGGCACCGGCGCTGGCCGCCCGACAGTCGCTGAATAGCCCGGCTCATGATACGCACGCAGGACGTTCAACGCCCTCTTTATGCCGTCGTTTTTCGGAAAGAAAGCATCGACGTGATCGACCAGGGATTGGTGATTTTTTAGATCAGTCGCTTGGCCACGAGCGCCGAGATCATTCGCCAATTGGCGAAGTGAATACGTGTATTTTCGGACCGTGCTCTCGCTAAATTTTTTCTGAACCGCAGCGTGAGCGATCGCCTTATCAATAAGGTCCCGGTGTTCGCCGGAGAGATGGGGATAGCGGGTAGCACGGGCGCCACCCGCGACAGGAGCCGGATCGGCTCGGCGTGACTCGGCCACGTGCTGCTCAAAGCTCACCTGCCGCGCCTGGCCCGCATCCGGCAATGAGCCATGGCGGTCTAAGAAAGAGAGCATCGCGTCTGGGACTTGAGTCCCATGGGAGAAGCCTTTGGGGACGGCGAATGAGACGTTTATGGAGTTCTCGATGGCAGCGGGGGGCTCAGCCCTTGCGGAGGGCGCGGCCTCCGCATGCAGCCTTCCGATGTGTTCGGACCCTGTCCCTTGAACGGATACCCCTTCCAATGGCAATTCACCCAATTGCTGCACGAGGGGCTGCATCGGCACGCCGCCGCCTGAATTGCCGATTTCGCTCAGCGGCGGCTGAATGGCGGCGGCTTGCGGCGTATTCAGGGCCCTCTGCCTCTCGGCTGGCCGCACCAGCGCTGTGTAATGTTCGTCGTTGATGATCACCCACTCGGGTAGCAGGTGGTTGCCCTGGCCAAGCGCTTCCGGCCAGGGCCGGATCTGCTGTTGGCTGGCAGCTAACGGCGGCGGGGCGGCGGCCTCAACTCCGGCGTGCCCAGAGCCGGCCGCTGCGAAAGCGTCGGCCACGATGCTGTTGAGGTCACCCGGTCCAGCGGGCATCCCTGGCTCGCTGAAAAGAGACGAGGCGGCTTGATCCTGCCCTCGCTCAAGCCCTGCGCTCAATTGTTCAAGTCGCAGAACCTCTTCTGGATTGGTTGGCGACTCGTCAGCTTGATTGAACAGCCTCCGGGCCTCGGCAAGGTGCTGCTCATCGCCCACTTGCCGGGCCTGGCCCGCTTGCCCCTCTTCCAAGCCGGCATCCTGCACCTGCGACAAAGCTGATACCCGGGATGGATTACTATTTCGCGGGTCCACACTAGCCTCACATCAAACCGTATCGTCAAAGTCCTGCGCTAATCCACGCAGCGGCTCATCGAGTTGAGATTCTGCCGAGAGCCCCTCGTCTGCTATCGTCAAGGGTGCCGGCTCCGGGAGGGCGCCTGTCTGGCTTTCAAAGATGCGTTTCAGAATGCGATCCGAATAATATCGCACCTTCCTCAATTGCAATGGTGGCAGACCTTTGATGAGAACGATCTCGTACTCGTCATTAAGTAGCCGCACCTGTTCGGGACGCAACAGCGGTGCACCCTGATGTGAATTCTGGATGTTCCAATCGAACGTGCGCGCCTGGCTGTAGGAAATCGATTGGGCTTGAAACGTGTATTCACCGATAGCTTTGGAAATGTAGTTCGGAGTCTCGTCATCGGCAGTGGCCATGAACACTTGCAGGCCGGTATTGCTGAGAAAATTCTGCTTGCCAGCCTCGCCATAGGCCCCCGTCAGTGCGGAGAGGCTCTGGATGATGAGCATGAAGCGACCCTTGTAGCCCGCGATGGTCGTAATTGCGGTCTCGATCGCCTCCAGCTTACCCAAGTGCTTGAACTCATCGAGCAGAAAGAGAACCTCGTTCTTTTCATCCCGGCGGGGCAGCGACCGCTGCAGAATTGAAACGATTTGCTGAAAAAACAAGCGTATCAAAGGCGCGATCACCTCAAGATCGTTCGGACCAACACAAAGATAGATGCACGTTCTGCGACGGCGAAGATCATAGACCGAAAAGTCCGAGCGACTTGTAGCTGCCTTTACAGCGGGATCCGCCCACAAATTGAGCCCGCCATCGCCGAGCACGGAAGTGTAGGAGGTCAGGATTTTCGTGTCGTTCCCCGCCATGTCGTCGAATATGCGTTGTGCCTCTTTGTTCTGGGTCTCCATGGCGAGTCGCGCGAAGAGCTTAAACTTCTCCCCCGGCTGGGCGAAGAGATCATAGACGGCGCCGATTGTTGGCGTGCCCCGCTCGATGCAGGCAAGGATCCCCGCGACAAAGATATCTCGCGCGCCGCTGACGAAACCTTCCGCGCCCTCCCCCTTCGCCGTAATCAGGTTTGCGGCCAAGCGGCGGGCTTCGGTGAATTGCAGCTGCGGAGGCAGCGCTATAAGATCCAACAGCGGATTGTAGCAGTTTGTGCGCCGCTCCGAATCCAGCGGCGCGAATTTGAACACGTCGTCGCCTGCGGCTTTGCGCGCCCTCGAGGTGAGCTCAAAGAGCTCCCCTTTGACATCCAGAGCTATCACTGAGCCTTTGAATGTAAGTAGCGTTGGAATGACTATGCCGACGCCCTTGCCAGCGCGCGTCGGTGCAACGATGAGGCTGTGAGGCTGCTCGCCATTGGTCAGGTAGTAGCCAGGCCAGAAAGGGCCACTCGTCTTCCCAAATACCGGGCCTGTCACGCCACGGTATCGTCGCAGATATCCGGTGCGTCGCATTTCATCCACTCGAGCCCAACGAGCCGTCCCGTGGTGTTCGAGCTTGTGGCGTAATACGATCCGCTGAATCAGCAAGACGACCGCGGACGTCGAGAGCAAGATAGCTGCGCCCCGATAGAAGACGGGGGTTGCGAAACCCAGATAGAAGGGGGTCTCAAACCAAAAGGCACGGACGTCAAACGTCATCAAAGCCTCGCCGCTACCCCCGTGGCGGAACGTTGCGTACAGACTTGCCGCGCAGAAGCCCAAGGCGAGCGAGCACGCGATGCTAATGGCTATGTTTGGGGGCGTCGTTTTTGTTGAGGGCATTGTTCCATTGCCGGATTAGCCGTAGCTAGTGCTGCGCTTGCTTCAGACACCGAACCGACGTCGCGCGATGTCGCCGCTCGACAGATCGATGCCGCAGCGGGTGGTGCGATGCTTGCATCGACCACCCGAAGACGTGGTTTTTGAAAGTTACACTAAGCAGGTACGTCAACGGACAGCGAATTGGAAACGGCAAGGCCGTGAACGGAATTCGGGAGAGAAGGCGTCACTGTACCATGGCCGAGACCTCAACGGCCCGAGCGATCTCTGCTTCTGGAGGCAGCCATCAGGTCGTCTCGAGCGTGACTGAAGTCGTGGTTAATGGCCTGACCGACTAGACCACCCCGCTGCAGCTGTTCATAGGAGATTTGCGCGCTTGTCGCACGGACTGCAGCCTCAAGACCTGCTATATGGCCGTCCAGATTCGCATTCCGTTCCGCTGCTGCATACCGCGGCGGAGGCATGTTCTGCAACAGACCATGCAGGTGGGGAAGTGAGCTAGCTTGCGCCTGTTGATTTGCGTCTAATTCATGATACACGGCGATAATGGCATTTTGTGCGTTCTCCTTGACCATGTGGTGATTATGAGGATCAGCCGCCAATTCAATGGCCTGCTCAAAAATGCGGGATTTATTTGCGTCATTAAACTTACCGAAGTTTTGTGAAGCGTAAAGAGCTCCGAGAGCTTGCTCCGGTGGCTCCATGTTGCCAATGCGATTAACAACAGCATCTTGCATCTGTGGCGTTATGTAATTGGCTATACTACTGACCGCTCTGACTTGCTCCAATGCGACGTTATCCGGCTGGTACCCCAATCCGTCTGTCAATTTCCGGGCCAGCTCCATGGCTGATTGTCCGAGCTGATTGGCCCGCCTTTCAAATTTCGCGAGGTCAGTTTCTGGCCCGGGTTGAGTGCCCCGAACGGCTGTCCGCGCTTGCGTCCCGAGGTCTTTGAAGCCCCCAAGATTTCGCGCTGTATCGCGCGGGTTAGCGGTTACCAGCCGTTCTGCTACCTCGCTTAATGCCCCCTCTGGAAGGGACAGGATGTTGCTGGGTTCCCTGCCGCCTTGGGATGAACTTGCAGCTGCGCGTGCCCGTTTGTTATCGCGATCCATGCTCGGTCTCCAAAGTCGCTATTCTACCCAATGAGGTTACCACCAAAGCTTGACCTGCTGAACCGATATGATGTTACAGTTGTAGTCTGGCAGAGGGTTCCCAGCTCTGTGGGTCTGCCAAGAGCCCGCCTGAGCCAAGGAAAATCTGATGAGGCTGGCATCAAATGCGATGAGTGGGGTCTGCCCGAGGGCATGAATGGCACGCCGTCGCCGACTCTTTCACCTCCCCCTTCCGGTTCCTTGCAAGAGCCCGGCATGAGATCCCCCGCAGCAGGTTCTCCTTTGGGCGCAGGCTTGCATGCTCGACGGTTTCGATGAGGACCATCGCCCACTCCGGCTGATCAGCCGCGGCCGAGCTGTCGTGCTCCCTCGGCAAGGAAATCAGTCGCGACCTGACCGGCAATTTGCGCCGCGCCGCGCCAATAGCATCGCTGTACCATGCCACCGCCAAGGCATTCCTGCCGCAGGCCACCCGTGGCAATCCCCCGGCCCAACCGGCGCCAGGCGAGGAGCAAAGGTCCGACGGCAAAAACGCGCGCGGGCGGGCAGCACGGCATCGCGCAATGCCGCTCCGTTCTCGACGCGGCCGCCTGTCGTCTATGTGCCGCGGTCGTCAGCACCAGCCCGCGGCGAGCCAACCGTCGGCTGGGCGATCGCGACGTCTTCAATGCCTTTGTTCCGGGGTTTTCTCAACGGGAGTCGCCTGGCGCAGCCACCTCGGAAAGGACGGCATACTTCAGCGCCACCTTGACCGGGTGCAATTGCCGCGCGGCTTTGCGCCCCAACCGCATTGATGCAGGCCCGCCATCGACTAACTTGCTTTGGCTGCAATCCCCTCGACTCACAGAAACCTTTCCCCAAAGACGGTCGGTTTCTCGCGCTCCTGTCCGGGGCCAACTGTGGATGGTCCTACGATCGGGTCAAAAGAGTTCGATGGATGAGGGTGCAAGTGGCGCCGACGCGCTCTGCTTGTCAGACGCCATTGGTATTACCGCGGGAATGCAGCCATCCTGACACCATGCCTGTTTTTGGGCAATTCAACGTGTTGCGTCTTTTGCCGATGCCCCCGCCTCTCGTCGCCGAGTCAGCTCTGGCTTGCGTGGTCGCGACCGAAGACCTCAAGCCTATGGCCAGCCAGAACGACAGTGTCGACTTTGCAACAATGTCAGAGGTCCGACTGACACGGGCGGCCCACAACCGTGCAGTTGAAAGCTTTTCTCTTTTGGCACGCTTGATGCAGCAGATGATCCTAAACTTGCGCGGAACCGCGATAGACCGAGAGGGGAATCCCAGGAATGAACATGACAGGCATCATTGCGTCGGTCGCTGTCGACTTTGTCTGTCTGCCAGCGGTTGGAACAGATGGATCCTACAAAGCGGCATTTCACGTCCTGGGCGAACCCGATGCGGAGAGCAACATGGCGGTCAGCGTTTTTCACGTGTGAAAGCCTGTGACGCGGTTCGAACTTAGTTCGACCGCAACCTATGGGAACAGGGAGCCGATCTGCAGCCAGAGCCAAGGCACAGTGACCGAGATCTACCACGATCACTGCAACATCGACGAGATCGTTGGATCATCAGGCACAGTTGAGGACACCAACTATGATGGGAGCATCGACAGCGGCGACGGGTAGGCAAGCCTGCTTAGCGACCAGCATCAGGTTGCTACTTCGAAGGAGCCTCTCACATCGAAGGCATCGTAGAGCCGGCCAGAGTTGCCTCTCGCCTGAAGCCGAGGCGCGCGTCAAACCATTGTCGCCGTGCAGGTCTTTGCCGCCCTGTGCAATTTGGGAGACCACGCATCAATGAAGCGGATCAGCTTGCTTCTGATGAGCGCATTTCGGGGTTCGGACCTGTGTCCCTCATGAAGAGAGTGGTTCGATCCGGCACAGACCCTTGGGCGGGGGGCTTGGTTGAGCCGGTGCCGGACCGAACCGTCTCAGGCAACGCCGGCTATGTCGAGGGATATTGCGGCAACTTCGTGGCCAAAACGTGGGGGTAATGTGTCGTAGATTCACCGATTCCAACACGCGCGTTGCAAACGTGACTGGAAGTTTAAGAAACCGCGCAGCGCCGCTGAGTTTGTCGGGAGTTCTGCACGTGGGCGGCTAGCTTGGCTGTAAAATAGCCGCCCGATCAGGCGTCGGATTCAGGAAGGGAAAAACTCGCAATGTTGTTTCCGCGGGGCGCCGGGCGACATACAAGCCAGCCGGTGTCGCCCGGCCACATAGAATTCGACCATCTCCTTCGAAGGGCTCACAACAGAAAAACGTGTGTATCAGGACATTCGGATCCGAAGCAGAAGTCATGCGCTTCAATCTTGCGGACTGACGCAATGGCCCGGCGATTTTTCATGACCGGGCAAGGCCGTTCCGTTTGTCGGCGATGCCGGAATGGCGAAACGGCCCCGAGTCGGGAGTACATAGGTGAGGCGAGCCGGCCGGGTGTAGGGTCGGGCTCTCGGCCGTTCGGGGAGACGGCATGAGCGGCAGGGTTTCGCGGCGCCAGTTCATCGCAGCGGCGGCTGGTGCGGGGATCGCGGTCAAGATCGGTTTTCTGGGCCGGCCCGCTGCGCCCATTGCCAATTCTCCCGGCCGTTCGCCAAACTGGATCGGACCGGACGGTCGGCCGCGTTTTCGGATGGACGCCGTGGCCAGGGTCACCGGGGAAAAGACCTTCACCCGCGATTTTCGCGCCCGTGACATAGCGGGCTGGCCGCAAGAACAGAGCCACGCGTTCCTGATCCGCGGCACCCGGGCCGACGCTCCGTTCGACGGGCTGAACCTCTCACTGCTGGGCGAAGGTCTCAAGCCCGACCGATTGATAGTCGGCGAAGACCTTGTGCGCGATGGTCTTGCGCCGCCGGAAACGACGGCTCCCGGCTTCTATGGCGACATGTTCCTGGTGCCAAAGGGGCGCATTCCGCGCCTGCTCGGTCAGCCAGTCGCGCTCTTGATCTACAAGGATTTCGCGCGGTTCGACGCGGCCAAGCGGTTGGTCCGTTTCGCCAAGGGCATCGTGCGCTGGGGCGCGGTCGGCGGCTACGAAACGCCACCTCATTACGGCGCCAGCCGGTTCGTGCGCATCGGCGGTACGATATCGGATGAAACCGCTCCGCTCGAAGGCACCACCATCTACGGCAGTTTCGACGGCGATCGGGTCGTCTGGCCGAAGCCGGATCGGAGCGGCGATGCGGCGGCCCGCGCCCTGTGGGCGGCGGGCGAGATCGAGCGTGAGATCACGGCTGCCGGGGACGGCGCGTTGGTCCTGAAGCGAAGCTATTTCTCGCAGTCGACCGACGCCTGCGCGATGGAAGCCGACAATGGCAATGCCTGGTTCGAGCCGGGCAGTTCGACCCTGCACGCACTCATCGCGACCCAATCGCCTTACGAGGTGGCGACCTCGACGCTGGAAATGCTGTCGAAATCGCGGTTCGCGGTGAAGGCGCTCGAGCTTTCGATCGGTTACACGGTCGGATACGGCACCAAGGATCATTCGATCTTTCCCTACTACGCCGTCCTGGCTGGCCTCTATGGCGACGGGCGCCCGGTGCGTCTTGCCAACGACCGCTTCGAGCAGTTCCAGATGGGGTTGAAGCGCCATGCCTTCTGGATGGAGAATACGCTTGTCGTGGATCGCTCCACGCACGCCTTCCGCATCATGAGAGGCAACTATCGCACGGATGCCGGAGGACGGCGTAATTTCTCGCCCGAGGTTGGCAAGGTCGGGGCCAGCGCGGCGCAGAGCATCTATTATCTGCCGAAGAGCGATTTCTCGGTCGAGGTCCGCGCTTCGCGCGCTGTCGATGCTGGCTCGACGCGCGGGTACGGAACGCTGCAGACCATGGCCGCGACCGAGATGATGGTCGATGAAGCGGCCGAACTGCTCGGCATCGATCCGATCGAGCTTCGCCTCAAGAACGCGTTCAAGACCGGCATGAAGAACTCGCAGGGCGCCATTGCCGGCGAGGCGCTAAGGACCGAGGAGATCCTGGAGCGGGCCCGTGCCCATTCGTTGTGGAGGGATCGCGATGCGAACAAAGCGGCGTTCGATACCGCCAATCCGGGTAAGCGCTACGGCATCGGTTTCGCGCAGGTGCAGAAGGATTACGGCACCGGAGCCGAGGCAGCGGTGACCACTCTGTCGCTCGATCCGTCCGGCCGGCTCACCATGCGCCAGAACGGCAATGATATCGGCACGGGCCTGACCACCTCGCAGGCGGTGATGGTCGCCGACATCATCGGCCGGGTGCCGGACGAC
This sequence comes from Mesorhizobium sp. WSM4847, assembly GCF_055811335.1. Taxonomy (NCBI): domain Bacteria; kingdom Pseudomonadati; phylum Pseudomonadota; class Alphaproteobacteria; order Hyphomicrobiales; family Phyllobacteriaceae; genus Mesorhizobium; species Mesorhizobium sp. WSM4847. Next base: position 97,653 of record NZ_JBVVPY010000012.1, on the reverse strand, counting down.
TGCGCCTTCGGGATCGTCGACTGGCCCGAGATGCCTCTCCTCTCCGCCGAGGAGCCCTATACGACGCCGCAGGACAGGGAGGACGCGCTGACACGCAATCCGCGCTGGACGCCCTCGTTTATTTCCCCGATGAGCGCCTCAAACAGCGCCTATTTCGTCGGCCACGCCACGCGGACGGCGGCGCGGGCGCTGCTGCGCCTGTCGCTCTGGCCGGCTGCGGTCGCGCTCTGGTCGAGTGGACCAGGCGGCGGGCGGGCGGGGCCGCTCGCTGTCGACATGGCGGACGTGCGGATCGCAGATGGCAAATTGACGGCTGGAGGGATGGAGCCGCTCGCACTGGAACAACTCGCGGCGGCGGCGCACAGGCTCGGCCTGGTCACGGGAGTCAGCGTCCATGTGTTCAACCGCTGGCAATGGGCCGAGGCGGTGTTCGATGTGCCGAACGTCGGCGCCGTCCGCTTGCCGGTCGACGCGCTTTCGGTCTGCTATGGCCAAAGCGCGCCGGCTGGTTTGAAGGCGCTGATGACCTGCGGCGGCTTCCATTTTCTCGACCGGCGCCAGGTCTTCTATCCGCCGGTAAAGCGCCAGAACGCCGCCGGCACCTGTTACACGGGCGTAGCGACGATCGCCGAAATCGCAGTGGACACCGCCTCAGGCGACGTGAAGCTCCTTGCACATCATTCCATCCTCGAATGCGGCACTCAAATCGTGCCGGAACTCGTCTCGGGTCAGCTCCAAGGCGGCCTGGCTATGGGCGTCGGCCACGCCCTGCTCGAGGAATTGCCGCTCTATGAGGACGGTCCCGGCGACGGGACGTGGAACTGGAACCGGTATCGCCTGCCGCATGCCAGGGATGTCGCGGTCTGGACACAGACATCGGAGGTGTTGGCGCCGCTTTCCGAAATCGACCCACCAAAGGGAATGGCTGAGGTCGTGATGATCGCGATCGTTCCGGCGATCGTCAATGCCGTCAACCACGCCATCGGCAAGCGTTTTTATCAAACGCCGATCACGCCGGAAAGGATTTTGGAGGCCCTCCCGTGACCGTCGCCACGCGACCACTTTCGATGACCGTCAACGATCGCAAGGTCGGCCCGGTCGACGTACCCGACGATCTGATGATGATCGACTTCCTGCACGAATATCTCAACCTCACGGGCTCGCGGCTTGGTTGCGGCCAAGGCATCTGCCACGCCTGCGCGATCATTCTCGATGGGCCGGAAGGAAATTCTAGCGAGATGCGGAGCTGCATCACCGGAGCGCATTTCTTCGAGGGCAAGTCCGTCCGCACCATCGAAGCGCATGCCGAACGCGACTCGAATGGCGATGTCGTCCGGCTCTCGGCGATTCAGCAGGCCTTCGTCGAACGTTTTTCGTTCCAGTGCGGCTATTGCACGCCGGGCTTTGTCACCGGTGCAACCGTGCTGGTTGAGCATCTCAAAGAGAAGCCGGTCCGTAGGGCGGATGTCGAACGCACGATCGAGCAGGCGCTTGCGCCGCACATTTGTCGTTGCACCGGTTATGTCCGTTATTATGAGGCGGTCCGTCACGTGATCCTGAGCACGCCCGGCCTGGTACAGGGCTGAGGTCCGGCGATGAGGCGTTCCTGGATATTTGGCCTGCGGCACGCATCAGGTCGACGTGCAGCCAATACGGGCGTTTCTGTTTCCGGCACCTGGGCGTGTTCCTTTTGCTTGCCGCGGTACGGTCAAATAGTTCTCGTCCGTGCCTGCGCTTGCGCGGCACGCCTCGCAAGAATATGCGGCTCGCGTCCCAATGTTGCCGAAGCGGTCCAGAAGAGCGTCTCTTTCTTGGCCCCGTTTCAAATCGAAGAACGGTTCACCGCTCATTTTCTGCTTTCGAGATCGCCGCATGGACCCAAGCTGGCACTTTCCCCTTGAGGGCGACTACGCGAGTCCATTCCTCGGGTGTCAGTCTGTTCTTGAGCAACTTCGCGTAGTGGACACCGTTAGCTCGGCCAAGGTGCGCGACTGCCCGGATGGCTTCGCCCGACCTGTTCTTTGGCAGGCTCGTGATCCAGGCGGGCGCGTGCTTGAGGCGTATTGTGCGGCGGCCAAGTTCAGGTTCTTCGACTTTCCGGTCGTGAGAAAGACTGTTTGAACCGGAACTTGTGTCGTCAGGCCGAGCCGGTTCGCCGCCGTAGCACCGGTATTGACGACCTTCTCACCTGACAAGGAAGCGTACGACTTCACGACGGCTTCCGCTTCCGGCAGCACATATCCATATGGCGTCTTCCTGGAGGGCGTGTACATTCCTCTGTAGACGCGCGCCAGCTCGCCCTTTTTCGCAAGTCTGCTGAGAGCTTGATCGGCTGCCGCACGGTTTCTAGAGCCAACGAATTCCTTCGAAGTGAGCAAAGCACCTTCCTTGGCTCTTTTCGTACGCATTTGAACCGCCCGCGTGACCCCTTCCATGGCATTAGCTCCTGAGAAGATTCGAGTTCTGACCGAATGGTCTCCTATCGTATGATTGAAAAGAACAGTTCAAGATCGGCTATGGCCAAATCTGGACGCTACATCCCATCCAAATTATGACGCGGCCTGCCTGTCCATAACCGGAAGTCTGCATTGAGCTTTTTTGGAACGGGATCAAGGCTGCCGCAGGTCTTGGAGCCGCCCTGCGTGGACGAATGAGGCATACCGGGTCAGGCGACTGCCGAAGATGGCTGGATCATTGCCGCCTTCGCCCGGAACTTCAGGCCCGACGAGGTTGCCGATGACCGGCAGCTCCATGTCGGGGCCGCGGCTCAAGGTTTTTTGGAATCAAATCGCGACCATCTTACGGCCGCACCAAAGTCGAATCCGCCAATTCAGAATCCGAGCTTCAGCGTCGGATTCACAGTTCCCCGTGTTTTCCTGAAGGTCTCGGCGAAGTTGTCTTGCAGAGCCACATTGGCCAACGCAAATTCGACGAGCTCGGTATCAGACGTCAATCCGGTTCGAGCTTTGGCCTTCTTAATGAGATCAGCACTCACCCGCCCCGCAATCCTGCCGTCCTTCTCAGCGCGCAGGCCGGATTCTTCCGCCCTCTGCAGGACGGCGTTAATCCTGGCCAAGCGACGCATCTGCAATTTCTCAGCCAGTTTGGGAAGGGTTCTCGTCCGCTTGCCCTTGGACCCTTGGCCGCGACGCGTACGTACAGCTGTCTTCGTCATCGGGGTTTCCGCAGGTTCCGTTTAACAAAAATCGATTTTAGACAACATAGCAGGCAAGGTGTCTTTTCAAAGACCCCAAAATAGAAGGCGGTTGTTGTCAGCCCCGGAGGTTGCGTTGCTGAAGGGTCTCCGAAGGGAGGGATACCACGGCTGCAACCGACCGGATGGCTGGGTCTACGCGGAGCACCAGGTCGTAGGGCGCTCGCGGGCCAAGCTCGCAGCGGTGAGTTTTCACCTCGTCCGAGCGGCCCGGCAGCGCCAAGTTGGCACGATTCGGGAGTTGCTAGCATCGCGCCAATTCGAAGACCGGGGAGGCCTTGACCCTCGCCAGCACCCGACATACTTTCTATAAGCAATTTGCGTAGGGAACGCGTGTGCAGCCCGATGATATCGAACTCATTGTGGACGCTGAAATTTCGGAGGACCCATGCCTCCTCTTTGATGTCGTCACGCCCGATGGCGTGCTTCAGCTATTGGGGGACGTGGAGATGGGCAGCAACCATCTTGTTGTCCGTGACCTCCATATTGGAGGCGATGCCCAGGTCCAATGGGGTTGGTCCAAATTGCGCAAGCTCGATCGAGTGATCGCGGAGAAGCTTAATGTCGACTACATCGAAGTTCATGGAGCGGTTCGGACAACGGGTGCGAACCCGGGACGTCGTCCAGGTGTCGTCAGGCTCTCCCGTCCGGCTGAGCCTCAGCTTTCTACACGGCGCAAATACTCCTGAGGCTGCTAGGGTTCTCGTCAGGAGACAGCTGCCGCTGAGGACGGCCCATGCGGTCCTCACGGAGATGGTCGATCAGGGCAAGGCGTTCGTGACTGTTCCTTGCGTCGACGACCTGCGGGCACTGAAGGACGAACTCTCGTCCGCAGGAGTGATCGCGAAGGTTCATGCGCCGCGGCCGATAAGCGTTCGCGAAGTTCGGGATAGCACCAAGCTGTCCCAGGAGGCGTTCGCCGTGAGGTATGGCCTCGATCTGGCAACGCTTCGAAACTGGGAGCAAGGTCGCTCGGAACCGGATGCAGCGGCGAATACTCTGCTTTGGACCATCGCCCGGAATCCGGAGGCAGTCGAAAAATCGCTCGACATGGAGGACGAAGTGGCGGCGCCGTCTCCCTAGTAGTCTAAGTCTTGGGGAGAGGCCGTCGGAACGGCCACTCCATCGCGCGGCTACTCGGCATGCCAATGAACTCTAACCCGACCGCGCTTTGCTCCATCGTGGGCATAATCCCAATCAGATCCGCAAACTGCAGCACGACCTGTCGAGACGCACGGAGCACGCCCTGGAGGCGGGCCTGCGCCTTCGCGCGAAGACGGCCAAGCATCTCCAGTTAGCCAGAACCGGAATATCTCGTCACCGCTACGGCCCGGAACTGGCCGCCACCGCCTCCTAGATAAACCGGCTCACCGCCACCCTTGAAGAGATGGCGGCAAAGGTCACTGCATTGATCGCGCGGCCCGCGAGATTGCAGCAGGCAGATCCAGCTGCCTCTTGGGAGGTTCACGGCCGGGATTCAGCGGCCTCCTCGTCTGCTGCGACAGCTAGTCCGATGACATGATGCACCAGGAACACGTCGACGAGGTACGCAGCCTCGTCCCGGGAAATAGGCAACATGTCTGCCGTGATTTCATTATCGATATAGGACTCGGCGTCCCATAGGGTGCGAGTCAGCTTCTCGTTGGCCGGCTCAATCCGCTCAATGACCCTTTCGAACGCGGCGTTGGCGGCCTCGATAAGCAAGTTACGGTCGGCCCCGGCGATTGGCAGGGACGCAATAACGGCATGGGAATCCATGACGAACGTTTCCTTCTGGAGTGGCGGTCTCTTGCCTCAGCATTTTCGGTCGCCATGCCGACGCTGATTCTTGCTGGGGTGGCTCGTCGAAGCGCCAGGCGCCACCTTGTGCTCACATGCGCAGCCGCAGGATACGCGAGAATTCGGCAGATGCAATCAAAGGTGACAAGCACGGCAGCGCCAGGGACAGAACAGTGTCGGCATAGTGGGCGAAAGGCGGTCTCCGAGCTTTAGGTTCCCGCACGAAGCGGCCTGGAACCCAAGCCTGATCCCCGGAGCCGCCGTCGCGCGTTCCGTCAAGCGCAGGCGCGCGCACTCCGCAAGGGCTTGAGCGGAGCGTCCCTTGAGGACGAGCACGGCTGCGCGAGGGACAGAGCGCGTCGGAGGCGGACCGGGTTCAGGCGGCCTGATCCTTGGTGAGTCCAGAGCGTCTTCTTTGGTCGGCCGCTCGGGCGAAACGCCGTTCCTGGGGGTGGCAACCTGGCCCTACCATTTCGAAAGCAAGGAGCTAAGGGGATTAAGCCTTCCGGTTTCGGCACGCGTTGTCTAGTCGGCGGATAGATGAGTGTTGTGATGTCTGCTACAATCGAAAAGTAGCGTCGAGGGGGGGCGACAATGGTTGAAGTGTTCCGCGGAAGGAGCGGTAAACTCGAACACGAAGGGGCCGCGCCCGGCAGAGTCCATGCGCAGGCAAATCACCGCAAGGCGTTGGGGTACTGGCTCGGGTTCTTGAAGGGCGTGATGGCCAAGGAGCGGGTCGAGCGGGCGGAGATGCCGCCACTCAGGGTCGAAGCTGAGCAGTTCCTGTCCCTTCTTCACGACGATGATGCTGCCGAGCTCATCCGCGATCTGGACATTTGGGGTAACGCGCCCGAAGAGATCTACGCCGTCCTTGAAACGATAATCGGCATACGCTCACGGGAGTTTGTCGCCGCTGACGACAAGGACGAAGTCAACGAGTTCTACGGATTCTGTGCCGGTATCGCCTGCGACAACTCCATCACGCCAGCAGAGGTCGAAAAACTGCTGTCCAGGTTGGACTCGGGTGTGGTCCTGCGCAGAGACAGCCGCGTGGCATCTCTCGGAGAAACTGCCAGAAGGTCTTTTGCTGACGGTCGCATAACCGCCGACGAGGCAGAAGACATATGCGGGTGGATTGCCCGTCTTGTCGGCGACAGCGCGACAGACACGGGGCTGCCTACCTTCGGCAATGTGGGTGTCATTGACGGCGCCTTGGAGGATGCAAGCCAGTTCGTGATTCCGAGCCGGATGTTAGTCCTCACGGGAAAGTTCGCCATCGGCCCGCGAAAGGCAATCGCTGCGATGATTTGCGAACGCGGCGGTGATTGGAAGGACACCGTCTGCGGCCAGACCGACTACCTCATCGTCGCGGCCGAAGCGTCTCGGGACTGGAAGCACAGCCACGAAGGCACGAAGATCATAAGGGCAATGGAGCTTCGCGAAAAGGGAGGTCGGCCGGATCTGGTTCTTGAACCGATGCTGGCCAAAGCGTTGGGTTTCTGACCGCCTCCATCCGGCAAAGGGAAACCCTATTGTCTTGGAGGTGCGGCTTCAGAGCCTAGTCGTCGGAAGCGCGGAGTCTGAACACCTGAGCCTTAGTGAATCCTGATACGGGTCGTTTTTCAAGGCGGGTAGCGGCGGCACCTGGCGCCATCAACCCGCAAAGGATCGGCTGCGAGCATGCCGCCGCTGCGGCTGCGCCTGCGCCGTGATTGCAGCGCTCAGCCCGACACGTCGGGCGGCTGTCAGCGGGGATAGTCCTCCGCTCGGAACAGGAGCCGGATCGATGCCCCTCAACGTAGGCCACGCGGTTGTTTAAACAACATATAACCCATTGAGTTACTGCCAAATGTTTCTGGCCACGACCCTGAGGCGTCAAAAAGTTACGCTTTCTATTTTAGGGAAAATCGCCGAAAAAATATGTTTGAGGTTTCGTCAACTATCGGGACCGGTTGGACGATTTTGCACCTGGCGGCCGCCCGGCGGCCTGCTCGACGCTCGTCAAAAAATACCGTCGCACAACCATGCATCCTAGACCGATGCCATCCAACCGCAAGGGAGCATCGCCCGGACTGCCCGCGCCTTGATCAACCCCTGCGTTCTGGTTATATTACTGGAAATATGTCGGAGGCAACTATGGGCAGCTCGCAAAAACGCGCCATTCAAAACTATCGATCTCGCCTCAGCGAGCGCGGCTTGGCGCGCTTCGAAGTGCTTGGCCGCGATGCCGATCGCGACCTTATTCGATCTTTGGCTCGCCGCCTGGCCGAAGATGGGCCGGATGCCTCTAGCCTGCGCGCTGCTGTCAGCCGGACCATCGCGGGCGAGCCACCCAAGCCTGGCGGGATCCTCGCCGCATTGCGTCGTTCGCCGCTGGTGGGAGCCGACCTCGATCTTTCCCGCTCGCATGAAGAGGGACGGAAGATCGACCTGTGACACGCTACCTCCTCGATACCAACATCATCAGCAATGTCGTCAAATCGCAGCCGTCGGAATCGCTCCTGGCATGGATGTCGAGACAGCGTGACGACGATTTGTTTATCGCTTCGCTGACCGTTGCGGAAATTCTTCGCGGGGTTCTGGAGAAGCCGCGCGGGAAAAAACGCGACGCACTCGACAGGTGGTTCTCTGGGCCTGAGGGGCCGCAGGCGCTGTTTGCAGGCCGCATCCTCTCGTTCGACGACAAGGCCGGGCTGATCTGGGCGCGGCTGATGGCAGGAGGAAAAGCGGCCGGCAAGCCGCGCAGCGGGCTCGATATGATCATCGCCGCTGTCGCCGGAGCGAACGAGTGCGTGCTGGTAACGGATAACGAAAAAGACTTTGCCGGGCTCGAGGTCGTCAATCCGATACGCGGAGCGGTCTGATGCGGCGGCGGGTCAAGGAATGCTCGGGAGGGCAAGATGGCTGAAACTCAGATAGAGTGGACAGACTCCACTTGGAACCCGGTCGCAGGATGCTCGATCGTTACGGCAGGCTGCACCCATTGTTATGCAATGGAGATGGCCAAACGCCTTGAGGCCATGGACGTCGCGAAATATGCGGGGCTTACCCGTAAAACGGGAAAGCGCACGGTGTGGAATGGCGTGGTGCGGGAAGACCGCGAGGCGCTGGCCATTCCCTACGGATGGAAGAAACCGCGAAAAATCTTTGTAAATTCGATGAGCGACCTCTTTCACGAGGGTGTCAGCGACGAGTTCATCCTCAAGGTCTGGAAGGTCATGCGCGAGACCCCGCGCAACTATCAAATTCTTACTAAGCGTCCCGAGCGAATGGCAGCCCTTGTCGCCTCGGCGATGGGCGACATCCTGCCCAATGTCTGGCTGGGCACGAGCATTGAAAACGCGGACGTCGTGAGCCGAGTCGACTATCTCCGCCAGGCACCCGCGACCATTCGCTTCATCTCCTTTGAGCCTCTGATTGGATCGGTTGGCACCGTCGATCTCCGTGACATCCATTGGGCAATCGTAGGCGGTGAAAGCGGCAAATTCGCTCGACCGATCAGGGAAGAATGGATCGATGAAATTTACGGCCAATGCCTGACGGCCGGTACCGCCTTCTTCTTCAAGCAGTGGGGAACCTGGGGCAAGGACAATAAAAAGCGTTCAAAGAAAGCCAACGGGCGTGAGTATCGGGGCCAGACTTGGGACGAGATGCCGACTACCCCGCAGGACGCGGTAGCAATGTAGAATAACATCCGGCGGGGGGAAGTTTAGGTGGTCGAAAAACGATATGAATGGGTCGACGGAGCAAAGCTGGAGGAACACTCTCGCCGCAAGCATAAAATTGCGCGAATATGTCTTCGACTACCTGACGGTTGGCTGCAGGCTGCCTCAGCAGGAGCGCTTTCGCCTTGCTATCGTCGACGGTTTCGCTGGCGGCGGGCGCTACCAGTGCGGCTCACCTGGATCGCCGTTGATTTTCATCGAGGAACTGAAACGAGCCCTCGAGGCGGTGAACACGCAGCGCGCCGTCCAAGGGCTTGGCGCTGTCGAAGTTGAATGCCTCCTCGTATTCAACGACGCCAGCCGCGAAGTCATCGAGCTTTTGAGGACGCACGTCGCGCCCATGCAAGCGGAGGCAAACCAAGCCTGCCCAAAATTGCATTTACGCGTCGAGTATCTGAACGAGTTCTTCGAAGTCGCCTATCCCAATATGAAGCGCCTACTGGAGCAAGGCCGGTATCGGAGCGTCATCTTCAATCTCGATCAGTGCGGGCATAGTCACGTCGAGCGAAACACCATTCTCGACATCATGCACTCCTATCCCGCGGCTGAGATCTTCTACACCTTCGTCATTAGCTCCCTGCTGGCCTTCCTTCAGAAGGACCAGCCGGAGCGACTTCGCGCCCAACTGGATCATCTCGGCTTGACGAGCAATGACATCCAAGCGCTGGATGCCCTGATGAGTCAGAAGGATTGGCTCGGCACGGCCGAAAAAGTCGTCTTTGATGCTTTCCGGTTGTGTGCACCCTATGTCAGCCCATTCTCGATCAACAACCCCGGAGGATGGCGGTATTGGCTGATCCACTTCGCCAATGCTTATCGGGCTAGGCAGGTCTACAACAATGTCCTCCACGACAACGCCAGCTTACAGGCACATTTCGGTCGGTCTGGCCTTAACATGCTGTCCTATGATCCAAAGCATCATGAAGGCATGCTATATCTCTTCGATATCAGCGGTCGAGCTTCGGCGAAGAATCAGCTTCTCGGGGATATTCCACGCCTGATCACGGAATCCGGGGACGCCATGTCCGTCATGGACTTCTATGAGAGCATCTACAACATCACACCTGCACATGCGGACGATGTGCACGCGGCGATCATAGAGAATCCGGACCTTGAGGTCATAACCCCCGCTGGAGGTGAGCGGAGGAAGGCCAATACAATTGGCGTGGATGACGTGATCAAGATCAAGAAGCAGATCAGCTTCTTCCCAATGTTCTTGAACGCCGGGACAAAGGGCGGCGCCAAAGGATGACCGCGCGGCGTCGGGACCCGGAATGGCGCGAGTTCGAATGCCTAGTCGCGCGGATTGAGGCCGACGCCGGACCTCAGGGCCTGGTCGTTACGTCGCCGGATCGTCTTCGCTGCAAACTCACCGGTCGGATGAGAGAAGTGGATGCAAGCATTCGTGCTCGGGTCGGCAGCACCGAAATGCGTGTTACAATCGAATGTCGACGCTGGCGAAAGACCCAGGACGTAACTTGGATCGAGCAACTAGCCACAAAGAAGTCTTCGATTGGCGCGGATCGAACCATTGCCGTCAGTGTATCTGGCTTTTCCCCAGAGGCTCAGATTGTCGCGTCTCATGCGGGCATTTCGCTGCGGAAACTTTCGGAAATTACGGTTGCGGAAATCAACTCGATCTTGCGACTGGACTTTGTGCTCTTTTGGCATCGGGCCTGTGCCATTGCACAGGTCGGCATCCGGAGATTTCGTTCGCTCGATTGGAAAGTTCCCAGTCCCCAGGACGTCGATTTCATTTTACCGGAGGATACTGACCCGCTCGCACCGATCTTTCGCAACACTGAGTCCGATACAACTTGGTCTCTAAACGATCTGTGGCACCAAATTCAAGAGGCCGCAGATCCGTTTGACGGCATAAGGCGCAACCGCCTGCGTTCCGGACGGCATGCTTTCCTTATCCTGGCTCAGTCACCCTCACAACCACCAACGGCCCCTGCGTGCTGGGTGACGTCCTCCTCACCGTCGCACTTTGGACAGAGGCCGAGCAGATCACTCTCGATGAGGGGCACAAGGTCGAATACGCATCCGACGAGATGGCCGCGATCCAGCGCGTCGAATTCGCCTCGCGCCGGCGAAAAACGAACGATTGGCGCATCTCCCTCCAGATCCCAAAAGACTCCGAGGACACCGCCGATCTGCGAATGGGAGGCGATCGGTCTGAAGCCGAGAAATAGCGACACACATTGCATTTTGAAAAACGTCTACCGGTTTGTGCCCCCGCCCGGCCCTACGTATGCGCAGCAATCGGACAATCTGCTGTGAGAATCCTGGCCAGGGGCGTGCATCCCAGGGGAGGGATCTCAATGAGTATCGCCCAGACAGTTCGACCGGTTCATTTGCGACCGGCCCATCGTCTCGGTCGTAGCGGCTCTCGCTACGGCCGCCGCGAGCGATACTGGCCTGGACGTTGGACCCGATACGCGCTCTGGAGCAGAGAAGTGAGCTCGATCGGACTTGGGACGTGCTGATGGGGCGTATATCCACTCAGCGCGACCGCCTTGTCCGCTCCCCACAATCCGACAGTGGAAATCAAGCTGCTCATTGGCCCAAGCTCGCTGCTGAGGCTGCCTGGGGCATAAGGAATGCAGCTACATCTCTAATGACGTTCCCAAGATCACCCGGATCGTGAGCGACTTCTCCAACAAACGCGCGCCACTGTCGCTGCTTTTGCGCATCCTCGGCAAAGGCCGACGTCAGCGCATCGGGCAGGTCTTGAGGTATCGCCGTTCCGCGCCGCGCGAAGGTGGCGGCGATCGCTCGTGGCAACCTGTCGTCGTCGAAGGTGAAGGACCGGCTAAGAATCCAGATGTCGTAGAAGTCCTTCATCCTGCTATTCGCCCGCCCCAGCGCCACCATCGCCTGAAATTTCTCGGCAATGACGGTTTCCCGCGCATAAGCCCGCAGCCGGGGCATGGGAAAGTCGAGCATGGAAGGATAGTCCAGCTCTTCGGCACCAGGCTCCAGCGCATCGCCAAAGCCGATGTCGATCGTCAGGCTGACCCGGGCGCCGCTGATCGAGGCCGTCGTCCGCAGCCTGAGCCCACCATACTCCAGCTCCTCGCGAATGCGGTCGACCCGGAGTGCGTCAGCGTCGAACTCGACGCCATCGCCAGCGTCCTGCGCCAGGACCTCCCGAAACGTCGCCAGCATCGGCTCCGCGCTCGGATCGCCAAAACCCAGCAGGTCAAGGTCGCGGGTGCCGCGGTGCGGATCATCGAACCAGCTCATCATCAGCATCGCGCCCTTCAGCACGAAGCGGTCGGCGTGGGGTGACTGGCTAAGCCGGAAAAGCAGCCGCTCGAGGGCGAACTCAGAACCAGATCGAGGGTCTGGCCACTTACCTTGGCGAGTTGCAGCAGACGAGCGCGCACTGAGGCGCCGATGTTCTTGATCTCTTTAGCCATTGGCAGTCAGCGCCTCGATATACGGCCGGATGACCGTGGCGACACCGCCACGCTCAGCCTGCCTGGCAATTTCGCCGGGCGTGGCCTTGCGCTGGCGAAGCGCTTCCTGGAGGCCCTCGATCGCCACCGACAGGCCGATCTTGTTGCGATATCGAAAACAGTCCGCGATTGTTTTGACAACCCCAAAGACCTTTACGGTCACGCCCTCGACAACATGAGTTTCGACGCTGTCGTTGAGCAGACTTTCGGTAAAACGCACGATGCGAATGGGTGTGCCGTCGGGTTTGGGAGCCCAGTCCTTCTGGCCGATGGCCAGCCATACCTGTCTCGGAAGCTGATCCGTCAGCTGGTGGAATGCCAGGGCTGACACAAGACAGACAACGCCTTTGGGTACGCGCTTGGCAGCCTCGGCTAGGCTATGATTAGCGTCGAGCGGCGCATCGGAGAGCTGGTAGAGGCCGCGTGCGAGCCGGAGCACCTCCCCATCCCGTTCCATGCGACTCATCGTGGCCGCTGTTACGCCGGCGTTGCGCAGCTCCGCGAGACGCGCGATTCCGCGCACTGTCAGAAGTGCGTGGGCGATTTGGCGCTGGGGAGCGGGCTCTGGCATTGATACGAAATCTCGGAATTAAGGGGTTACAGTCCGAGGATTTGTAAGACTTGTTGAGAATCAATGGAAGCCAATCGTCAGCCGCATTGAGCCTTGCGCCGCAGCCATGCTTTGAGCTCGCCGTGGACGGCGGCGTCTTCGAGCAGGATATCGGTTTCCTTGGGATGTGGTCCATCGGGATAGAGATCGGAGCCATCGACAAGATGGATTTCATCCCCGTCGATGCTGAGCGTCCCATCGCGCGGCGACCGGCGCATGAAGGCCTCGGCCGTACGCCGCATCTTCGCAAGCCGGCCTTACCGCGCAGCCGCCGTTGTGCTGGGGCGCATCCGGTATGCACGTGTCGCAACAGATCCTTCAAAGAAAATCGCGGACTTTTAGCACTCTAAACCGCTGAGAATATGTACGTTGAGCCTATCATTTGGGCTGCGGGTCGAGACCGTGACGTATCGGAAACGATCTGCGATGCGGTCGGGCGTATTGACCTCGTCGGACGGCAAGATTGCCTCTGAAACTAGTGGAAGGACGCCAAATGGAGGAAGTCAATACAAGGAGTGCCGGCCGATGATGACACTGGTCATGCGCCTAAAGGCCGCGGCTCATCTTGATCGACTTCGAATCCTGGGACTTTGTGCGCATGCGGACCTGACCGTCTGCGAGCTGGCAGAAGTTCTGAGTCTGTCTCGCGAGCACGTGGTCGCACACGTGCGCCAGCTCGCCAGAGCCGGCTTTCTTCTCGGCAACCAACATCGCCCCTGGCCTTCGTACCACCTCGAAGCAGGAGGCTCGGACGGCGGCTTGGTTCAATTGTTGGTTGATCTCCTGCCCCACGGCGATGGCCATCACAGACAAGACCTACAGCGCCTGGAGGCGATACAGGGCGCGCGGTCCAAGGTGGCCGCCTGCTTGTCCTGAAACTTAGTCCCAATGGAGCGCGAAGCTGATATGGACAATTCGACTGGCGGCGCCATCGCGGAGCTTGACACTTGCGAGTGGCCTCACCTGGCTGTCGCAGATTCTCGCGTTCACGAGCTGCTTTTAAGACAGGAGCGCCAGGAGCGGACGACCCTCAAACTTATCGCCTCCGAGAACTTCGCGTCCTCGGCGGTGCTGGAAGCGACCGGGTCTATTTTCACCAACAAGTATGCCGAGGGATATCCCGGCGCGCGCTACTACGCCGGAAACGAGATCGTCGATGAGCTTGAGAACCTCGCCATCGAGCGATTGAAGGCGCTATTCGGCTGTGAACACGCCAACGTGCAGCCTTATTCCGGCTCACCGGCCAATCAGGCTGTCTGTCGAGCGCTGTTGTGTCCGGGAGACAAGATGATGGGCTTGACCCTCCCCGGCGGCGGGCATCTGACGCATGGTTGGGCCGTCAACTTCTCCGGCACCGACTATCAGCGAGTTCCGTACGGGCTGCATGAAAAGACGCAGCAGATTGACCATGACCGCTTGCGCGAGACGGCCAAGCGGGAACGACCGAAGCTCATTTGGGTCGGCGGAACTGCTTATCCGCGTATCTTTGACTATGAGGCAATGGCCGAAATTGCTTCGGAGGTGAACTCCTATCTGGTAGCCGACATCGCCCACATCAGCGGTCTCGTTGTCGCAGGAGTGCATCCGAATCCCGTTAGCCATTGCGATGTTGTCACCAGCACCTCTCACAAATCGATCCGCGGCCCCCGCGGTGGCTTCATCTTGTCAAGGAATGAAGACCGCTATCAGGCGCTCTACCATTCCAAGAGCAAACACAATCTGGCCAAACGCATAGACCGTGCCGTGTTCCCTCTCCTCCAGGGCGGACCGCACATGAATACGATTGCCGCGCTAGCTGTCGCTCTGCACGAAGCAGGGAATCCGTCCTTCCGTGTGTACGGTCAGCAGATCGTCAACAACGCCAAGGCTCTGGCCCAGGCCCTCCTGGAGCGAGGTTATGAACTCGTCACGGGGGGCACTGACAATCACATGCTTATCCTTGATCTTAGGGACCGGCCGCTGTCCGGGAAAGCCTATGCCGAGCGCTTGTCGCAAGCAGGGATCATTACGAATTTCAACATGGTGCCGGGGGACCGGCGCCATCCCGCGTTCACCAGCGGCATTCGGTTAGGCACGCCAGCAGTGACGTCTGTGGGCATGCGCGAGGCGGAAATGCTGCAGATTGCCGCTTTCATCGACCTGGTTTGCCGCCAGCCCGATGATTCGGACGTCCATGCCCGCGTGCGCAGAGACGTTGCCGACTTCTGCGCTGCGTTCGACGTGCCGGGCATCTCCGACAGGTAAGAGGGCCTGATCAACTGTCACATCTAATTCCAACGCTTGAAGCGAGGACATCCCATGACCAGAAAATTCGTGTTTTCTTCCGAATCCGTCGGCGCCGGACATCCCGACAAGATGGCCGACAATATCTCAGATGGCGTGCTCGATGCGATCCTTCGTAAGGATCCCAAGGCTCGTGTCGCTTGTGAAGCGTTGGTGAAGTCAGGGATGGTCGTTCTGGCTGGCGAGATCACCAGTCACGCGCATATCGACTACAGCCAAGTTGCCCGCGATATCATTTTGGACATTGGATATGACGACGATGCGATCGGCTTTGACGGCCGGCGTTGCGCCCTGATCTTGGCCTTGACCGAGCAGTCGCCTGACATCAGCCAGGGCGTCGACGAGGGACGAGGGCAGGATCTCGATCAGGGAGCCGGGGATCAGGGCCTCATGTTCGGGTACGCGTGCAACGAGACCGAAACATTGATGCCGTTGCCAATCCAACTCGCTCACGAATTGACAAAAAAACAGGCGGAGGTGCGCCAAACCGGCCGCCTTGGCTGGCTTCGCCCGGACGTTAAATCTCAAGTGTCCGTCCGTTATGAGGGTTTGCGCCCGGTAGCGCTTGATACCATAGTCCTGTCGACGCAGCACGACGAAGAGGTCTCACAAGCCACGGTCCGCGAAGGCGTCATTGAGGAGATCATAAGGCCGGTCTTGCCCCACGACTTGGATACGACCGGGATAAGGGTCCTGGTCAATCCAACAGGCCGGTTCGTGGTCGGTGGGCCGCGCGGCGATTGCGGGCTTACCGGCCGCAAGATCATCGTCGATTCCTACGGCGGTATGGGGCGTCACGGCGGCGGTGCCTTTTCGGGCAAGGACCCGTCCAAGGTTGATCGGTCGGCCGCCTATGCGGCGCGGTACGTCGCAAAAAACGTCGTTGCCAGCGGACTGGCGCACGTGTGCGAGGTTCAGCTTGCTTACGCGATCGGTGTGGCCGCGCCGGTCTCTATCCTCGTCAATACATTCGGAACCGCAAAGATTGATGAAAAAAGGATCGAGCGCGCCGTCCTTGAGCTTTTCGATCTCCGGCCGAAAGGCATCATCAAGGCGCTTGATCTCTTACGGCCGATTTACCGCAAGACCGCGACATACGGACACTTCGGCCGCGAAGAGCCGGAGTTCACCTGGGAAAAGACGGACAGAGCCGACGACCTGTTGCGTGAGGCAGGACCGGCAGCTGCGTGATGCGCCGGTATTGGATGCGTCGGCATAGGGCGACCCATTCCACACTGGCAAGAAGCACGCCCGGCCTGCATGGCAAGAAGCTGGCTCGGATTTTTGGCGGAGATATTGATGCCGGATTATGACGTGCTTTGCATCGGCAATGCCATTGTCGACATCATCGCCCAGTGCGACGAGGCATTCCTCGAGACGAACGGCATCATAAAGGGCGCGATGAACCTCATCGACACCAGGCGCGCCGAGCTGCTCTACAGCCGCATGGGCCCGGCCATCGAAGCCTCCGGGGGCAGCGCCGGCAACACGGCAGCGGGCGTCGCCAGCTTCGGCGGTCGCGCCGCCTTCTTCGGCAAGGTCTCGAACGATGCGCTGGGCGAAATTTACGCCCACGACATCCATGCGCAGGGCGTTGCCTTCGACACCAGGCCGCTCAAGGGCAACCCGCCGACGGCGCGCTCGATGATCTTCGTCACTCCCGACGGCGAGCGCTCGATGAACACCTATCTCGGCGCCTGCGTCGAGCTCGGGCCGGAGGATGTCGAGGCCGACAAGGCCTCTGGCGCCAAGGTCACCTATTTCGAAGGCTATCTGTGGGACCCGCCGCGCGCCAAGGAGGCAATCCGCCAGACGGCCAAGCTGGCGCACGCGGCAGGCCGCGAAGTGTCGATGACGCTGTCGGATTCGTTCTGCGTCGACCGCTACCGCGACGAATTCCTCGACCTGATGCGCTCGGGCACGGTCGATATCGTCTTTGCCAACAGTCACGAGATCAAGTCGCTCTACCAGACGTCGTCGTTCGACGAGGCACTGGCGCAGATCCGCAAGGATTGCAGGATCGCCGCCGTGACCCGCTCGGAAAAAGGCTCCGTCATCGTGCGCGGCGACGAGACGGTGGTCATCAAGGCGACCGCCATCAAGGAACTGGTCGACACGACAGGCGCCGGCGATCTCTATGCCGCCGGCTTCCTGCATGGTTATACGCAAGGCCGCGACCTGCAGACCTGCGGCGACCTTGGCTCACTGGCGGCCGGATTGGTGATCCAGCAGATCGGCCCCAGGCCGCGGCAGAATTTGCGCCGCGAGGCTGAGCAGGCGGGGCTGTTGTAGGGCAGCATTTCGGCCACGTATTGCCCACCTTCCGTTGTGCAGGCTGTCCAGACAAGCGCGTGTAAATCGAACGTACCAGTCCGAGAAGGATGCCGGTTTTCTCCAAATTTCAATTTTGCAGGCTTAGGAACGTTGTCGCACTTCGGGCCAGTACTGCCGCCCGATCATGAATGGCCAACACGCGCCCTTTTTGACGAAAGTCGTTTTGAGCCGGGATCGTAGACTGGCAGATTGCCCGAGCGGCCAGGCACAGCCTGCGCAGACCGGCGAGTGGCGCAAATGGCTCAGCTCTACCGCGACCTGCTACTTGGGAACACGCCGCAGGTGAACGGTTCACATAAACACATAAACATTTCTTTATACCGCATTGGCAACAAAGCGGGCTGCTGCGATTGTCCGCGTGTCGTGGTTCTCCGCTAGGCGTTGCCGTAGCGGAGCTAAGAGGGAAGCCGGTGCAATGCCGGCGCTGCCCCCGCAACTGTAAGCGGCGAGCCAAACCCATCAATGTCACTGGGGCGAACTGCCCCGGGAAGACGGGGCAGAGGCTGTGACCCGCGAGCCAGGAGACCTGCCACGGTAAACAACGTCCACGGGCGGGGTGTCTGGTGGCCGCGGCAGCTCGGCGTTTATGCCGGCCTTCTAGCGCCTTCCTTGTCCCCGCCGCGACCATCGGGGTATGGAATGAATGTCTCCCAGCAAGTTCCCATAGCAACGCTTGGCATGCCGCGTATCGGTCGCCGGCGAGAACTGAAATTCGCGCTCGAAAGCTACTGGTCCGGAAAATCTTCTGCTGCCAACCTTCTGTCGACGGCGAAGGCACTCCGTGCCGCCAGCTGGAGCGAGCAGCACGACCGCGGCGTGTCGAAAATCCCGTCGAACGATTTCTCACTTTATGACCATGTGCTCGACACCGCAGCAATGGTCGGCGCCGTGCCATCCCGTTACGGCTGGACGGGCGGCGAGGTCCCGCTCGACATCTATTTCGCGATGGCGCGCGGGACGCAAGGCGATGCCGCGGGTTGCGTTCACGCCAGTCACGGGCATGCAGTTCAGGGCCAGCGCGTAACCGCGATGGAAATGACCAAATGGTTCGACACGAACTACCACTACATCGTGCCGGAGCTGAGCGACGATCAGGCATTCGCCCTCTCGTCGACGAAACCAGTCGATCACTTTCTGGAGGCAAAAGAGCTCGGCATCCATACACGCCCGGTCATCCTTGGACCGGTCACCTTCCTCAAGCTGGCGAAGTCTCCCGACCAGTGTTTCAATCCCATAGCGCTCCTACCGCGGCTGCTGCCCGTCTACGAGCAACTCCTGCGGAGGCTGGAGCTCTCGGGGGCCGACTGGGTGCAGATTGATGAGCCGGCGCTTGTGCTCGACCTTAGCCCGAACGAACGAGCTGCCTTCGAATTCACCTACGGCCAGCTGTCGAAAGCCGCGCCCAAGTTGAAAATTATGCTGGCGACCTATTTCGGGCCGCTGGGAGACAATCTGGAGACCGCGCTTTCGCTGCGCCTGGCGGGCCTGCATCTCGACCTCGTGCGCGCTCCCGAGCAGTTGGAGACGGTTGGTCGGCTCGCACCGAAGGATCTGGTGCTCTCGCTTGGCTTGATCGACGGCCGCAACGTCTGGCGCGCGAACCTGGCTGCCATTCTCGACCGCATCAAGCCGATCGTTGCCGGCTGGCCGCTGGATCGCGTCGAGATTGCGCCTTCCTGCTCGATGCTTCATGTGCCGATGGACCTGCGGATGGAGACCGCGCTCGATGTGGATGTCAGTTCGTGGCTGGCATTCGCCGCCCAGAAGAGTGAAGAGCTGCTTGTGCTGGCCCAAGCCTTATCCGAAGGCAGGGAGGCCGTAGCAGGCGCACTGAAAGCTTCTGCCGAGGCGGCCGCGGCGCGCGCAATGTCTGGAAAGGTCCATGATCCGCTCGTCCATGGGCGGGTTATCAGCATTGACGGCGCCATGAAGCAACGAAAGAGCGCATTTGCCAAGCGCTCCAGAGTCCAGGCTGACACGCTCGGCCTGCCGCCGTTCCCGACGACGACGATCGGGTCCTTCCCGCAGACGCCCGAGGTGCGCAGGGCGCGCTCCGCTCATGCGAAGGGCCGGCTGAGCTATGTCGATTACCAGGCCTTCCTGGAGAAGGAGACCGAGGCGGCGGTCCGCTGGCAGGAGGAGATCGGGCTGGACGTGCTGGTACATGGCGAGTTCGAACGAAACGACATGGTCCAGCATTTCGGCGAGCAGCTGTCCGGCCTCGCCTTCACCCAGCATGGCTGGGTGCAAAGTTACGGCTCCCGGCTGGTGCGCCCTCCCATCATCTTCGGCGACGTATCGCGGCCCAATCCGATGACGGTTCTCTGGTGGCAATTTGCCCAGTCGCTGACGAAAAAGCCGGTGAAGGGCATGCTCACAGGCCCAGTGACAATTCTTAACTGGTCTTTTGTTCGCGACGACGTACCCCGCGCCGAGGCCTGCCGCCAGATCGCACTCGCCATCCGCGATGAAGTGGCCGACCTTGAAAGAGCTGGCGCAAGGGTGATCCAGATCGATGAGGCCGCGTTTCGCGAAGGCTTGCCCCTGCGGAAGTCCGATTGGAAACATTATCTCGGCTGGGCAGTCGAATGCTTCCGTCTCGCTTCAACGGTTGTAGAGGACGCGACCCAAATTCACACCCACATGTGCTATTCGGAGTTCAATGAGATCATCGACTCGATTGCTGAACTGGACGCGGACGTCATTTCGATCGAGACGTCGCGCTCCAAAATGGAACTGCTGGACGCCTTCACCAAGTCCAAATATCCGAATGACATCGGTCCTGGCGTCTACGACATTCACTCACCACGTGTCCCGGAGATTGGCGAGATTTTGCATCTCGCCCAACTTGCCCGCGAGCGACTGTCGGACGGCCAATTGTGGGTGAATCCGGACTGTGGCCTCAAAACAAGGAAATGGGAGGAGGTCCGCCCTGCCCTCATCAACATGGTCGCTGCAGCATGCGCATTGCGGGAGAAAGTGCAGGCGCAGGCCGCTGAGCCACTGTGACGGGCAAACATGTGACCCGCGGGCTTCGCGGATATTTAAGGCAGAAAGGACGCCATCGAAAGCCGCGCGCAAGTCGGTCGACGCGTGCGAGTCCCACCCTTGTCGTCCAGCCGAAGGCCCGCTGGACGGCTGAGCGGCGGGGCAGGATCTGGGAAGCCGCTTCCGGTCCGAAGGACGGATGATTTCGATCACGAAATGGGGGAAGGCGGCTTTGTCCATGAACTTCAGCCTCTCACACAGCCAGCGGTCAACAGACACTTCACCGAGGGGCGAACGCTTGCGGATGCCGCCTGTGCACCGGCACCATCGAGATATCGGCGGCGAGATCGACCATCGAAAGCATCGGTATCGAGGGAATGCCTCGCATGTGGCGGACATCGACAAAATAGCCATACCGCCCAGCCGCAAGCTGCGACCATTCCTCATCGCTTGAATTGAAGCTTGGCTGCGTTTGGCATGGCGATTGCTCCGCTTCTGCTGAGGTTCGCTGAAAACAGAGTTTTTCAAGCGCACGGGTCGCGGTGAAGTGTTGCGCGACACAAAGGCAGCCGCCAACATTACGATCGATCCAAAGATCTCAGGTGTGCTTCCGAGCCTACCTTTCCGTTGTTTAGGCTACCGGAGGAGCGGCGAGGAGTAGAACCAACCAAGGTGTAAGGAGCATCTGATGTCGAACATGATGAAGGCGCTGGTCAAGGCCAAGGCCGAGCCGGGCATCTGGATGGAAGAGGTGCCGGTGCCGGAAATCGGCCCGAACGACGTTCTGATCAAGATCAAGAAGACCGCGATCTGCGGTACCGACGTCCACATCTACAATTGGGACCAGTGGGCGCAGAAGACCGTGCCGGTGCCGATGGTGACCGGCCACGAATTCGTCGGCACGGTCGCCGACTTCGGCGCGGCGGTCACCGAATACAAGATCGGCCAGCGTGTTTCGGGCGAGGGCCACATCGTCTGCGGCCATTGCCGCAATTGCCGGGCGGGCAGGGGGCATCTGTGCCGCAACACGCTCGGCGTCGGCGTCAACCGGCCCGGCGCCTTCGGTGAATATCTGGCGATCCCGCAGCACAACGTCGTGCCGATCCCCGACGACGTGCCCGACGAGATCGCCGCAATCTTCGATCCGCTGGGCAATGCGGTCCACACCGCACTGTCCTTTGATCTGGTCGGCGAGGACGTGCTGGTCACCGGCGCCGGGCCGATCGGCATCATGGGTGCGCTGGTGGCGCAGTGCGTCGGCGCGCGAAAGGTGGTCATCACCGACATCAACCCGGTGCGGCTGGCGCTGGCGAAAAAACTCGGCGTCCAGCATGCGGTCGACGCGTCGAAGGAAAAGCTGCGCGATATCATGCCGGCGCTCGGCATGACCGAAGGTTTTGACGTCGGCCTCGAAATGTCGGGTGCGGCACCCGCCTTCCGCGACATGATCGACGCCATGAACAATGGCGGCAAGATCGCCATTCTGGGCATCGCGCCGACCGGCTTCGAGATCGACTGGAACAAGGTCATCTTCAAGATGCTGCATCTCAAGGGCATCTATGGCCGCGAGATGTTCGAAACCTGGTACAAGATGATCGCGCTGGTGCAGGGTCCGCTCGATGTCAGCGGCCTGATCACGCACCGCATCGGCATTGATGATTTTCAAGTAGGCTTCGACGCGATGCGCAGCGGCAGCTCGGGCAAGGTGGTGATGGACTGGCAGGGCGACTGGTCGATGTGACTTTGCGGAGGTGCTGACGGGAACGCCACCCTGGCTGCCGTCGATCTCCCCGCGAGGGGCATCGCTGGTGCAAGGCAGTGGCTCCTGCCACCAACGTGCGAACGCTCAATCGTGCCGCGACGTATCACGGCCCAATCGGACGGCTGCGCTTGTGGCCATTCGCCCAGATCGGTCAAGGAATGCTCATTGGCCCCCGACGCGATTGCCTGTTTCCCAATGCCTAGGATCGAGGTCGAGGTGTTGTGGGCGTTTCAGTTGGCAAGATGGGATATGTGATCTCCGGTCGCTTTCCGGTCAGCGAATTAAGGTAGGCAACGATCCGATCGATTTCGATTTGCGCTAGCTCTTCGCCAAGCTGGGTGGTGCCCATGATGGCGACCGCCTCGCTCAGGTCCCAGACCTTGCCCGAATGAAAGTATGGCGCGGTGATTGCTACGTTGCGCAGCGATGGCACGCGGAAAACATAGGAATCCTCTGGTACATTGGTGACGGCAAATCGTCCCTTGTCGTTCTCCGGCAGAATGTCGGCGCTAGGCTTCTCTACGAGGCCGAATGGGTAATAGCCTTCCCCACCAATATTGACACCGGAATGGCAGGACGAGCACCCTTTTTCCATAAAAAGGGCCAGGCCCTGTTTCTCTTCGGGACCGATGGCGGTGTCATCGCCATTGAGGAAGGCGTCGAAGGGGGCCGGCGTGACCAGTGTCGCCTCGTAGTCTGCGAGTGCATTGGCTACGTTTTCGAAGGTGATGGGATCGGCTTCATCCGGGAAAGCTGAATGGAACCACTCCACATATTGCGGCATCGATTTGAACGTCTCGACCACTCGATGCGATGTGTTGGCCATCTCGACACCGGCCTGTATCGGCCCTTTGGCCTGAGCTTTCAGGTCTTCGGCGCGACCGTCCCAGAACTGCGATTTGTTGAAGACGGAGTTAAACACCGTCGGCGCGTTGCGCTGCCCCTTCTGCCAACCATGGCCAATCGAAGTCTCACGATTGTCGTCGCCCCCGGTGGCCAGGTTGTGGCACGAGTTGCAGGAGAAAACGCCTGAGGACGAGAGGCGTGGATCGAAGAACAGTGCCTTGCCGAGGGCAATCTTCTCCGGCGTGCTCCGGTTGTTGGTGAGCGCCGGCGTGAATGGCAAGGGCTCGAAGGTGGCCAGTGCCGTTTCTCTGAGGTCTGGCGGAATTAACTGCGCAGCAAAAGCTGTGGCTGCCACCAGCGCCACAGCCATCGCAGTGAATAGAATTTTCATAAATGGAGTCCTTGCGATGTGCACGGAAACCATTCTCCACATGCGGCCTGCGAACGCCCTGCGCTAGATCAGCGGATCGATGGAATCGTGCCTGCCGACCAAGCCAATTGAGCGGCGGAAACAGTGACTGCGGTGTATTCATCGCCCGACGGCGGATTCCATTGGTGGGCGCGCGCGATCGCTGTTGTTCGCCTGAGGGTTTGGTCGGTTCCGTGGCCTATCGCCACATGCTGCCGCCACGCCAACCTGTTTCGCACGCGCAAGCTTTTCTGCCCCCATCGAGTGCACGGCTCATAGTTTACAAGCGTTCTGCGTCTCCCCTCTGCAATTCAGACGGACGAGATCGGGACTGAATGGCGGATACTGGCGCGGTTATGGACAGCGATCCCGCGCAGATCAGTGTCACGACAGCGTGAAGTGGCGCTATAGACCTCAATGTTGGACGAGCAACGAACAATCCTGTCGTGACATTTGTTGCTTTCGGCGGAGATCACCACTAGAAGCGACGCTCCGCAGACCAATCCCCCGGAGAGTTTCATGCCAGAAGAAGACTTCAAAAACATCGACAACCTCATCCAGCTTACCACAGATGTTGTCTCAGCCTATGTTTCCAACAATCCCGTTCCGGTGGGGGACCTTTCAGCCCTGATCGGCCAAGTGCACGAAGCTTTGAAGGGCACGGCGGCCGGTCGCGTCTCGGCACAAGAGCCGACGGTGTTGACGCCGGCGGTCCCGATCAGAAAATCGGTGACGCCGGACTACATTGTCTCCCTTGAGGATGGGAAGAAATTCAAATCGCTAAAGCGTCATCTGTCGACCCATTACGGGCTGAGCCCTAATGAATACCGCGCCAAATGGGGTCTGCCGGCGGACTATCCCATGGTCGCGCCGAACTACGCGGCTGCGCGCTCTGCCCTGGCTAAGACAATGGGACTCGGCCGCAAACCGAAAGAGCCTGAAGTCTCGGCGCCGGAGAAGCGGTCCAGAAAGAAGGTACCAGCGTGACTTCCTCATCCAGACCCGCTGTGGGGCTGGCGGCTCGATCGGCATGATGTGAGCGAAACATCGAAAGGCGGGATCAAATCCCGCCTTTTCCTTGCACGGTGTGATTACACGGCGCGAAGCGGAATGGAATTGACATAGCGCAGAGACACAGGAGATCGCAGGGGTAAAAGGAGGACAGTTATCAGCTTGGGAGGGAAACTGTTGCAGACTTCTATCCTGAAAAAACATCGCGAGGCTCTCCTGCCTTGGTACACCATCTATCCGACTGTGCCGGAGTTCTCCGCAGCGGTCGGCGCCGAAAGCTATGAGGAATGGCTAAGAGGTCTGCCCGCTGACGATCCGGTGTCGCTCTATCTCCACATTCCGTTCTGCCGATCGATTTGCTGGTATTGCGGCTTTCCGACCACGATTGCCCGCAATCAGGGTCCGATCCTCGACTATGTGGCCGTTCTGCGTGACGAGATCCGTTTGGTCTCGGAGCAAGCGCCGCAGGGGCTGCCCGTGAACGACGTGCATTTCGGCGGTGGAACCCCGACCCTGATCGGGGCAGCGGAGTTCTTGGCCATGATCGAACTCCTGCGCCGCCGCTTCGCGTTCAGGGAGCCCGCTACGATCGCCGTCGAAATTGACCCGCGCACGTTCACGCGCGAGATCGCCGAGGCACTGGGAGCAGCCAATGTGAGCCGCGCGAGTCTCGGGGTGCAGAGTTTTGATCCAATTGTTCAAAAAGCGATCAACCGGGTCCAGAGCGAGGCGCAGACGGCCGCTGCCGTCGAAGAGCTGCGCCGGCATGGAGTAAGCGGCATCAACGTCGATCTCATGTTCGGTCTCCCGAATCAGACGGTAGAGTCCTGCGTCCAGACTGCGGCGGCAACCGCCGCCATGCGTCCCAACCGGCTTGCGGTGTTCGGCTACGCGCATATTCCATCGGTGATCAAGAATCAGCGCCTGATCGAGAAGACTGCGCTGCCGGACAGCGTCGCCCGCGCCGAACAGGCTGCGGCGGTGGCAGATACGCTGGTTGCGGCCGGCTACCGGGAGATCGGCCTCGACCATTTCGCCTTGCCGGACGACGAACTTACGCTGGCGCAGACCCGCGGTCGGCTACGCCGTAACTCGCTGGGTTACTCGTCCGACACCTGCAAAACCGTGATCGGCTTCGGCGCGTCGGCTATCGGGCGGGTCGGCGATGGTTACGTCCAGAACGAGGTGACACACGAGTCCTACAGCCGGCACATAGCAGGTGGCCGTCTGGCAACGTCAAAAGGCTACCGGCTCACAGACGAAGACCGCGTGCGAGCCGCAATCATCGAGCGGCTGATGTGCGATTTGGAGGCCGATGTGCCGGCAATCTGTGCGGCCTATGGATTCGATCCAATCCGCTTTCTCGATTCAACTGAACGCCTGGCGAAGCTGGCCGAGGACGGGGTAGTGGACATCGAAAACGGTCTCATCCGGGTGCGGCAGGAGCATCGCTTCGTGATTCGCGCTGTTGCTGCCGCATTCGATGCTTTTCTCGACCGGGTTGTCCCATAAGCACAGCCAAGCAGTGTGAGGGGCGCCAAAGCGATAAGCTCGTGCCAAACGGCACGCTCGTAAAAATGCCGCAGGCCCCGGTCACGGCGCCCCTGCGCGGATTGAAGTGTTGGACCTTCCCGAATGACGAGCGTGCCGCCCACAACGCGTCACAGTCATACAACGGTCACTGGTTTTGTGAGATGCCCGGCCGGTCGACATCTGTGCCTATGAATACTACCGTTTCGCAGGCAAGAAACTGGCGGGAACGACAAGATCGTCGGCGCGATTATCTCGTCCATGGCTCGCGCATTACGTGTACACCGCATCAAGTTCGATGCGGCAGCCCCTTGTTCGTCAGTGATGAAGATCAACAGTTTTGGGGTTTTGGACGGAAACTAGCCTAGCCTAGCCATAACTAATAGCGACGTGGGTACGATCCGAGAATTCTCAGGCCATCAATCTCCGCCAACGCGGCCAGCGCCGGGTGCGTCAAAACGTGTCCAGCGACATCGATGACATACTGATGGGTGTCTAGCCGCTCGCAGGTCGGACGCTGATAGACATTGAGAACGGCTAAATTGTCCTTCGAGAACCTGTTCAGGACACAACTGAGATTTTGCTCTGAAACGCGGAGGTGAAGTGTTGTCCGGTCAAATCCTGTCGGCGCAGGGGTCCTGCGCCCGAGCACCCACCACCGCGTAACGTTATGCAGCCCTTCTTCAATTCCTGTTCGCAATATCTGCAGATTGTACAGCTTGGCACCAAGCGCAGGACCAAATGCTGCTATCGAGGGAGATTTTTGCTCTGCCACGAAAGATGTCGATCCCCGACGGCTCTCTCGCTCGACATTGGGCATGTTCTCGTCGAGCCACCCGGCCACCTCCTGCAGGGCGACGGGGTGGCCCACCACCTTAGCGATCATCGAGAAACTCGCATCCTTGCTGGCCATGAGGCTGTAGCTCAGGACCTTCGGGTACTCGGCGATGATCGTGGGAGACCTCAAGCTCAAGACTTGGTCGAGGTAGGGAGTGGCTCCGACCAGAGAGGTCGTAGCTGGGACGCATGCAACGTGGACGCAGCCATTCTCATATGCTTCGACCAATCCGTCGCTGAACGGAACGAGTTCAACTTGGTCACCAAAGAGGTCCAGCGAGGCTTGATGGGTCCAGGTCCCCTCAGGGCCAATGTACCCTGCCCTCTTGATCCAGGAGGTGTCGATCGCTGGAGGCTGGCTGAATTGCTCGTTCATTCCCCGGCACGCTCGATCGAGAATGCGATAAACATCTGCTGCAGAAAGTAAGAGGGCTGGGACCCGCCCCTCTTCGCTTGCAACATCGTGTGGCAGTAGAACTTAGCAGCTTGCTACAATCCGCTGCCCAGTCGGCGGGGATCCGTGTTCTTGCCCGCTCCTATGGCTCGGTCAGTGGCACTTCTGCCCGGCTCTTGCCGGGCAGAAGCAGAAAAAGGTCAGCCAGCTTTGCTGAGACTGCCAGCGGATGATTTGCCAGTACGGCGGTCCTGTTCGACCTCGTAGTTGATCTTCTGGCCCTCATTAAGGGTCGAAAGGCCCGCTCGTTCGACAGCGGAAATGTGGACGAAAACGTCCTGACCTCCGTTGTCAGGCTGGATAAAACCGAATCCCTTGGTGCTGTTGAACCACTTCACCGTTCCAGTCGCCATAGCGTATTCCTTTGTAACCATTCAATGTAGGCAGGCCATAAGCCAGGTCCGCTTCATATCCGAGACTTTAGGGCAGCAAAAGCTAAAATAGCAAAAGCCCGGTCAAATCGCTAAAGCGGCTCGCAAGCTCCATCATGACCGCCTGTCGCGGACAGCGTCTCCCGCGCTGGCGCTCCGAATGGCAAACACAAGTTCTGAAACGCTCCGGTAAATCCCAGAACCGCGTCTATCGCTGGTTTGGAGTCCTGTTAGGGACCTGCGATCGGCCGATGTGAGCAAGAGTACGCGGACGACCAGCAACTACGGGCGCGCGCTAACGCCACCATGTTCGCCGCAGTCCTAAGGGTATTTCACCTAGCCACCTCTTTAAGCGGCAAGCGCTCCCCAGTCGGCGGTGTCTGACGTCGGACAATGTCGGAGGTAGGCAACACAGAGTCCGTTGAATCGCATCGCCGAAACGGCTTTCTCATCTGGCACGGTTCCTGCGGGGTCATGCAAAACGCGCAGGAGAGTCGTCCCATGATCCCCACACAGAAAAATGCCGCCCCACCTTGCGCCGACCTACTCAAAACTGACATCCGAGCCGGGCCTGGCAGCATTGTGAGGGCTCGTCTGGACCGGCGCTGCCCACGAATCCACCTTCTCCCAGTGGGGGCGACAGGGACGCAGCACCTTCAAATTGAGGGACAACTCACTTCCCTGCGAACCTTGTCCATCGCCCGGTCACCACAACCGAAGCCACCGTCTGCCTGGCTGCGAGGCGCACTTTTTGCGACCGCGCTGACATTTCTGACGACCGCGCCGTCTCCGGCGGCCGCCGATGACATCAAGGCAGCGAATTTCCTGCTCGACAACGGCATGGAGGTGGTCGTCATACCCGATCACCGCGCGCCCATCGTCACCCATATGGTGTGGTACAAGGTCGGCAGTGCCGACGAGCCTCCGGGCAAATCCGGCATCGCGCATTTCTTCGAGCATCTGATGTTCAAAGGGACGGCCAATCACGGCGCCGGCGCGTTCGACCGCGCCGTCTCCGCCATCGGCGGTTCGAAAAACGCTTTCACCTCTTATGACTACACTGCTTTTTACGAGACGGTGGTGCCGCAGGCGCTCGAGCAGATGATGGATTTCGAGGCCGATCGCATGCGCAACCTCATCCTCAACGACGACGTCATCGCCACCGAGCGCGACGTCATCCGCGAGGAACGCCGCTCGCGCATCGACAACAATCCGCAGGCAGTACTCGGCGAGGAGGTCGACGCCACGCTCTGGCAGAACCAGCCCTATCGCATTCCGGTGATCGGCTGGATGCACGAGATCGAGAAGCTGGACCGCAACGACGCCGTGGCTTTTTATGACAAGTACTGGCCGAACAACGCCGTGATGGTGGTGGCAGGCGACGTCGAGCCCGAGGCCGTGAAGGCGCTGGCCGAGAAGACCTATGGCAAGGTCCCGCGTGGACCAGATCTGCCGCCACGCGAACGCCCGTCTGAGCCGGTGCAGAACACCAGGCGCACATTGACGCTAAGGGATGGCCGCGTTTCGGTCCCCATCTTTTCCAGATATTGGGTGGTGCCGTCCTATCGCACCGCCGAGCCCGGCGAAGCCGAGGCGCTGGACCTGCTGGCACAGATTCTCGCCGGGGGCAACCGCAGCCGGCTGTACCAGGAGCTCGTTGTGAAGCAGGGCATAGCCGCAGCGGCCGACGCTGATTTCGAGGGCACCATGCTGGATGCTGGCAAGTTCAGCATCCGCGGCTGGCCGCGCGGCAAGGCGAAGCTTGCGGATGTCGAGGCCGCAGTCGACGCCGAGATAGCGCGCATCGCCAGGAACGGCATCACCAGCGACGAACTGGAGAAGACGAAAAACCGCTATATCCGCTCGTTCATCTTCGCCCATGACGAGCAGGCCTCCGTCGCTGGCATGTATGGCGCCACGCTTGCCACAGGCGGCAATGTGAAAGACGTCGAGGAATGGCCGGACCGCATCCGCAAGGTCACGGCCGATCAGGTTAAGGCCGTTGCCGCCCGCTACCTCGTGTCCGACCATTCGACCACCGGCTATCTCCTGCCCAAGGAAAATTGATATGATGACGAACCAATTCCGCAGGGCCATTCCACAAGCATTGCCCTCTCCTTTTGGACAAGGCTGGCGCCTCGCCTCCTGGCTGGCTGTCCTTTGCCTTGCTATTTTCTTCCTCACCCTGCCAGCGTGTACTGCCCGTGCTGCGACGAACATCCAGGAGGTGAAATCTGAAAAGGGGATCACCGCCTGGCTGGTGGAAGACCATACGCTGCCGATCGTCACGCTCCACTTTGTCTTCGACGGCGGCACCAGCCAGGACCCGGCCGATAAGGAGGGGCTTGTCAATTTGATGACCGGCTTGTTCGACGAGGGCGCAGGCGATTACGACGGCGACACCTTTCAGGTGCGGCTCGATGATGCCGGCGCTGAGATGAGCTTCCACGCGCGGCCTGACGGCATCTATGGCTCGGTGCGCATGCTTTCCCAGCGCCAGGACGCCGCTTTCGATCTCATCAGGCTCGCGTTGAACAGGCCCCGCTTCGATCAGGAACCCTTTGACCGAACCCGCGCTCAGCTTCTCTCCGGCATCATCGCCAACGAGCGCGAACCTCACGCGATCGGCAGGGATGCATGGCGGCGCAGGCTCTACGGCGCGCATCCGTATTCGAGGCCGCCCGAGGGCACCAAGGAAAGCCTGGCCCGCATAACGCCCGCCGATCTAAGCGCCTTCCACAAGGCCGCTTTCGCCCGCGACGGGCTGCACGTGGCGGTCGTCGGCGACATAGATGCCAAAGCCCTGAGTGCAAGGCTCGACCAGTTGTTCGGCGATTTGCCTCAGAAGCAGGCGCTCGCCCCAGTACCTGATGTCACCCCGAAGCTCGGCTGGTGGACGTCGGTCGCATACGCCCTGCCCCAGACTTCGCTCCAGCTGGCTTTTCCTGGCATCGGACGAAGCGACCCGGAATTCTATGCCGCGCAGCTGATAAACGATATACTCGGAGGCTCGCCATTTACCTCCCGTCTGTTCCAGGAAGTGCGCGAAAAGCGCGGCCTTGCCTACGGTGTCTCCTCTAGCTTGGAAGGCTATCAGCATTCCAACACGCTTGTCGTGACCACGTCGACGCGCGCCGACAGGGCGGCGGAGACACTCGACCTGATTAGACAAGTAATCAAGGAGCTGGTGGACACCGGGCCAACAGCGGCCGAGCTCGAAGCGAGCAAAAAGTATCTGATCGGGGCCTATGCTATCAGCAATCTTGGCTCCTCCAGGGCGATCTCAGCCACGCTTCTCAGGCTGCAGCTCGACAAGCGCGGCATAGACTACATCCAGCACCGCCCGGCCCTCATCGAGCAGGTGACGCTCGACCAGGTCAGGGCGGCGGCGAAGAAACTGCTGTCGGCCGAGCCCGCCATTATGGGCGTCGGCCCGCGGCTACCTGGTGTCCCGTGACAGCGAATAATCCTGCGCTCTAAGAATACTTGCTGAAGGACTCCGCCCACATACGTTTGGCTGATTCGACTATGGTGCGGCAGAATGAACGCCTTGATTTCTGCCTGCTCGCCCTCGCAGATCGGGTTCTCGCCCGGCGGTTCGATTGCCGAGCCGGAGAACGCCCGACGTTCAGAGAAGGTATTAACTTTCGCGTATTTGAAATACGGGAAAGTTAAATTCTCTTACTCTGGAGCTCAGTATGCTAACTTTCCCGTATTTCACATACGAGAAAGTTAGAAAATGGCTCTTCACCTCGTCGGGGAAAACATCGATAAAACCCGCAGCCACTATCAGGCTGAAACGGGCAAGCTCGTTCAGCTAAGGCGCGGCATCTATGTCGATGCCGGGGAGGATATCGAGGCCACGATACTCAAGCACGCCGTCCGCATCGCCAAATACCTGTATCCCAACGCTTACCTCTCGGCCGCGAGCGCTGTCCTTCTCGGCCCGACCCGCGATGGCCGCCTGTTCCTGAGCGGGCGACGAATACAACGCACGCGCTTGCGCTCGCTGGAAATCATTCAGAACGCAGCTCCCGACCACCCATCAGTCGCTCAAGCGAATATCGATGATGGCATGGGAGAATTCCGGATCGACGTCTCCTCGATGCGCCAGCGCTTCCTCGAAGCTTTCCGCCTGCGCAGCGAACACGCGGGATCCATCGATGAGACGATGCGCGAGGCAATTGCGAACCGCCTCATAGAAGAATACGGCAGCGCCCAGGGCGCTGCCGACGCGACATGGGCGCTCGCCCACGAAAACCAGTGGTATCGCGAAGGCGAGCACGCCGAGCGCTTCCTCCTCCGCCGTCCAGTGACCGCAGAGCCTGCGCGCAATGAAGCCGCGTTCGATCTGATCGTAGCGTGGCACGGCGCTCCGCTCGGCAATCTCACACATGATGGTTTTGAGTGGCGCTGGAATCCAGATGATCAGGATGGCCCGCCACTTGTTCGCCAGACCACGCCGGGCAAGCTCCCTCCTTTCATTCTGTCGCTGCTGCCTGAAGGCTGGCTTGAGTCGGTGTTGAATGACCGCGACGAGCGCGCGACGCTGCGCTCGGGCAAACGCTATATGTCCAACATTACCATCGTCGAGCGTGCGAGCGATCTCTCCGCCCTGCCGCCCGACGTCCTGCTAACCCGGCTCGATGGCTTCACTAGAAATTCTATCTTCACTGGCCAGTATGCAGGGCCGGGTCGCGGCGATCTGGAGCAGAGCTTCGAGCGCAATCTGGCGGAGATTTTCGAGCGTACCGATACGCCGCGTTTATCAGGCGTTCAGATCAAAGCGCCGATGTTCCTCGATACCGACGGTACTCTCTCCCCCAGTACCGGCAAACCGTTCACCCACATCCTCAAGCCTGCCGGTACAGGTGGATTTGAGGCCCTGCCGGTTATCGAATGGCAGTCGCTCGCTTTGGGCAGCGCGGCCGGTTTCACGACGCCCGCGACGGCGCTCGTCTCGATGCCTGACAGGATGCCTCCGGCGCTCCTCGTGGAGCGGTTCGACATCAGAACGAGCCTTGACGACAAGCATCTTTTGGCGCTTGAGGATTTTTGCTCGGTGCTCGGTGTGCCCACGGAAGCAAAAATACGGCGGCACAATGGAGCGCATCGCGCGGGCACTAAGGCCGCTATCGACCTCTCCCGAAGAAGACCCTGCTTGTCCTCAAGCGATCCTTATTCGCCTGGCTGATCGCAGATGGCGACATGCACCTGAAGAACATGGCACTGCTGAAAATCGCAGAGCCCAGCAGCGCGCAGTTCAGCTCAGTCCGCATGGCTCCGCTCTACGACGCGGTCACGACTCGCGTGTTTCCACATCTCGAAAAAGACCGGATGGCCCTCAAGCTGAACGACAAGGACGATCGTCTGCGGCGCGCCGACTTCAAGGCTTTCGCGAGCACGGCTGGCCTCAAGGCAGCCGATGCGGATACCAGCATCGACGATCTTGTTGCAGCCCTCTCACGCGCTCTCAACCACCTCGAATTGCCGCCGCCTCTATCAGACGGCTCTCAAGGCGGGAAGATGGCGGAGCAAATGCGCGCGATTGTCCACGAACGCATCGATGGGTTTGCGTAGATGATAATCTAACTGGTATGCCGGTTTCCAAGGACCGCACTTCCCAGCGTGGTAGACGAGACCTCCCGGACAAAGCTTGGCAAGGGCTCAAAAGTTCCGGCTAGTGATAGATGCTCAGTGGAGGGGCCGTACTAGGGGCCCCAGCCGATGTCCATTGTTCAGTTTGCACATGGTGAGAACCGCAAGCCATCGACCAGAAGAGTTCAAGAATTCTCCCTCTCAAGTTGAGTGGAATGGTCTACCAAGCGTCTGGCCGAGGCCCTATAAGGAACCCGCAGGTGCGGAGTACACGCCGGCGCCCTGTCGACATACATATCCGCCGCGTTTGAGAGGAATCCGGTATTGCCCCTGTGCCTGCCGATGATCCGCCACCTGAAATCCCCGGATCTGTTTGGCGCCCTCGATCGCCTGCCGGCGCTCGGCACGCCGGTTAGCGAGCGGACATTCGAGGTCCTCAACCCGTCGAGCGGCGAAGTGCTGGCAGTACTTCCCGACATGGGTGTGGAGGAGACACGCGCTGCGATCGACAAGGCCTACGTAGCGCAGCCTGGATGGGCGGGGCTGACCACCCGAGAACGCAGTGACGTTCTGTGGCGATGGCATGAGCTGATCATTGACCACGCCGGTGATCTTGCAGCGATACTCACTGCAGAGATGGGCAAGCCGTTTGCCGAAGCCAAGTCGGAGGTGTCGCATGCGGCCGCGTATCTGCAATGGTACGCCGAAGAAGCCAATCGCATCTATGGCGAGACGATCCCCGCACCATCGACAGACCGTCGGATGCTGGTGATCAAGCAGCCCATCGGTGTGGTCGGCACGATTACGCCGTGGAATTTCCCAGCCTCGATGGTGGCGCGCAAGATCTCGCCGGCCCTGGCGGCGGGCTGCGCGATCGTGCTCAAACCTGCTGAACAGACGCCGCTCGTGGCAGGCGCAATGTTCGCCCTCGCGCACCAAGCCGGCTTTCCCTCCGGTGTCGTCAACCTGATCTATGCGTCCGAAGGTGCTGACGTTGGACGCGAACTCTGCTCCAATCCTAAGGTCCGAAAGATCAGCTTTACAGGCTCGACCGAGGTTGGCCGGCTGCTGATGCGCCAGTGCTCGGACCAGATCAAGAAGGTCAGCCTCGAGCTCGGCGGCAATGCGCCTTTCATCGTCTTCGACGACGCTGATATCGACGCTGCGGTTGACGGCGCGATCCAGGCGAAGTTCCGCAACGCCGGCCAGACTTGCGTTTCAGCGAACCGCCTTTACGTCCAATCGAGCGTTCACGATGAGTTCGTCGAGAAGTTCGTGGAGAAAATCCGGTACTTGTCGGTTGGCGACGGCTTCGCCCCCGGAGTGGACGTCGGACCGCTCATCGACTTGCATGCTTTGGCCAAGATCGAGTCCCACATCGCAGATGCCGTTGCCAAGGGTGGGACAATTCGATGCGGGGCCGAACGTATTGGCAAGGATGGCACCTTCTTCAAGCCCACAGTCCTCACTGAAATCTCCAGCATCATGGCGGTTGCGCAAGAGGAGACTTTCGGGCCGCTGGCGCCGATCATTCGCTTCCACGAGGCGGATCAGGTTGTGCGTGAGGCCAACGACACGATCTACGGCCTAGCCGCCTATTTCTATGCCTCGAACCTGAAGCGTGTCTGGCGCGTGGCCGAGGCATTGGAATATGGCATGGTTGGCATCAACACGGGGCGTATGTCTTCGGAAGCGGCGCCCTTTGGCGGGATGAAGCAGTCCGGCATCGGGCGGGAGGGTTCCCGCCACGGGCTCGAAGACTACCTCGAAATGAAATATCTCTGCATAGGCGGAATCTGATCTCTATGTGGATGGACACCTCAGGCGCAGAATGAACCAAAGGGATGATCGAGCGCTTTGGCGAACCTTCTTGCGGCTGATTCGGGTCGTCTATCGCGATCCGGCCTGCGCGCCTTACGTGTGCATCTAAGCGCCCAGCTACGTTGAACCGCCTCTACGGCGACGAGCCAAGGCGCCGGTACCGGACGGTACGTTGCTCATCCTATCTAACCGCGGCAAGTTTACGCCGCAACCTCCTTATTGCCGCACAAGCAATTGAGCGCCCTTCGCGCATCGCTCTGAATCGCTAGAGTCGCCGGCGTGCTCGCCTGGAGAATATACAGTAGACGTACCCAGGCCGCGCATCCACAGAGACATTGAAGGGTGAGATCCAATGATTATAGCGCATCTGCTCGACATGGACGGGGTCCTGGTCCGCGGCGGCCAACCGATTGCTGGCTCGGTCGACTATGTCGCCGGGTTAGTCGCCAAGGGTGAGCCGTTTCAGATCTTCACCAATAACTCGCGCTTCACGCCCGAAGATCATGCCGAGCGTCTAAGAGCGGTTGGCTTCGCCGTGCAGCCAGAACACATCTACACATCGGCGCTCGCCACTGCGCGGTTCGTGGAACTGCAAAAGCTCGGATCATCTGCTTATGTCATCGGCGACCACGGTCTGGTCGAGGCCCTGCGGCAGGCAGGCTGCCGGATAACGGAGTTTGCCCCCGAGTTCGTGGTCCTCGGAGACACCACTTCGTACCACTACGAGCAGATCGCAACTGGCGCCGAGCTTGTGGCGAAGGGCGCGCGCTTTCTCGCCACCAATCCGGATGCGACTGGCCCGACCGAGCGGGGCTCCCATCCGGCATGCGGTGCAGTCGCAGCACTAATCGAGAAGGCCACCGGCCGTCAGCCCTATTTCGTCGGGAAGCCGAACCCGTTCATGATGCGCAACGCGCTCGACCGGCTAGGAGTGCGAGCTGGCGATACCATCATGGTCGGTGACCGCATGGACACCGACGTGCTCGCCGGGCTGGAATCGGGCCTGAGGACAGCCCTTGTGCTTACTGGGGTGACCAAACTGGCTGACATAGAGCGGTTTCCATTCAGACCGGACCACGTGGTCGAGTGACTTGCCGATCTGGGCCAGATCATCGTGAACCAATAAGCCGAACGCACCCCTACACGAAGACCGAACGCTCCCTCTACGTTCCCAATGGCGGCCGTCAACCTGGGCAATTATCTGGAGGAACAGCTGGCCGCATCCAGAAAATAACTGATAAGCGCGACAACTTAGTCGAAGTACACCCATGCAGCCCAATGCAGGCCGGTCTTGACCTCTAAGAAGCAAAAGTCGACCGAAGAGTCTCGCGCGCCGAAGTAGGCTACGTCCAGCGAATGGGTCAGGTTGGATCGAGCCAGATGCGTTCGCTGCGACACTCACGTCCGACACCGCCTTCGTTTCTGTCATGGCTGCGAACAACGAGACGGGTGTCGTTCAACCCATTGGAGTTTTGACCGATATCGTCGCCGCCTCGCTCCAGCCTCGCTCCGGAGGCGATCCTACACGTGGGCGCCACGCAGGTTGTTGGTCGTATACCCATCGATCTGACAGACGAGTTCGTCGAAGTCGATCTGCTCTCCCTATCGGCGCATAAATTCCAAGGCCCGAAACCAGCGCGTTGTACATTAGGGAGGGGTTGCGCCTCGAAGCAGCCGCCTGACTGGCCGTTGCCGCGAAACAGGCGGCTCGGCGGCTGCGTGTAGCGAGTGGCATCGACGCACTTCGAAACAACTTTGAACGGGAGTTGCAATCCGCCTGCCGCAAGTACGTATTAATAGGATTCAAGCTCCGCGCCTTCCAAATACGTGCTCTTGACCATCCCGTGGTGTGAGGCCGATGCGATTGTCGAGCGCCTGGCGATGCGCGGAATCTGTCTCTCTACAGGTTCCGCCTGCCGCGCTGGCTCCAGCGCTCCGTCGCATGTGCTGACGACGATGGGGATCAGCTATGAAGATGCTAAGTCTACGCTGCGAGTGAGCCTTTCCTCCAAAGGCGGATCTCGAGTTGGCAATGGCCGAAATAGTCGCTGCCGTGAATACGGAGCCATAACGACCGCGCTCGAAGTCTGACAATTCTTCAGCACCAATTCGCATAGCCGGACGCGAAACATTGCGCCTCTAATTTGAAGTTCTGAACGCGAGTACATCTGAATTACGGATGCCCGGCAGGAGACTGAGGTCGCTGCCGGGCCGGGTACGCCTTGGGAGGTGGCGTAATTCAGCGACTCTCGTGGAGGTGGGAACCACTAAGTCCGCGTGTTTTGCTGAATAGCGTGCATGTACCGTGCCAGGTCAAAAAGCGCTTAAAAACACCCGAGAGTCAGGTTCCTGTACCTTGCGTACCCGACATTGTCGGCTATCGGACAATACGAACGTGCCTCTTGGCATCGACGATGCCTCAACCAGAGCGCGCTCGAAGGCCGTTCGCTGCCATGTCGAGCGGCCAATCGGTGGTGACGGGTTTTACGCCGGCTGACGCACAGGG
The DNA here is from genome assembly GCF_055811335.1 of Mesorhizobium sp. WSM4847. Classification (NCBI taxonomy): domain Bacteria; kingdom Pseudomonadati; phylum Pseudomonadota; class Alphaproteobacteria; order Hyphomicrobiales; family Phyllobacteriaceae; genus Mesorhizobium; species Mesorhizobium sp. WSM4847. The sequence goes on along the minus strand of NZ_JBVVPY010000012.1, from coordinate 60,111 downwards.
CGGACTGTCACTTTTCAAGCGAGGAAATCTCTGTACCCTCCATTCATGAGGGCGCGGCCACGCGAGACGGCGCGGCGAATGCGGTCGCGCAGATGATCGCGAGGATCCCTCCAGTCGGCATGGACGCGCCGTTGACCAACCAGCGCTTCGGCGAGCTCACGATGTGACGCCCCAGCAAGTGAGCCGTCGAGCGCACGAAGAACGAAGGTCAAGCGCGGACCGCGTCTTTCCGGCGGAAACAAGCGGGCGGGCAGGTGTTGACCCTTACTTAGAGAATTGAGGCACTCGAGCGCCCTCAGACGGGGCTTCGAAAGCATCGCGGGCCAGATCGCCTCGGTGTGGAGGGAAACAGGGTGCAGGATATCCGCGCCAGAGACGGCGAGCTGGAGCGTATACTCTGTATCGCGAAGAAGAACATGCTGGCGCTTGTCGGGCGCCAGCAGGACCGCCGCACGACATCGCAACGCCGAGAGCTCGAACGACGATGTCACCCACGATGCTGACAGCTGTTCTGCAATGACTGGCAGCACATGGACGCACCAGAGCGGTGACCAGAATACGACCGAATTTCGCCCATAAGAGTCGGCGAAACAGGACACCCCAGTGTGACAGGTCGCCGGCGAGCGCGACGACGTCGAGAAAGGGTCGGTAGGACAAAGTATTTGCCTGCTGGCTTGGAGCGGTCACCTCCCGCTGGAATGCTGGATTGCGGCGCAAGAACTCCCAGGCCCATTCGCGCGGCGTCAGACCAGCGGTGTAATCGTACGATCTTTCATCGCGCCAATCAGCCTCATCCGCGCCAGTCACGAGAACTGTAGGCACGACCGTGCCCCCCTGCCCGCCCCCACGGATGTCGAAACACCGTGCCACTTGGCAAAGCACAGGCAAAGGCACCAGAGGTCGATGGCGCGATTTCGTCGAAGCGTGTGCCATCGGCACTGTAGAGGGCAGAAGACGCGCGCAAATAGCGACCAGACCGTCGAACCCGCGCAGCGACAGCCAGCGCGGCCTGAGCACGCCAAGGGAGTCGGTTTGATGGCGGTGATCGGCTCCTGCATCGCGTTCCAGACATTCCTTGCAGGCGCATTAGCGTGGCGGTGGATTGCACACTGATTGTGGATAGGTTGTCGTAGCGCGAGCGCTATAAGCTCAGTCATCGGAGGTCTCCTGGGGGAATTTCCGCCATTGGAGGCCAAGTTCCGCGCTATGGCAGCCTGTATAGTTGTACAGGTTAAGCCGACAGCTCAGTGGACCGCAAAACGAACCGGCGAGGCGCGCAGATCGCTTTTTGCCGGTGCTCACGCCGAGCTTTCTTTGCGGACGGTATGGAGATCGAGCGCGGCCGGGGCTCACTAGCGCCTGCTGCAGCTGATTCTTCCAAGCAGACTTGCCCCGCACTGCCCTGTTGCCGCGGCACACCAATGCGTAGCGTCAGGTAGACATCGTCGACCATTAGGCGTCTCGTTGAGATACTACGCCGAGCCCGAGCTCCCCCAATCCTAAACCCTCATATCGGACGGCGGCCCGACATCAGCCCAGGTTGCCATAGGGACGAGTCCCATGCGTTCGCCCGAATGCAGCTTGGTGACTTGATCGACAGACTTCAAGAATGCAATCAAGGGAACGGTGCAGGCCAAGATTGCGGCAGGGCTTGGGCACCATCAGGTCGCCCAAGCGGCGCCCAGCCCTTTCCTCGAATCTCCGGTTTTTTGCCGCTGGACCACAGCCCAGCCACTCCTGCTTGAGTGCTGCACGGTGTCACCGCTCGCGCCGGAGGTTGATCCGGTGATTACGGGGTACGCTCGTTGTCGCATTCGCGACGATGTCTGACATCTGACACAGCGCTGCCAGAGCGATCCCATTGTTCCGTAAGGGATTTCCCAGTTGGCACGACGGTTGCGGTCCTATGCGCAAAAGCACTGCGACGCCGCACCGACTGGGAAGAACTCATCCATGATCACGCTTTTCGAACATGCGGGCGACGCCGCAAACATTGATCCTTCTCGAGCAGGCGAGAGCCATTGCGCCTTCATTCCTCAGGTCTTTCGCACATGAGCGAATTCGATTTCCGCCCAACGCTGAATGCGCCCGACGATGACCCTCATCTTTGGCTTGAAGATGTAGAAGGCGAACCGGCACTTGCGTGGACCGCCAGCCAGTCGGCAAAGACCCTGAAGCACTTCGCGGGAACGCAGTTCGAGCGCGATCGGGCGGCCCTGACAGCGATTTTCGACCGTCCTGACAAGATTCCCACCATCTGGCGCCGTGGTCAGTACCTCTACAATTTCTGGCAAGATGCCGGAAATCCGCGCGGACAGTGGCGCCGGACCACCCTTGCCGCCTACATGAAGGCGGATCCCCAATGGGAGCTACTGGTCGATCTGGACGCCCTCGCGGCTAGCGACGGAGAAGACTGGGTCTGGGGCGGCGCGTCGATCGAGCCGGAGACGCGCGAAAGAGCCGTCTTGCGCCTGTCGCGCGGCGGCAGCGACGCGGTCGTGCATCGCGAATTCGACCTGAGCTCTCTGAGCTTTGTCGCCGACGGTTTCAATCTCCCCGAGGCCAAGGGTGACATTGATTGGCTCGACCCCAACACGCTTCTGCTTTCCAGTGCGCTTGGTCATGGCATGGCCACCCGCTCCGGTTACGCGCGCACCGTGCGACTGTGGAAGCGTGGCGCGGATCCCCTCACCGCGCCGGTAATCTTCGAGACCGGTTCCGAAACCCTGGGTGTGTCTGGCCATCTGGACCGTACCGCCGAGAGCGAGCGCGTGTGGTTCATCGAGCAGCTGGCCTACTTCGAGAAGATAGTCCGCATTGGCGATGATAGCGGGCCGAAGATTGAGATCGACCTTCCTAAGGACGCCTGGTGGGGTAACTTCGGCGATTGGCTGGCGGTAAAGCCGCGCACAGCATGGACGGTTGCCGGGACGACCTATCACGCCGACGCGCTGATCGGCATCTCGCTTTCCTCTTTCCTGGCCGGCGAACGCCGTTTCAGTACCCTGTTTGAACCGGACGAGAGGCGCTGTCTGCAGTCATTCTTCTGGAATGACGGGAAGCTCATTATCGCCTACCTGGCGAACCTCGTTCCGAGATTCGAGGTGTTCACGCCGGGCCCGCAGGAATGGACGCGCCGAGCCCTGGACACCGTTCCCGTGCAAGGGACTGTTCACCTCTGGTCACTCGATGCCGCAGATCACGAGACCAATGGGGAGGTTCTGGTCGGGGCTCATGATCCAATCACCCCGCCGCAGCTTTTCCTATTCGATCTCAATGCCGCGCCGCCTGTCAGCGCTTCAGTAATCCTGAAGCGCAGCCCGGAGAATTTCGACGCATCCGGCCTGGTGGTCACGCGCCACGAGGCAGTATCGATCGATGGTGAGATGATTCCCTATACACAGGTCGGTCCGGCGGATGGGAACGGGGATGCCCCGGTTCATCTCAGCGCCTATGGCGGGTTCGGCATATCGCTCCTGCCCTCCTACAACTCCTCGCTCGGCAAGCTGTGGCTCGAGCGCGGCGGCACGTGTGTGGTGGCGAACATCCGCGGGGGCGGCGAGTTCGGCACCCGGTGGCACGATGCCGGGCGGAGGGAGGGCAAGCGTCTCGCCCATGACGATTTCGCCGCCGTTGCCGCCGACCTCGTGCGAAGGGGCATTACGCTGCCGAGGCGGATTGCCGCCGAGGGCGGCTCAAATGGCGGCCTGCTGATCGCCAACATGCTTACCCGCTATCCTGAGCATTTCGGCGCGCTGTTCTGCACGGTTCCGCTTATCGATATGCGCCGCTACACCAAGCTCCTGGCGGGCGCGAGCTGGATCGACGAATATGGCGATCCCGACAAGGCTGACGATTGGGTTTTCTTGAGGGAAATCTCCGCCTATCACGCCGCGACACCCGGACAGCCCTATCCGCCGATCCTGCTCGCGACCACGAAGCGGGACGACCGCGTCCATCCGGGCCACGCGCGCAAGATGGCGGCAAAGCTGCAGGCCCTTGGCTATCCCGCGTTCTTCTACGAGCCCGGCGCGGGCGGCCACGGCTCCGGCAAGGACAATCGGGAGCGCGCTGCATTCAGTAGTCTTGGCATCAACTTCCTTCGCAGCGCGATCGGCTGGCACGCCGATAGCTTTCATAGACGACCGGGAGCTCGAGAAAGGCGGGCATCGAATGAGTGAGTAGAGGTCGAGGACTGCGACAAGGTGCAAATAATGCGAGCACGGTTTGCACAAACGCGCCCCGCACGCTGTCGATATCAATCAATACTGCAGGACTATTGCAGTCTACCATTTCTGAAGAGCAAGGAGAAATATCATGGCAACAAAGCGAGTGAAGGTGGCGCGGGGAGTAACAGCGGCCGTCGTCTTGATGCTGCTGGCACAGCCGGCTATCGCGATTCCAAAAGCCCCCTCCGCGTCTCCGCCTCCCCCTCCGCCTCCCCCTTACCCGTGCCCGTCTACGACACCAATCTAAGAGCCAAGCTCTGGGCAGTTCCGCCTGCGCCGCCTCGGGGTCATATTCGGGCTACGTTAATACGGTGCCTTCCCGCTTACTTCTATGGGACCAGCGCAGGCGGGCACAGCTACGGCAAGGACAATCCGAGCGGGCCGCATTCATTGCCTTGGGCGACGATTTCCTTGGCAGCGCGATCGGCTAGCACGCCGATAGCGTTCATTGGCGACCGGCAGGTCAACAAGGGCGAACCTTCGACGAAGTGAGTACAGGTCTAACAATGCGCGCAGAATTTGCGAATAATGCGCGCCAGTATTCTGTTGATAGCGATCAACACGGCAGGACTATTCACAGTGAAGTCTAACGAGCAAGGAAACAACATTATGGCAACAAAGCGAATGAACGTGTTGCGGGGACTCACAGCGGCCGTCGTCCTGTTGCTGGTAGGACAGCAGGCGGCCGCGGCAGACCTTGCAGAACCGTGCGACCCGGATAAGGGTGCCTTGTTCACGGAATGGCCAAGCCCTTGGCAGATCCGCCTGCGCGCGTTGGGGGTTATCACTGAGGATTCGGGCTACGTTAACGCGGTGCCCGGCTCCGGTCTTTCCTATTCGAACACCGTAACGCCGGAACTCGATATTTCGTATTTCTTCACGGACAACGTCGCAGCCGAGCTTATCCTCGGCACCACCTATGCCAACATCACAGGCCAAGGCTCGATTGGCGGGCTGGGGAATATCGGCAAGGTTTGGCTGCTGCCGCCCACGCTGACATTGCAGTATCACTTTACCGATTTCGGCGCCTTCAAGCCCTATGTCGGCGCCGGCGTGAACTATACGATCTTCTATCATCAGCAAGCCAGCAGCGCCGATGATCTCAAGGTCAAGAACACGTTCGGCACCGCGCTGCAGGTCGGGTTCGACTACATGGTCGACCAGCACTGGGGCGTCAACTTCGACGTGAAGAAGCTTTTCCTGAAGCCAGACTTCGACGTCACGGTGGCCGGCGCGAAGCAGACGGGAAAGGCGGAGCTCGATCCCTGGCTGATAGGCGCAGGCGTCACGTACCATTTCTGACAACGGAAGGCGAAGGCGGCTTACGCGCAGCCCGAGTCGAATGAAGGGCGCCTCGTGCGCCCTTTGCCGTCGGCCCGACGGTCCACTCTTGTCAACCCGACATACACCCAAGGTCAATGTGACTTGGGGTTATCCGAGCTGTCGGATATGCGACGCGTCGTCCTCCGGACACGGATCAACGGACTGACGCCAGCCATGCAGAGAATGTCGATAGCCAACGCCTTGTGCCTGGCCCCGTTCCGGCCGTTTCCGGTGCAGGAACAGGAAGGGAGTGTGATTGCAAGCGTCATCGGGCTTTGAACATTCCATCATTGTGGACATGGAAAATACCCTGCTGGCTCGGATGCCAACTCTTCAGTCTGGTTCACCCGGCCAGTTCCTGGAATCGGCGTAGGGCGACGGTCATGTTGACTGCCATCGAGGCCGCACCCGCGTGCTGGCTCCTTCGAGCAACGCTCAACGCTGCTGCACACCGGCGATGAAAAGCCAGATCCAACAATGTGTCTTCCGAAAACCGAAAGAGGTGAACAGATATGGTCAAGATCGGTTCGAACGGTGCACATCCACCGCTAGTGCTGAGCGATTGGGAGCGGGCACTGACGATCAACCGTCGCTATCGCGGGCTCACCGTAAATGTCCCCGAGGGGCCGTTCTGGCTGACTGGAGCCAACGCGTTCGTATACCGCCGGACTACCCATGGCGAGCAGCAGTTCATGCGGGTCGATGCTGCCACGGGTTTGAAACGGGCCGCCTTCGATCAGGCCCGTCTGGCGGCCGCGCTAAATGAAGCGAGCCATAAGAGCTATCAGGCCGGCGATCTTCCCTTCGAGCGTTTCGAACTGACCGAGGATGGTCGCAGGCTCGACTTCATGATTGAGCAGGTCCGGTGGAGCTGCGACATTGAAAGCTATGCCTGCACCAGCACAAACTTGGATGTGGACGCCCCGAAGTTTCAGCTCAGCCACCACTACACGCCACCGGCTGAGAACAACCGCGACCAGAGGAGCGACTCGCCCGACGGCAAATGGATCGTCTCTATAAAGAACTGCAATGTTTTGCTGCGCAGCAAGGACGGATTGCAGGATGTTGCGCTGAGCCGGGATGGATCCGAGGGCAATCACTACGTCTTTTCGACACTGAGCTGGTCGCCGGACTCGCGCCATCTCGCGGCCTACCGCGTTCGCCCCGGCTACAAGCGGGAGGTCCCCTACCTCAATTCGTCGACGGACCGGTTGCAGCGCGAATATTCGACAATGGTCTATCCCAAGCCGGGCGATGTCCTTCCGCTGCCCCAGCCGGTCCTGTTCGACATTGCCGGCCTGCGCCAAGTCGCGATTGACGACGCCCTGTTCTCCAACCCCTTCGAACTTTCCCCTTTCCGGTGGTGGGCGGACGGTCGCGGGTTTACTTTCGAATATAACCAGCGCGGGCATCAGCTCTATCGGCTGGTCGAGGTAGACGCCGCCACGGGCCGCGCACGCTCGCTGATCGAAGAGACCAGCACGACCTTCGTTGATTACCGGCCGCTGGTGATGAACCAGCACCGTACCGGGAAAATCTTTCGTTACGATGTCGACGACGGGAAGGAGATCATCTGGGCGTCCGAGCGCGACGGGCACGAGCACCTGTACCTGTTCGACGGCCAGACGGGCGCGCTCAAGAACCAGATCACCAGCGGTGAGTGGGTGGTCCGCGCGGTCAACCATGTCGATCCGGTCAAGCGCCAGATCTGGTTCGAGGCGAGCGGGAGGAACCCGGGGGAGGACCCCTATTTCGTCCATGCGTACCGCATCGGCTTCGACGGTGAGGGGCTGACTGAGCTCACGCCCGAGCCGGCCAACCACCATGTCGAGTTCTCTCCCGACGGCCGCTACTATGTCGATCTCTGGTCACGCATCGATCTGCCGCCCCGCATGATGCTCTACCGCGCCAGCGACGATGTCAAACTCATGGAGGTGGAGACCGCCGACATGTCCGAGCTCGTCGCCGCCGGCTGGCAGCCGCCACTCAGCTTCCACGCCAAGGGGCGCGACGGCAAGACTGATATTTGGGGCGTGATCCACCTGCCCGCCAATTTCGATCCGAAGAAGAACTACCCGGTGGTGGAGAAAATCTATGCCGGGCCCCAGGGCTCCTTCGTCCCAAAATCCTTCTCAAGACGGACAGAGCCGCTCACGCAGCTGGGCTTCGTCGTTGTGCAGATCGATGGCATGGGTACCAACAACCGCTCACGCGCCTTTCATGACGTCGCGTGGAAAAATCTGAAGGACGCAGGCTTTCCCGATCGCATTCTATGGCACAAGGCGGCCGCCGCGAGGTATCCGTGGTACGATATCTCCAATGTCGGCATTTTCGGCGGGTCCGCAGGCGGCCAGAGCGCGGTGAGCGCGCTACTCTTCCATCCCGAATTCTATAAGGTCGCGGTCGCCAACAGCGGCTGCTACGACAACCGGATAGACAAGATCTGGTGGAACGAAAAGTGGATGGGGTGGCCAGTCGGCATTGAATATTCCCAATCCTCCGCCATCGACAATGCTTACAGGCTGCGGGGCAAGCTGATGATCGTCATGGGCGAAATGGACCGCAACGTCGACCCGTCCTCCTCGCTGCAGCTTGCCGACCGACTCATCAAGGCGGGAAAAGATTTCGACATGGTCTATGTGCCTGGTGCCGATCACAACGTGCCAGGCATCTACACTGAGCGCAAACTCCTGGACTTCTTCGTTCGCAACATTCTTGGTCAGACCCCACCCGACCGAGCAAAAGAGCAAATATGATGCTTCGGCAGCTTCTGCCTATAGCAATCCTCGCGCCCGTTTTGTTGGCTATGATCGAGGCGTTAAGCGAGCGGAGAACTGCTCGGACGAGGGCCTGCGCCGATTCCTGCGCAATGGTGACCTTAGCAAGACGAAAACGGGAACGACATGGCGCCCCGCCTCTGCCTGCCTCTTCGATGACCGCACGCTTCTATCTTGCATGCGTCGTTTTGCCTCCGCTCGCCAATCGCGGCTTTCCCCGGAAGCGGGACGGAAGCGGGGCGGGCGGCGAGTTGCGACCGGAAGGGCCGCCGTCCAGGCGGATCGCATCCGAAGGACCGGAACGAAGAGAAGGACCCGAAGCGAGAGCGAAGGGTTGCGGTTCGACCCCAGAGCCTCGTGGGTGGCGATGATATCTTTCACGCTTGGGCCGAGCGGGACGCTCCGGCCGACCTTGGGGATGGCTCGTATCTCTTGAATCATCTTTTCCGCGAAGTCAGAATGTGGATGCGTCTTCGGTCAGTCCGCTGGCCGGCGGTCAGCGCATCATTTCGGTGACTAACCTCGACGAGCCGACGAGGCGGGCCGCCGGACGCACATCACCTCAAGTCAGCGACCCACACGCGACGCATGGCCAAAACCCAACCTCGCCCTGATCCGGAATGCTTGCCGCCAGGGCCTTGGCGACCTGCCGAGCCCTAGATTACCGGCACGAGTATAGGCGAGCCCTTGCGTATGGGGGGCGCTCGGCTTCATGCTCTCAGCCGAGCCGAACCCTACCGCGGCGCAGATACTCGGTAGTCGGCCCTGAACAACGTCTAAGGCGTTGATATGTTGATATTTCTAACCCGGGAAGACCAGTGGAAGCATCCGATTTCGTCGTTTTCGGCTGGAGTGCTTGCAGGCACCAGGCAAGCCAAAGCGCGAGAACCGTGAGGATCAGGCGCAGATTTTGGCCGCGGCGACCAGCAGCGCATTGATCGCATCGCCAGCATGACCGAGGAGAGCGTACCATCGATCGACTGCTCGCAAACCGGGCTCGCACTGGTGATCGCCCATTCGTCCCGATTGAACAACCGGCGGATTTTCAGCTCTTCCTTGTTCTTTTGTAGGTCCCGGGCGAGCACCTCCAGACGCTGCTGATAACGACGAACGTTGCCGCGAATGGCCGCTATCGCGTTGTCCCGCAAGACCGCTTAGGAGACAGGCCGCGCGATCGGTTGACACGATGCCCAAGCGGCGTCGCGGATATCGGGCTTGCGCAGGTTCAGACACCGTCGACCAGGGGCGGACGTGGCTATATCCGCGTTGCGCCTCGGCAAGCATCCCGGCGCGGCGCAGGGCTGGCGAAGGCGATGAGTTGGCGTCGGGATTTCGCGTGCGGTGCGCGCCGGAAAAGCCGCAAAGGTGCAGCCGGCATCGCCGAGAGAGGTGCCAGGCGGCGGCACTCGAATTGCCTCCGCCTGGCTTGGCTGGTTCATTCGGCCATGAACAGCGGCTGAACTCTGGCCCATTGATCGGCGGTGCGGAAGCCGCCCCGGGTCGTGTAGCTTTCGGGGGGAATTTCATCCAGCGCGGCAGCCATGCGTCGACTTTCTCCCTGCTGTTCTCGCCGAACAGGAAGTCGCGCTTTTGCGTCTTCACCTTCTCGAAACACTGCCGTGGGCGACATGCTTGCCGCCGATATCGGCGAAGTATCAGATTGGCAATTTCCTTGTCGCGCAACAGGTCGAAGAGTGCGTCGTCGGCTTGCCAGCAAGCGGCCATATCGACATTCAGGTGATTGGCAAGCGCCTCGATGACGGCGCTGCCGGCTTCGACCGTCTCGGCCATGACGATGGCGAGAACGCGCAGGACATCGTCGTCGGACAGCGTCGACAGCCGGGCGAAGACGCGCGCTGTGGCAAAGGCATCGCCGTTGCCGCCGACGACCGCGCCAGCCTCCTCCGGTTGCCCCAGCAGCGCCAAAACCTCGCGCCGCCTTCGCAGAATACGGCTTCGGCCTTGCAGGCTGCGAGGCTTGCCGCCACCGCTTCATTGGCGGTACGCTGCGGCTCGCGGCGAACCTGCCACAGGCCCGAACCTGTGATGGGATGCGCCCCCATCAGGCGCAGCGCGACACCCGGACGGTCGAGCATGGCCGCGCGCACCGCGGCATGGCAATGCAGATCGACATGGTTCTGCATCGGCCCGGTGAGTTCCGGTCGCGACGGCTATGCGGGGGTTTCTTCGTGCTCGCCGCCCTCGCCTTGCGGGCGGGCGCGGCGGGCATCCTTGCGCGACAGCCAGCCCTCGTGGCACTCGACCGCGCTGCGATGCGAGACTGATATGAAGACCTTGCCACCTTTTTTTCTTCGGCGTCTTTTCGTGGTCCCAAGACTTGGAAAAACTGCCCCGGTTCCAGCACGGCCACGTCGGCCAGCCGGCTTCCAGATAGGCGTCGCGTCTGGCAGCGATCGCCTCGTTCTGCTTTTGCCAGAACAGGTCGGCGTCGGCGAAATAGCTGTCCTCGCCGAACAGGTCGCAGACGATCAGGCCCGGATAATCCTCGACGACAAACAGCGCCACCTCTGAGGAAATCGACTGGCCGCCGAACAGCCATTGTTTCAACTGGTCGCCGCGCGGCGCGTATTGCTCCGGATCGGCATAAAGCGCCAGCCAATCCTTCTGCTGCGCCTTGGAGGCCATGGTCAGATTGCGCGCCGTCTCGGCGTCGATTTCCTCGCGCCGATAGGCCTCGCGGATTTTCGGCAAGAGGTCGCCGAGCGCCAGAATGCGTTTGACCAAAAGCTCGGTGATGCCGAAAGTGGCGGCGATGTCGGCACGCTGCAGCCCTCCTTGATCAGCCGCGAAAACGTCTCCCGCTGCGACACCTCGTCGGGATCGAGCCGGGCGAAGTTTTCGATCAGCAGGCCTCGAGCGCATCGGAGTCGTCGCCGTCTTCCATGATGGCGCAGGGCAAGGCATCGCCCTCACCGCGCTCGTCGGCGAGCGACTTCGCGGCGAGATAGCGGCGCCGGCCGGCGACGATCTCGAAGCTATCCGGCTCGATGTTGGGCCGCACCAGAAGCGGCACAAGGACGCCGCGCGCGCGAACGGACGGCAGCATGTCCAACACGTCGGGCGCGCTGGAATGGCCCCATGTGAGCGTGGAAATGCTGAGCCGGTCGAAAGGAATGTGGGCAAGCTGCATGGTTCGTCTCCTTCGTTGGGGGTGGAATTGTCCCCGCCGCAAGGGCCGAAGGCCGGCGCGGCGGGGGCGGTTTTGCGCCTTATCGGCGCTCTTGCTCCGCCGCGTCTGGCGGAAGCTCGGAATGGGATTTGGCAGTGCTTCCGCTGCCTGCCGCAGAAGCCGCTCGGCTTCGGTGATGTGGCCGGCGCTGCGCGCCGATTGGGCGTAAACGGAGAGCGGAAAGCGCGCCTTGAACCAGAGGTCGCGCTCGATGCCGAGGCCACGCCGAGCCTTGGCGCTTGCAAGCTCGGCAAGGCTGACGCTGCCGAGTTCCGGGAAGCCGAAGCCGAGGTCGCAAAGGCCGAACATTGTGTCGCCGTCGGCGTCGAGTTCGGTGAGAAGCCAGGTTGCTGGCCCGGTTGGATCGAATAGTCTTACCACCGGGACATGGTCGGTCTCGATGTCAGTTGCGCCATTGGCGAGCAGCTGGGCGCGCAGTTCGTCGGTGATCAAGATCATGGGAAAACTCCTCTCAAATCAGGTCGAGTTGATTTCTGTCGGCTTCATCGAGCAGCCCGGTATCGAGCGGCTTCTGCGCCGCGCGCGGGCGCGTCGGCCAAGAGGGCAAGGCGGTTGCGCGTGGTGACCGGCCGGACACGGGAATGAGCGTCTGCTCGCCTTGCGGCGTCGGTTCGGTCTGCAGGGTGTCGGGATCGCGCGACGCTCATGCCGCGATCTCATCTTGTTGCGCGCCTTCGGTCTCGGCGTTAAAGCCAAGAAGAAAATCGGCGGCTTTGGAGGCAAGGCTGGCGGCGCGGAAGATGGCGCGATTTTCCTCGCGCAGCACCTTCAGCCATGTGCCGATATAGTCGGCATGGCGCACGGTCGGCTCGATGCCGAGCGTCGAGCAGACAAAGGCTGCGGCGATTTCGGCAACCAATTCCTCGCGCGCATAGGTCTTGGAACCGAAGGCGCCGGAGAGGTCGCGCGCCAGCCGCGCCGGGTGGCCGGTCCAGTGGCCAAGCTCGTGGAAGCAGGTGCGGTAATAGTCGATCTGCTGAAAGAATGCCGGCTTCGGCGGCACCTGAATGGTGCCACTGCCCGGCATGTAGAAAGCGCGATCGCCGCCGATGCGGAAATCCGCGCCGCTTCCTCCAATAAGCGCCTCGGCCTGTGGGATGATCTCGCGTTCGGGCAGCGGTTCGGCGTTGCCGTAAAGGTGCTCGGGCAGGCCGTCGCACTGCGCGATGTTAAAGACGGTGAAGCGCTTCAAATAGGGCACGGCCTGCGGCTCGTCGCCGTCTGTCTTGGCGCGCTCCTTCTCGTTTTTGGGGACAAAGCGGTCGGCATGCACCATTGTTGTGCCGCGCTCGCCCTTCCTGACATTGCCGCCAAGAGCAAGCGCCTGCCGGAAGGTCAGCCAGTTCTGGCCGGGATAGCTGCGCTCGATGACGGCGCCCCACAGGATGAGGATGTTGATGCCGGAATAGCGGCGCCCGGTGGCGGCATTCCCCCGCAGACCGAGGTCGGCCTTTGCGCTGCCCCATGGCTTGACCCATGGCACGGTGCCGCGCTCCAGTTCGGCAATGATGCTGTCCGTGATCTCCTGATAAAGGCTGGCGCCCGGGCGCCCGCCCTTAGCCGCGCCAGCCTCTGCGCTGGCGCAACGCTTGTCGTTTGCACGCATTCCTTTCGTCCTCCGCTAACCACTCGCCGCGCCTTTCCCCGGAAGCGGGGTGGGCGGCGAGACGCGACCGGAAAGGCCCGCCGTCGGAGGCGGACCGCATCCGAACGACCGGAACGCAAGAGGAGGACCCGAAGCGAAGCGAAGGGTTGCGGGATGCCGCGGCGGCCTAGAAGGGAGTGCCGCCCACCGCGCGCCGCCGGGAAAGGCCAACAGACATACCGCGCCGGCCGACAGGCCGGCGACCGTCAGCAGCCGACAGGCTGCCCGCGCCAGGGGGCGAAGCCGGATGGCCGAGACCGCCTGAGCCTGTCGAAGAAAAAGCGGCCTCGGTTCACGAGCACCCGGCACGCGCTGTCAGGCGCGCGGGCGCCGTCAGGCTTAGGCCAAATCGGGTTCTTCCGCGTATTTGGTGCAGGGACTAACTTTTTCGGGTGTCCCTTTGTCCGGTTGGGTCAAGCGGCTGCCAGAAGTAGCCTCCGGAGGAGTGGATAGGCGGCGCGCCAGTACATCTGGCGCTTGATCGTCTTGAGGCGGTTGATCTGGCCTTCGACCGGGCTCGTACTCCAGGGCTGGGTGATTGCCGCCCGGGCAGCCTCAATGTCACGGCTGAGACCTGCTGCGAAGCGAAGCCAGTTCGCTGTTCATGGCATCCCCGATCCATTGAGCGAAGGCCTGCATCGTCGTCGCCACGTATCATCGCGGCAAAGCGGCGGGCCAGGTCAGCCGCGATTGAAAGTTCCGGAGCATGTTCATGCAGATGGTGGAGGAACCGCTCGGTCTGCTCAGCCGACGTCGCGTGCTTCACGCTCGATCACATCGAACGAATCGGGCCATTTCCTCGCTGCCGTGAATGTTCGGTGCGACGCGCTCTCAGTCGGCGGTGAACAACACCCGTTGGTACCGATCGTCCGATAAAAGTTGAACGCGGGTTCTGAGTGCGGCTCGACGTTGTTCTGGAAGCCGACGATTGAAGGCTATCAGCTCACAGCTGTCGCGATGGGCCTATTCGATGGCCCATCGGTTTGCATCTCTCCTAATACCATTGTCGGGGACAAGGGCGACTGCTGCGAGATCAGAGACGGTCTACCGCGGAACGACAGCTCGGCGAAAGAACGTCGTTCCTATCGCGCCCACCGATTTCTGCGCCGTCCGGACATCGGTTTGGGGCCGGTCGGGTTCATTCAATCAGAACGAGGTCTTGATGCCGACCATCACCGTCGCCGCGGCAAGATCGCCGCCGCTCATGTCGTCTTCGCCGCCAGTCTCTGCGCCGGTCGGAATGTCATAGGTGTTGTAGTCGCCGCGAGCGGTGAACACCTTTTCGTAGGAGCCGGAGACGAAGAAGCTGGTCCGCTCGTTGTACTGATAGCCGACGCTGCCGCCGACCATCAGAACCGGCGCCGATTTGAAATCATCCTCGAAGCGCTCGTCACCCGTCCAGTGATGATCGGTATCGCCGGCCGAGAACGTCATCCCGCCCTTCAGCGCAAAGCCGAAGTTCCAGTGATCCTTGACGTAGGTCGTATCGATGCCGGCAAAGGCGACCGGCAAGTTCTGCTGGTAGCTGGCGACCTTTGTGCCTCCTGGCCAGTCGCCAACCGAATCCCGGAAGCCGGCATCGCTGTGGACATAGGAGCCGCCATAGGCAGTCCACTTGACCGAGGTGTACTTGAAGCCACCGTTGACGTTAATCAGCAGCTGGTTGCTGACCTGGAAGTCATGGCCGATCGCGACGGTTGCCGAATAGAAGTGATCCAGATCGGTGTCGGAATGGCGCGAACGGTCGCTCCAGTCGTTCCAGCCATCTTTGGTCGAGAATGGCGGGATCCAGTCGTTCCAGCCATCATTGGTCGGGATCCAGTCATAGTCTTCCATGTAGCTGTCGCCGCTGAAGGCGATCTGGCCGGAAAGCTTGGCGGTCCAGCCGGCCTCGCTGCGCGCCGTCATCTCGGCTGAAATGACCGGAGCGGTGCCTTCCCAGATAAGGTGGCTCAGCTTCGAGCCGCTGCCGGGAGCCTGATAGACTAGCTCGTTGGCCTCGATGTCGATGACGCCGACGCCGCCAACGAACGAGAAATTGGGATTGTAGCGCGCCGGTTCGCTCACCACCGCGGCACTGGCCATCGCCGGCCAGGCAGCGAGCAACGCTGCCGCTCCACCAAAGAATTTCGCATACAATTTCATGAAACTACCCTCATAGGAATGATCCGTTATTCGGCTATACGCTGCGTAACCGGGGTGCACGTCAGGTGCGGTCGTCTATGCAGCGCCCCTGTAGGTTGGCAGATTGCCGCCCTCGGCTCGGTTCCTCAACACTCAAGGAAACGCCGTTAGCGTGACCCGATTGACGGCGGTTTTTGCCGATGCGTTCCGGGCGGTCGGCGTGACGGGAACCTTGCATTATCTGAGGCACACATTTGCGATGACGATGCTGGTACGATTGCAGCGGCAGGCAGCGACCACGCCGGACCTCAATCCGCTGAGATCGTGCAGGTTGCTTTGAGCAGTCCACAGCAGACACTCTGAGTCTAGATTATCCGACAGAGCCGAGGGCCGACTTCCTCGAACCCGTTCCGCAGATAGAAATCGAGCGTGCGCTTCCATTTTGGTTGCCCGGGCGCTCCAACCTCAAGTCGCTTCCAGCCACGAGCACGGCTTTCCTGGAGGCGACCTCAAGCAGATGAGGGGCAATCCCTTTGGAGCGCATGTCGGGTCGAACATACAGCTCCGAAATGTAGCCGAACTTGCCTCCTGCATAGATCGCCGTGCATTCATTCAGCACCATGATGCCGACCGGCTCGTCATCTGCACTTGCGATCAAAGCGACCCCGCCAGCGTCGGCAAGCACCGTATCCGCGCTTTGTCTGACGACCTCGGGCGTGGGCGCTTTCCCGCCAGTGAGTTCATCGAGTAGCGCGTGAATGAAACGGGCGACCGTCTCTGCGTCCGTTGCGTTGGCGCTGCGAGTAGATATGGAAGGCATATTCTCTCCTGGCAGTGGTCAAAATTCCGATTCCTGCTGCCATCCGCGCAGGTCCGACTCACTTTTAGATGTAATGTTGGGATAATGAACAGCATTTTTTCATTAAATTATGTTAAAAGACTGCAAAACAAATATTACAAGTATGCAGGATTCCGGATGACTTGATGTGAATTGCCGCAGATAGGAGACATTTTCACATCAAAGGAACCGGGTTACTTCGTTGTCGATGAGAATTTGAGAGCAGTGGCCGTCGACTTGACTCGTGAGTCCAATCGTCTCCTTGGGCCGGCTTGGCCACCAAGGTGGGCATCATCGGACAAATGAACTCCAGCCGGCCAGCACCGGAACTCACTCGTTTACGCACAGAATCGAGTCTAGCCCCGTCCCATCTGGTGGCTAGTGGAACGGATTGTGATCGTTTACTAAATTAGCAATTCTGCACGAAACGGCTTATTGTTGGTCCCAGCCGGCGGACACGACCACACCCCGCCGGTTAGGCCCGCCGGTCGGTTGCCTACCCCGCAGCGGCTGTCGGGCCGTCCCCATCACAGTTCGGACAATCAACGTGAGCCGAGATAGAACCAACAACCCCGCAACCGGGATCAAGGGCAAGCGCCACGGGCCGCCTGTGAACGACGAAGCAGAGCATTTCGAGTCTGCCCTGTCTGTGGCCTCACGTTCGACAAGCGAAACCGTGGCGAGGTGCTGCATCATT
The DNA here is from genome assembly GCF_055811335.1 of Mesorhizobium sp. WSM4847. Classification (NCBI taxonomy): domain Bacteria; kingdom Pseudomonadati; phylum Pseudomonadota; class Alphaproteobacteria; order Hyphomicrobiales; family Phyllobacteriaceae; genus Mesorhizobium; species Mesorhizobium sp. WSM4847. The sequence goes on along the minus strand of NZ_JBVVPY010000012.1, from coordinate 43,267 downwards.
ATCTCCCCGAACATGAGCCGTTGAAGCTCGATGGATAAATGGCCCGTCTTTCCCATATAGGGCCATGACACCTCCTACTCGGGCGAGAGATACATCTCCGCCTCCTTAGCGGCAGCCACGAAAGCCTAGCGACGACATGAGGGTCAATCCGATCGCCCTCCATCGCTAACAGGCAAAGCGTCCACGCCTTGTGCCAGCGAGGTCCTCTCCGGGTCCACCTCTTGAGCTGCTCAAGGGCTGCCCTCGCATTGTTGCAGCCATGCCTGCCGCCGTCCGATCAATCGTCACGAACACCCGAGGGACAAACCAAAGGGTTGTCATGAAGGGTAACTAGAGTGGGTCGGAATATTTGGTAGAAATTTCTGAGCGGACCGCGATCGGGTAGGGCTGCGCGGGCATCCAGGAGACCTAACCAAAGTGGCGTAATACCTCCTCCTCCTCGGCAGCAGCTAGGAATGCCTTACGGGCCTCCTCAGCTTCCATCTTGTCGGCAATCACGGCAATGCAAACGCGCAGCGCGAGGTTCCACTTGGGGCCACGCTTAGTGCAGTTCAGGAGTTCCTCAACTGCTGCCTCAGCAGTGTCGACGCTGCGCGTCTGATCGGGAGGCTCAGTTCTCACGCTGACCGAGGGGCTGAAAAAATGCGGCACGTTGCTGGGAACTAGGGCAGCCGCGGTCTCCTCAGCCCATTCTTGCTCTCGCCGCTCAAGCTCCTCCTGAAGCTCCACCGCTAAAGCGGCAAGCTTCGGCGGCAAAGGTCGGTCGTCCAACAGGCTTAGCTGCTTGCGCAACTTCCGACGATTATCTTCCGAACTGATCAATTCTCGGAAGGAACGATTATCCCTATCTCGGGTGGCCATAACGGTTCGCCTTAAGCTTTTTACGCAACTCATTTGGTTGCTGAAGGTTCCCGGAGGCGGCCGGATGAGTTGTCACAGCATTATTCGTTAAGGTCGAAGGCTACTGCGCGTCCAAACGCCGGAGCGGTCGCCACGATAACGTCGACCAGGGCCGTGTTACTGATTTCGAGGTCAGGGCCATCTTGGCGAACCGCAGCTATAACGGCCTTGACGGAGACTGCGCCACCGTGCGGGACCTTCTGGATGGCCTCGTGCACAAGCTCCACGGCTATGCGCTCGCAGTCCGTCTCGATGTCCACCTGAGGCCTCCCTGGACATAAACCCAAGCACCCATTTGTTGGCACGCCGCTTGTAAAAATCAACAACCAATTTCGTACAATGGGACCGCGAACAACTGTGGCGAGGACAACCGGCTCGCGCTAGATTGAACGGCTACTACCCGCCCTTATCGGATGCCACCGACAGGCCGAGGGCAGTAGCTGCTTCTATAGGCGCAGCGTGCCGAATATGGTCGATGTCGCCTTGATCGAAATGCTGTCCCCACGGTCAGCCCTGTTGAGGATTGCGATTATTGCGTGCTCTTCAATTGGACCAATCCCTTTGCACACTCATCCAACTCTCCGAACAGCTCTTGTGGCATTTCTGCACAAGAGATGCCGAAGGGACGAACTTCCCCTCCAACCAACTGTTTCATCCGGAAACAAAAAAACCCGCCGCACAGGAGAGCGACGGGTCGACCAAGCGACCACCGAGCGCGGGGTGGGTCGGGATTTGCCCGGTGCGCGGATCGTGAAAAAATCATACGCGGCCGGGTGCGTCGCGTCTACCAACCGGCAGTTGGCCTTTTCGGCACGGCGGACTTAATGTGGCGCTTTGCCCCTATAGGGTTTCGCGGTCGCCCATACCTTCCGGGAATTGAGCGCTTGAGAGCGAGCAACGTGCTTCCGCCTAATCCGCCTCTGGGCACCATCACCTTGCTGAGGTGTTGATGCAGCTGAAAAACCAGCAAAATTAAATGCTTAGGCTACCCGAGTGCTACGCACAGGTGTTACACATGGTCCTAGCTATGAGCCGTCCAACAAAGCATCGCAAGACCGGCGTTTGCTGGTTCCGAAAGCGGGTTCCAGCCGACATTGCCGTGTTGACCGGCCGCTGAGAAGTCAACAAGACGCTGGGAACTAAGGAAATACGCAGAGGTGCTTGCGGAGTTTGAACGCGAGTGGGCGCAGCTTCGGCTCGGAAATCGCTCGGTAAATGGAACCAGCTTGGGTCGTCCTGCTGCTGCCGTGTAGATGCGCTCACACCGCGCCTCATCACGGACCGGGAGGCGCACCGTTTTGCCAAGGCCGTGCACGACGAATGGCTTGCAAAATTCTACGACAATCCGAGTGAACAGCTCCACTGGCACACCGAGCTGTACGAGGGCATGTGGAAAAAATATCCGTTGCCATCAACCGATCCAGTTGCTGGAGTGGAAGGCATCGCTGATCCCATCCCGGGGACAATGCCAATCGAGAATGTCTTTTGGAAATCGATGAGGGATTGATGCATCGGCAGGGCTAAGGGTATCCTAGCCGACAACGGCTACAGTGACGATCCGTGGAGCATCCACAAAACTGCACTTGCAGTGAGGGCCGCTCTGCAGCGAGCTAGTCTAACGCTGCAAAGGCTTGAACGCGGGGAGTTTGAGCCAAGCGCGGAGCCCGGGTGGCTTCATGGTTCGGCAACTACTCAGCCAGCCGTCAGTCGCTCGCCGAAGACCGCGGCTTACGGCGAAATCAATCGCCCATGATGACAACCAGGCACCCGAGGACCACCGCCGCCAAACTGTCCGGGACTTAGCGAAACGCCTGTCCGCGACTTAGCGGAATCCCTGTCCGGCTTTTACGAAATACGCATACCGGTCACCTTCCGCCCTTCCATCGCTTAGAGGGTGCGGCATTCACCCCGGATTCGGTGATTCTCGGTTCGCCGGGGTGGCTGGTCTCGCACGAAGGGGGCGAGCATGCCCGGTTACGCACGATCGTGGCGCCGGTCTTCAAAAACCGCAGGGTGAAGCTGCTCGCAGCAGGTCGAGGCGATCGCCGCGCAGTTGTTCGAGACGCTGGCGACCCAGCCCCAGCCCGCCGACCTGCGGCGCCACCTCTCCTTTCCGCTTCCGGCCATGGTCATCAGCGCGCTGATGAGCGAAGGCGCAAGCACGCTGAGCGAAGCCGAGCGGGAACAACTACCGGGATTCCCGGCGGACCGTGACGACCTGGCCCGACTTTACACCTTTGAGCCCGGCGACCTCGATCTGATCCGGCGTTGCCGAGAGGACCGCAATCGCCTCGGCCGGCACTCCTCCGACTTGAACGTGACAGTCGATGCGTCGGATTGTCCCATCGCAAATTCTGACATCCCAGCGTCCCTCGCGAGCGCTCGCAATTCGGCTGGAGGTGCCAGACAGAAAGTTCGAAAAGCTTCCAAGAACCCCAGTTAAGCTTCTTTTCTTATTATTTCTACAACACTTAGCAGACATGAGAAACTTCCAAGTTTTGCACGTAGGCGGATGATCCACGTGGCACTCAGCCTGTAGATTATCCGCACTCTATCTAACGAGTGGGACCCTGGGCTCAAAACTCCCGGTCGGTGTATACCCAAGGGCCTGCTTCCTCGATCCGAAGCGCCGCATTGGCGACGGTCTCGTCGTCGGCATCGGGATAGTTCTCGCGAATCCATTCCTCCGCATCGATGTTCCAAGCCTCCACGAGATCGCCGGCATAGTGCTGGTGGTCCAGCGCTAGCCCGAGGTTCTCTTGGCTGCGGAAATCAGCGACGATTCCGTTTGCTAATGGAATGTCCATATCAGGCCTCTTGGTGAGTCGGGATCGATGATCCTACGGGCGGGAGTGCCGACCACGCAAGCAAATCTCATCGAGTCATGAATATGTGTTCTCGCGTGTGTAGTTTCAGAAAGGGAGCGGCAGGGCTTGAACCCAGTGCATTGCCGCAGCAGCTGCACCTTGAAGTAGCTCATACAGCTGGCCAGCGTATGCAATAACGACAGCACCGACCGCACCCGGTATCAGACCTTGAATCCCAGCATCGACGGTTGCATTAACACGGTCCACTAACCAGCCTCCAATGGTCCCTGCTACGCGCCGGAGCACGGTGCTGCTTGCGTGAACAGCTTCAATTGCAGGCTCAGGTGCCTGAGCTTGATGGCGAAGTTCCCCGATAGCGCGCTGAATTTCATCCAAGTCGCCTCTGGTAACAGGAAGGTCATCGATCGGACTTGGCGGATTGTTGTGGCCGATCATCCCCCGATCGCGTTGGCCGGCTCTGATCAGGTCTTCAAGTCTATCTAGGCGCTGAAGCATTTCCTGTCGAAGTTGTTCGACCGTCAGCGCGTCATCGTCCTCTACATCCTCAGGTGGGATGATGTCCGGCAGGGGATCGTTGATGCTATAGATTCCGTCGTCCTCTTCGTATGGCGCGTCATTCCCGATGTCGGTCGGAGCCCAGTCATACAAGCCGTCCTTTTCAATTTCCTCTACGGCTTTCTGCATCGTGTCGAAGTCGACAACCTCGGAAAACGTGTCCTGAATCTCTTTATCCGCGTTGTAAGGGCCACCCCAAATCCATTGGTAACCGCCCTCTGCACTTTCGTAGGGAGTCTTCTCGGCCGGATCTTCGAAGTGCTCCTGAAACCACGTAACCATAAGCTCGACCTTGGCAGCCCGAGAGAGCCTACGAAATCTAGACTTCGTGAACTCTTCCTCGCCGAATGAAATGAACGGTTTACGTGCCATGCCTCTCCTCGCCCTTGGCCTATATGCCAGTTTCTAGCCGCAAATGAAAAGCCGCCGGGGTGGAGACGGCTCACAGCCAGCCAGTTTCGGATATAATTCAGTATCACTATCATCTTTCCGATCTTGATCGCCGAAACCCGCTCCCGACCATCGGGAGAAGCATCGGCGGTCACACGCCACCGATCCGCGGAGCGCGTTCCGGGAGATCGGATGTAGGGCCAAGCTGGGGAAGGATTCGAACGGCACTTCTGGAGACCGTTGTGGCGGCATCGACGCTGTGCCATTTGCAGCGGGCCAATTCTCGCCCTATGGCTCCGTTTACCTCTGGCTGCAATCACGATCACCGCGACGGCGAAGCCGAGCGGCCGCAGCTGGCTGGCATCCTCTTGTGTTTTGATGGTGGAAGATCCGGCGCCAGACCGGGAAAGCCACCGCGGAAAGAGCGGGGTTGGCTTGCTCCTGGCGGATGCCGGCAGGGGTGTTCTGCCCAATAGCGATGCGCAGATGGCCGAAATTCATGAGCGGCGTCCTGGATCTCAATCGCTGCGCAGAATGCGTGCTTCGAGCGCGGCTGCCACGAAAGCTCGTCGAGCGGCTGGTGGATGGGTCTTACCGCGTAACACCTGCAGACAGGTGTCCATCGCTATTCTGCGTTTATTGGTCTCATGATGCAGATCCCGGAGCAAGATAGCGGCTGCGTCGTTGACGTCCAACACGATTCGCTCCGAGCTCCGGCGGCTAACCTGAACAATGACTGGCCTCTCAAATCTGATCAAGCCGGTCATCTCTCCCCTCCTCCACAGCCACTATGAGGCAAACAGCCCCGGGTCGCATTTATTTACTCAGCCGAACCCGACCACTGCATCTGCACCGCCGAACCTGGCCATTGGCGACCAAGCGATCGCCATGAGCTGCGTCTGGCCATGGTCAGGGTTGCGTGCGATCTGCGGTTTTGTAGTCGGTGGTGAGGAACTGCTTCTCATTCGCGTGGTCTAACTGAAACCTGGACATACTGCACTCTTTGACGCGCCTCGCGCCAGTCTCAAACACGTCGTCGAAGTCTACACCTGCACTTTTCCACTGCCCGATCTGCAGGCGGCGATCCACTGCATCGCGGAGGTTGGATCTTCCAATATGGCGACCCGCTTCGCAAAGCCGAAAAAGGCATTGCGCGCCGTGCTTACCGGCTTGCGCCCATCGTATGCATCGTAGCATGCCCTGAGGGCGGCTTCGTGGATCAGGTCTCTGCGATCTTCCGGCCATTCATTGAGAAAATCGATTGCATCCGCAAGGCCGGCAATCTCTTGGATGATGTGCGTAGCGCGCTTCACGAAAAGGGGGCTGCTGAAAGCCTCAGCGTTCATTCGTTCCTCCAACCTTCCAAATAGCCGATTTGCGGGAAGAGGCGCCGCACCGACGCGGCGACCATGGCACAGTGTGTTGTCAGGGCGATGACGGTTCAAGAAGAAGATCCGCGGCTGCGGCCGGGTGTGTAGCGATCCGCCAGCAGATCGTGCAATGGCTTGGTTGCTATCAAACGCGGTCGTCACTATTAAGCTATGAATTGATTCTGCACCGCCTAATCTAAGCCCGCAGGAGCGTTTTCATGACCGAAGAAGCTGAGACGAAAGCTGACAACCTCATCGAACTCCGCCCATGTCGTCTCAGCCTATGTTTCGAATAATCCGGTTCCCGTCGGTGAACTGCCTGGGCTTATCGGCCAGATCCACATCGCATTGAAAGGCACTACTGGTGGTACCGCACCAGTAAAGTCGGAAGCTCTCAAGCCTGCCGTACCGATCAGAAAATCGGTTACACCCGATTACATTGTCAGCCTTGACGACGGCAAGAAGTTCAAGTCGCTCAAGCGTCACCTGGCTACCCACTATGGCCTTACGCCCGACGAATATCGCGCGAAGTGGGGGCTGCCGGCGGACTATCCCATGGTGGCGCCGAACTACGGTGCGGCGCGCTCGGCATTGGCCAAGACCATGGGTCTGGGCCGCAAGCCGAAGGAACCGGGAGCGCCGGCACCTGCCAAGCGTGCCCGCAAGAAAGCCGCAGCCTGACCGCACTTTGTCAGGATCGATCAAGCGGATCTGGCATCATTTCGCACTTGCGATATAAAATTTGTGCATTGCAATATCCGCAGCTATCGGTATGATCATGTTGTCGGCCATCTACTCCTCCCAGATGTGGTGCCGACGCTGAATGGGGCGCACCTCCTCCCGCGTCTCATTCGAAATAGAGCCCGCTGCCACCTCCTCCCGGTAGCGGGCTTTTTCTTTGTCTGAGGCGCGATTTCGGTCCCAGGACCATCGCATTTAAGCGAGGCGAATTCCCCGAACGTCCAGGCCTTTCTTGCCCTGCCCGCATTGAACAAACACCTTCTGACCCTCCATCAGCATGCCGAGTCCTGAGCGGGTCAGCGCGGGGCATGAACGAAGATGTCGCTCTCACCGTTTTCAGGAGCAATCAAGCCGAAGCCCTTTTGGGGGATTGTACCACTTAACGGTGCCCTCGCTCTCCAACTGGGCACCCGTCCCGGCCGTGGACTTTCCAGCGCAACTCTCGCGGTTTGATCGCCGACCTACAGCACTCCCGAGACCTGGTGACCTCTTGGGGCTTTCTTCCGTTGTGACCTTGAGACGTGTTTTCCTCGGAAACGCCGCGGCTCCCGCCGCCTCAAGTACCCGGATGTGCAGATAGGCCTCGATGCCCTCCGGCAATTTGACAAAGCCAAAACCCTTGCTGGTGTTGAACCACATCACTTCGGCGTCGACAAGGTCCGCGGTTACGTTCGACGAACGCTGAAAGTAGATGGCTCGGAAGACTGTTCCGCAAAGAAAACGTGTCATCGTCATGGCGATGCCGGCGTGGCTGACGATGGTCTTTGTATTTGCCCATGATCGTCTCGACTTGCTTGAACAACGCATTGCGCTCTCGGCAGGATAACCTCAATCGGGCGATGCGTTCATGTCAATTCACCAGTTGGCCGCTTACCCGCTCTATCGCATTCCTATTCCGGCCGACCTGTACACGAGGTCGACGATGGCGGGTGAGCAATATGTGCGACATGTCGAGCTGGCGATCGGTACGCTTCCCATATCGCACGGCAGAGGGTTCGCACTGGAGGGCGACACCACAATCAACCTTTTCGATCGTGACATGCCGCGGGCTGCCGTCTCACGCGGATGCGCATACAAAATTTCGATTTACGCGCACTTTCCCCGCACAGCCTGCAGGAGGGGAGACGGGCAGCTTGTCGTTGAGTCGCCCGGCTAGATCAACCCTGCCTGCTCAGCCTCGTGGCGTAAATTCTGCCGCGGCCTTGGCCCGATCTGCTGGATCACCAGCCCGGCCGCCAGCGAGCCGAGATCGCCGCAATGCTTCAGGCTGCGCCGCCCTTGCGTGTAGCCGTAGAGGAAGCCGGCGGCATAGAGGTCGCCGGCGCCGGTGGTGTCGACCAGCTCCCGGATTTTGGTCGCGTCGACGGTGACGGTCTCGTCGCCGCGCACGATGACCGAGCCCATTTCTGAGCGGGTGACGGCAGCGATCTTGCAGTCCTTGCGGATCTGGGCCAGCGCCGCAGCGGACGCCTTGTCGGCCTCGACATCTTCCGGCCCGAGCTCGATGCAGGCGCCGAGATAGGTGTTCATCGAGCGCTCGCCGTCTGGGGTAACGAAGATCATCGAGCGCGCCGTGGGTGGCTCGCCATTGAGCGGCTTGGTGTCAAAGGCGACGCCCTGCGCATGGATGTCATGGGCGTAGATTTCGCCGAGCGCATCATTCGAGACCTTGCCGAAGAAGGCAGCGCGGCCGCCGAAGCTCGCGACGCCCGCCGCCGTGTTGTCGGCGCTGCCGCCGGAGGCTTCGATGGCCGGGCCCATGCGGCTGTAGAGCAGTTCGGCGCGCCTCGTGTCGATCAGGTTCATCGCGCCCTTGATGATGCCGTTGGTTTGCAGAAATGCCGTCGCACTGGGCGATGATGTCGACGATGGCATTACCGATACAAAGCACGTCATAGTTCGGCATCAATGATGTCTCCGCGAACTACCCCACCGGCTTTTTGCTATGCCGGCCGGGCGCCGGTCTAGCGAGTTGCCGCATGCGCTTGATCCAGCGGCCCTCACGCAGCTGCCGGTCCTGCTTCACGCAGCAAGTCGTCGGCTCTGTCCGTCTTCTCCCAGGTGAACTCAGGCTCTTCACGGCCGAAGTGTCCGTATTTCGCCCTATTGCGGTATATCGGGCGTAAGAGATCAAGCATCTTGATGATGCCTTTCGGTCGGAGATCGAAAAGCTCAAGAATAAGGCGCTCGATCCTTTTTTCCTCGACCCTTGCAGTTCCGAAAGTATTGACGAGGATAGACACCGGCGCGGCCACGCCGATCGCGTAAGCAAGCTGAACCTCGCAGACCTCTGCAAGGCCGCTGGCAACGACATTCTTTGCGACGTAACGCGCCGCATAGGCGGCCGAGCGGTCAACCTTGGATGGGTCCTTGCCCGAAAAGGCGCCGCCGCCGTGACGCCCCATTCCGCCGTAGGTATCGACGATGATCTTGCGCCCGGTAAGCCCGCAGTCGCCGTGCGGCCCACCGATCACGAACCGGCCGGTTGGATTGACCAGGAATCTGATCCCCGTCGTATCCAAGTCGGGCGGCAGGACCGGTTTTATGATCTCCTCAATGACGCCTTCGCGGACCGTGGCTTGTGAGACCGCCTCGTCATGCTGCGTCAACAGGACTATGGTATCCAGCGCCACCGGGCGGAAACCCTCGTAGCGTACGGACACTTGAGATTTCACGTCTGGACGCAGCCAGCCAAGCTGTCCCGTTTTCCGGATCTCTGCCTGTCTTTCGTCAAACGATGGGCGAGTTGGATCGGCAAGGACATCAATGTATCCGTCTCGTTGCAAGCGAATCCAAACATGAGGCCCTGATCCCCCGCGCCCTGCTCGAGATCCTGCCCTCGTCCTTCGTCAACGCCCTGGCTTATGTCGGGCGACTGCTCGGTGAGAGCCAGAACGACGGCGCAACGTCGACCATCAAAGCCGATGGCATCATCGTCGTACCCAATATCGAGTATCGTGTCGCGGGCAACTTGGCTGTAATCAATCTCCGCGTGGCTGGTGATCTCGCCAGCCAGAACGACCATCCCTGTCTTCACCAACGTTTCACAGGCGACGCGCGCCTTCGGATCGGTACGGAGGACCGCATCGAGGATTGCATCGGAGATGTTATCTGCCATCTTATCCGGGTGTCCCGCGCCAACGGATTCGGAAGAGAACACGAACTGCCTGGTCATGGAATGCCCTCGCTTCAAGTATTGGAGTTAGGTGGGGAGTTTCCGGACTGGGGTGGCTTACCGGTCGAGGATGCCTGGGACGTCGAACGCAGTGCAGAAGTCGGCAACGTCTCTTCGTACGCTCGCATGAACTTCCTGATCGTCGGGCTGGTGGCAGACGGAGTCGATGAAAGCGGCGATCTGCACCATTCCCCCTCACGCATGCCCATGGACGTCACTGCCGGCGACCCCAAGCGGATTCCGCTTGTGACTGCCGGGTCGCGCGGGTCGCCCGGCACCATATTAAAGTTCGTAATGATGCCTGCCCTTGCCAGGCGCTCGGCATAGGCTTTGCCTGAGAGCGGCCGGTCCGGAGATCAAGGATCAGCATGTGATTGTCAGTCCCGCCGCTGACCAGGTCATAAACACGATCCAGAAGCGCCTCGGCCAGAGTCTTGGCATTCCTGACGATCCGGTGACCGTAGGTACGGAAAAAGGGGGTCGCGGCTTCCTGCAAAGCAACAGCTAGCGCGGCGATGATATTCATGTGCGGCCCACCTTGCAGTTGAGGAAACACCGCGCGATCAATCCGTCTGGCGAGATTGTATTTACTCGTGGGATGATAGAGCGCCTGATAGCGATCTTCATTCTTCGACAAAATAAAGCCTCCACGGGGCCCGCGGATCGACTCGTGAGACGTGCTGGTGACGACGTCGCAATGGGCCACGGGATTCGGATGCGCTCCAGCGACAATCAGGCCGCAGTGTGCGCAATGTCGGCCACGAGATAGGAGTTCGCCTCCAGAGCGATTTCTGCCATTGCAGCGTAGGGACGTGTTGGTAATCGCTGCCGGAGAAGTTGCCGGCCCAACCATGGGTCGGATGGCCGCCCTCGGGGAGAGGCAAGCCCATCACTTTGTCTCCCGGACTCAACAGTGCTCGATAGATGGCCTGATTGGCCGGCGAGCCGGAATAGGGCTGGACGTTGGCGTGCTCACTGCCAAACAGCGATTTCAAGCGCCCGATCGCGAGGGTCTCAAGCTCATCGACGATCTCGTTTCCCGCGTAGTCGCGCGCACCCGGGTACCCCTGGGCGTACTTGTGCGTGAAGATCGAGCCGGTCGCTTCCAGCACGGCTGAGGAGGCAAAGTTCTCAGATGCGATGAGGCGTCGTCCGCTCCTGCCGTAGACCTAGTTCGTGAAGTGGCAATCGACGTGGACCAAGGAAGACCATCCGTATGTGCCGGGCTCTGCGATGGCTGCGTCAGCGGAGTTCTTCATAGTAGTGTCGCGCTCCCATCTGGGCAGATCTTTTTACGATCAAGCAGCAGTCTCCTTCGACCACGCGTCTGTACCGCCTCGAGCCGCTCCAGGTCCCGCTTGTGATACCAATCGTCGCGGGGCAGAAGATCGACCAAGAATTGAACCAACCCTCCGTCCTTGCCCCCTGCATTGAGATGATATGAGGACCAAGGACGTTGTCCGTTGCCGCAAAGAACGTCGGCTCTGGCGAGCATCCGGACGTGTCGCGCAACGTGCTCCCGACGAAAATCGAGAATCTCCGCTAGTTCGCAGACAGTCAGGTCGGCATGCGCGCAAAGGCCCAGGATCCGAAGGCGAACAAGATGTGCTGCTGTCATTAGGCGATCGATAAGTATTATCATTGGCCAGCACGACGCCAAATAGAAGAACTGAACCCTCGTCCTGCTGGCTTTGTCATTTCGCGCTCTTCGCAAATGCTGTTCGGCAGCGGAACATAAAACGCATTAGATTTCTGCCGTCACTGAACTCGAAAATTGTGGTGAGCGTACCATTGACGGCGATTTGCGGTCGCAAAGATTCCATGAATTTCTTTGAAGGATCTGTTGCAACGCCTAAACAAGAACGCGACGAGATTGGCGAGGTGCTGGTAAGACGGCAAGCTGGCGAACTGCTTGGCCAAGAGGGAGGCGATCGGCGCCACCTTTCCCCAGGCGACAGTGCTAACGTGCCCGATCCACCATTAACTTGATTTCGTGTCACGGAAGGATCGTAAAGCCGTCGTGCCGACGCTCAGCGCCATCTGCCGGGGCGCGGACGCAAGCCGGCATGAAGGCTCTGGAGGACTTCAGGCCCCGGGACTGGGCCGGCGACAACCGGCGATCACTCAGAGCTGGCGGCGCGACTGGCAGCACGTCGTGCCTCTTCGCCTATCCGGGTGTGCGCAGCATCATCTGGACGACGGATGCGGTCGAAATGTCCGCGGCGCGTCGGCGCCATTTCCAAAATAGCGCCTAATCCTGGTCAGTCAGGTCGCACCAGATCGATGTGGCTGACACGGAGGGCTTGTGCCAGTTCATAAAGCGTCACGATGGTGGGGTTCCTTTTGCCCTTCTCCAGCCCGCTGATGTACTGCTGGCTGAATCCGGAGATCTCGGCAAGCTGCTCCTGCGTCAAGCCGGTCTTCTCCCTGATCCTACGTGCATTTCGTCCGACCAGCTTGCGCACATCCATGCGCGGAGGTCAGCGGATCACGGGCCTTGAGTTTATCAACTACAATATGTAATCCACATTGTCATCGATTTGCCCGAACCATCTGCCGCGAGGGCAGCAAATCCAGGGATGCGATTTCGATGACGTTGGTCGCTCAAGCCAAGCACAGCACGACCTATCGGTCACGCAAGCGACGCACACCCGCGAGAACCCCGCAAGGGTCGATTTCGAGCGCTTCGGCTACGTCGAGGAACTCAATGAAGTCCATGCGACGTTCACCGCCCTCATACTTGGCCACGAAAGACTGCGGGCAGCGAAGCGCTTCGGCAACCTTGGCCTGGGTTAAGCCCTTGTTCTTGCGCGCCGCTATCAGCTGTTCCAGCAGCCGGCGTTGGCGGGCGATCGAAGGATCTCGGCATCAGACGATGCATTAAGTCTATTCCGATCGCGGATCGAGCATCCTTGCCGGCTCAACCTCCAGCACCGTAGCGATCTTCTCGACCATGTCGATGGTAGCAGCATATACACTGCGCTCAAGAGCGCTGATGTAGGTTCGATCAACACCAGCTTCATGTGCCAGCGCCTCCTGCGAGAGCTTCTTTTTCTCGCGAAGCCTACGCAGATTGCGGGCAAAGACCTCTCGGATTCCCATACGCGAGAGGCCACCCTCTTGTTGAGGATTTCACCACGGAGTATACTCTACAAACTAGGAGCAACTGGCACGAGCATCGACTTTGCCCGAACTACCTGCTGTTAGAGTTCGCGACTTCCCGGATGCGATCTGACGATAACTATCGCTCAAGGTCAGCGCTGTAGGTCACGCAAGCTGCGCCAGGGAACGAAGCCGAATGGTCTAGACCCATGTCGAAGAAAGCGGGCTCAGTTCACTGGCGCGCCATCAAAATCGATTTCGGCAATCCGGGATGGGCCGGATCGCCTTTGTTACTGCGGCGGCCGAATCAACTCACAAGGATCAACGTCAAGCGCTTTTGCGAGCCGGCCAAGCACACTGACGCTTGCGGAAACCCGAGCACGCTCGATCGAACCAACATAGCGCATGCTGAGCTCTGTGCGGGCAGCCAATTCTTCCTGCGTCAGGTCCTGATCATGGCGCAAACGACGCATGTTGATCGCCATGACCTCCTTGAGGTCCATGGCAAGATAGGGACCAGAACCGGAACTATCGTTCTAGGAACGATCGTTCCTATTCGATATGATTAGCCCAACGAGGAGATGTCTTGCCCTATCCGATGACGACAAACCCGAACCGCAGGAGGTCGCGATGAAACCCAAAGTTCAAGACGAAGTCCCGTGGTCGGACCGTCTGACCGCTTACGACAACGAGCACTTCACGATCTATATGAGGCTCCTGGACGCGTCCGCCGACGATGCCAGCGAAGACGAGATGGCGCAGCTCGTCCTCGGCATCGATCCGGTGCGAGAACCTGAGCGCGCCCGAATGGCGGTTCGCAGCCATCTCGATCGGGCAAACTGGATGGTTACGACTGGATACAAAGAACTGTTCGCGCGCTGACCGGCCCCAGGTGAGCTATTCCAATTACTTTCAGGCGAGGAAATCCAGATAGCCACGATCCATGAGCATGTGACCGCGCCGGACAGCACGGGGAATGCGATCGCGAAGGTGGTTGCGCGGATGCGTCCAGTCGACCTGGACGCGTTGCCGGCCCAACAGGGCCCTTGCGATTTGACGGTGCGATGCACCGCCTAGCGAGCCGTCAAGCGCCTGGATGACAAAGCGCAGACGGCTGGCGCGGGCCTCGGGCGGAAACAGCCTGTCGGGAAGTTGTCCGGTCGCGTGAAGAGCATTGAGGCATTCGAACGCATTCAACTGCTGTTCTTCCGATCGGCGGGCCAGATCGCGTCGACGGAAAGCCGAACGGGGCGCAAAACGTCCGCGCCCTGCACAACCAGTTGTAAATCCGGTGAGCATTTCGCAGCATGATATGCCGGCGACCGTCCGCCGTGATCACGAGTGCCGCCCGACATGGCAAGGCAACGAGATCAAACGAAAGCGTTTCGGGTGACAGTGCCTTTTCCGCAATGACCGGCAGAACATGAGGGCATTGGCGGAAGCACCAGAACACAAACGCATCATGCCTCAACGAGCTTGCGAACAGGAGCCCCCACCGCGTCAGATCGGCCGACGATCTCACCACTTCTATGCCGAAGCGCCTTTCTGCAAATTCTGCGTGCTCAAGCGCGTGCCTCAAGTCACGCTGGAAGGCCGGATTGCGCCGCAGGAATTCCCAGGCCCAGCCGCGTTGCGTCAGGTGCCGCGTATAGCGATAGGATTTCTCATCCTGCCAGTCCGGCCCGTCGGCGTCATTATCTATCATAACCATGTCAGGCGCCCGTGCAGAGTACAGGCGCCCACAGCACGGGACCGCCAAGATCGCCATTGTGGCGGACCGCAGCAAGGCTCGCCTCTGAGACATCCAAAAAGCCGGCAACGGCGCGCGTGGTGCCGATTGTCTGGGGCTTACCTATCCGGACCAGCGGCCATCCGGCGCGACGCAGGATTCGCTCCATGCCCAAATCCGTAACCGTGACGAAATGGGTGAGTTGCCGTGACAAACCGAACTCGATCATGCCAGCGAGAAGTTCATACGTGGCAACAGCTATACTCCCACTGCCCTTCGGTGCAGACGGTGGGAGATCAAGGGCGAAACGGCTGCTTTCCCAGACACTCGGTTCCTCGGGTGCCGCTCTCCCTTCCAATAGCCTCGAAAAGACATCTCGCAGCATCGTCGGCCCCGTCGAGGGCAGAAGGCGTACGCCGCCCCCGACGCGACCGGCGGAATCGCGCAACACGAGATAGTGCGGTTCCAGGGAATCGAATGAATCGATCTCGAAGCCGCCGGTGGTGCGCACGTTCCAGTCGAGCCGTTCCTTGAAGACGCGGTAGCGCAGGCGGTGCATTTCGTGAAGTTCGTCGGCAAAGGCGCCGTACCAGCCGGGCGCAATAAGTTCAATCATGATGGTCTCCTCGCAGGTATGACCCTGCCATTGGAGGCGAACCTTCATGCCGCGATTGCCTGTGCAATTGCACAGGTGGATCAAAGAGGGATTCTGTTCCTCAGAAAATTGATGATCGAGAGGAGGCCAGCAGCATCACCGCCTGATTTTTGGTGCGCACGCCGAGCTTCTTCTTGGCATTGTCCAGATGGAAAGCGGCCGTGCGCTCCTTGATTCCCAAGATGCAGCCGATCTCCCAGGCGGACTTGCCCTTCGCCGTCCATTGCAGGCATTCGTACTCACGGGGCGTCAGCAAAACGCCGTCCACCGCCAGACCACCCGAAAGCTTGCGGCGAACGCCAATGTGAAAGCACGTCGCCATAATCTCGAGCGTCTGTTCATATTGCTCGGCGATGCGCAGGAAAGTCGGATCAAGCCTGTCTGCCGCGAAGGTCATCGCAGCGACACCACCGCGGCGATCGAGAAGTGGAATCGTCAGTCCGCAGCAGATGCCGAATTCGGCAGCCTCATCGAAAAGCTGTTGCTGTCGCTTTGAAATGCCGGCATAGCCGAAATCCGGTCCCCACCGGAAGGGAAATCCGCTGTATCTTGCCCATCCTATGACCGGGTCGATCCTTTCATATTGGTGGCGCAAGTAGTGCGACGTCCAGCTGGAATGATAGTTCGATATCAGCCTCGGCTTTGTGACGCCATCAGGCACCAGAGACAGGTAGGCGAATGCGCGAATGTCGAAGGCGCCGACCGCGTTAGCCAGTGCGTCACGCAAATCGACCTGATCGACGCTCAAAGACAATTGTTCCAGCAAAGTTTTGAAGACGAGCTGCATTTTCTCCTGCGGCTGTTTTCAATTAAACCTGGGACTTTCTGCTTCTTGGCAGCTACGGCGAGAAGACTCGCCTCCGAGATAAGACGCTGGAGAAATTCACCGCGATGATTGCTCCCCCGACTTTCGATCATGTGAAGGGAGATGTGTGCGACCTCGACGCCGGCTGCCGTAAGCCGCGCGTCGGAAGCTGCGATGGTGGGCGGTTGGCATGGCGTAATAAAAATATCGAAGCTCGATGTGCTATCCGGATATGCAGATCTCGGACTCTCGATTGCGGGCGCGCCACAATCACCCTGATCCAGCGGGTCAAAAAAGGCGCCCTGCCGGCGGGGAGGTACACCGGCAGGGCGCGCCGCACAAACGCCCTGGTCGTTGGGCAACAGGACAGCGGCGGCAGAACTGATTTGGTTATCGCTTGCGATCGAAGTTATCCGAAGCATGCTTAGAATCTGACGGCTTGTAGTTTAGCAGTTTCGGTCGGCTCGGCGCGAAATGCGCTGTCAACCCGTCTTCAACATCGGGACACCAATGAGCGACGAGCCCTAACGACAGCCTGACGTCAAAGCGTCTGGCCTGAGGGAAAGTTCATCCAAGGGACCACTACATTGGTTACCCGGGACGGCGTCGACCTCCGGCTCGTTCCCGTCGGCGTTCGCATGTTCATATCGCACCCTCGGCCTTCAACGCGCGATAGGTTGTCTCGACAGATTTAGCAGTTGCGTCGACGATTATGTCGATCTCCTTTCGGGTGATGATCAAAGGCGGGGCAAAGCCGAGGATATCGCCATGCGGCATGGCGCGGCCGATGACACCGTTCTCGAACAGAGCAGCGGCGGCGCGAACGCCGACCTGCAGATCGGATTCAAACGGTATCCTTTGTTTTGGATCTCGCATCAGATCTACGGCGGAGAGGATTCCGACACCACGAACCTCGCCGACGATGGGATGTCCCGCCAGTTCGGCATTCATGCGGGCATGCCAATACGGTCCGACGTCGCGGACATGCTCCAGGATATTTTTTTCCTTTAGGAGTCGAATATTGGCGAGTGCGGCCGCAGCGCAAAGTGTGTGACCCGAGTATGTCCAGCCATGGCCGAGGGCGCCGTGCTTCTCTGTTCCTTGTTCCAAGACCGACCAGACGCGGTCGCCAATGATTGACCCGGAGATGGGCAGGTAGGCGGAACTCAAACCTTTGGCGATGGTCACGAAGTCCGGCCGCATGCCATAGAGGTGGGAACCGAATTTCTCACCGGTTCGTCCAAACCCGCAGACCACTTCGTCGGCGATGAGGAGGATATCGTACTTGTCGAGCACGCCTTGGATAGCGGTCCAGTATCCTTTTGGGGGTGGAACGATACCGCCTGTCCCAAGCACCGGCTCTCCGATAAAAGCTGCGACGGTCTCCGGGCTTTCAGCGAGGATAAGGGCTTCAAGTTCATCCGCGCAGCGTTTCGAGAACGCTTGCTCACTTTCGCCGTCATGCGCCTGGCGATAGTGGTGCGGCGTGGTGGTATGGCGTACCAAGTCCAGCGGCAGGTCGAAGAAATTATGGAAGAAGGCAAGGCCTGTCAGGCTCCCTGTGACCAGCCCAGACCCATGATAGCCGCGATGACGCGAGATGATCTTCTTCTTTTCAGGGCGGCCGAGGATGTTGTTGTAGTACCAGACCAGTTTGATATTGGTCTCGTTGGCATCGGAACCGGACAGGCCGAAAAAGACCCTTCGCATGTTTTGACCAAAATATTCGACGACGGCCTCTGCCAAGAGGGCGACTGGCTCCGTACCTTGACTTGCATAGACATGGGCAAACGGCAATTCGTGCGCCTGCCTGGCAATGGCCTCGGCAATTTCCGTGCAGCCATACCCCATATTGACGCAGTAGAGCCCACCGAAACCGTCGAGGCTCTTTCGGCCTTCGGTATCCCAGATGTACACGCCTTCCGCACCGGCCATAATCCGGTTTGGCGTCTCGCCTCGGCTGTGCTTGGCCAGATGCGTTGACGGATGAAAGACGAAGCTTCGATCCTTTTCTCTGAGTTGCTCGGTTCCCAGATTGCTCAAGCGCATGGTCCCTCTCCTCGCCATAGTTGGCGGAGGCACTTGGCCAGCCGCCTGTTTAGCAAATAGCATACTTGAAACGTCTCTCGAGTTTCTCGGGAATGCAGGTTATTCGCCGCGGAATTCGCGGGATCGCCCCCCCGATTGCCGTGAAAACTAAGGCGCTACCTTCGCCTTCGCCGATAGGGTTGAATTGGTCTCACTGATTCTGCGACGACAGGGCGAGTCCTGGAAACATGAACAGCTTACGACGCGCATGCGCCCAGCATAGCGCCGATTTTAGCGGTCGCGGTCCCCTGGAGGAGCGGGTTGTTGCCGCTATATGCAACGGTTTGCAGGATGCCGTTAAAGGAAGAATTGCGCTCGGGATGCTGTTCCCGCCGGTCGCGCGAGGTACGATAGAGCGCCGCCGGCGATGTTCCGCCGAACGGCCGGTTATCCCTGACATGGGTTCTGATGGTCCGGATCGGTTTTGCTCTTCGCCCAGGTGGTGGCGCAGGTGATCAGGGGCAAGCACATTCGCCTCGATTAGCGCATGCACCGGGTTCTGTGCCGCGGCACAGGCTTCAACCCGGTCGGCCGGCGCCGAGAGGCTGAGGTCGTGCCCCCGCGCATTGCGATCGCTTTGCAGCGGCTGGTGCTCGGCAAACTTCTTAAAAGGATAATAGCCAGCAGCTTCGGCCCGGCAAAGACGCGGTGAGAGCGCCTCGCTATCGACATCTTGATTCGCAGCCGACCAGCGCCGCCAAGTTCGGTCGTCACTGTGTTGCTCTTCTTGCGATCGCATATTCGTGGTTGCTGCGCAGGGCGGGTTGCGCAGTCCGAGCGGCGGCTCGCGCGACGCGGGCGAACCGACAGAACTCTTTGCGCCGCCCGGAAAAGCTACCTCCATCAATGCTGGCCGATCGTGCAGTCTTGAAACGCTGGCTCCAGCCTCAAACGTCACTGCGACCAGCCGCTCCTTTTCTCTCGAAACCAGCGCCCTCGTCCGACCTGATCACTCGATCTGATGTTTCGAGCAGGGATCCTCCTAGTGGCCTAGTGGTTGGACTCATGACCTGCAGCCTTCAGCCAAACTCAGCAAATCGGACGTTCTCCGTGGATTATTATCAGCGGCTCGGCAAACTCGGAACACGCCGGCAGACGCTGCTAAGGTTAGTCGCGCCAGCGGATTGCGAGGATCTTCAGGTTAAGGACCTTAGGTAGGGCGATCATAATCCAAGATCCCGGTAGGTGCTTTCGCCATAGCTCCTGGCGCCATCGGCACGCTGAGCGTTTGAAAGCCGATGAAATTCGTTAGGCCAATGGGCAAGCGCGTGCTTGATAGCCTTCATCTTGAACGGCACGTGCACAACGCATTTGTCCCTGATGATGGGCGGACAGATCGCATCTTGTTGTCGCGAACCGTTGAGGTTTGCTGCGATTATCGGAAGAGCTAGATCAAGTGCCAATTCCATTTCCCAGCGCACGAAGCGATAAAGGTTTTTCGTTTTCTCACCGATCAAGACAAGTACCTGGCTCGATCCATTCATTCTGTTGCGAAGATTGCGTTTAACATAGTCTTCGTCCTGTGCTCGGCTCGTCATATTGTCCAGATCGTGAGCGTTCGCGAATTCAAAACTCACATTCTCGCTGGCATTCCACCCTTTCATAAAGCGGTATGCCCAAGCGTCTTCATCGCCATCAAATATTACATAGGTCGGATCGCTGTATGCCATTGTTGTCTCTTAGTTGTTTTGACGAGCAACCCACTGGGTATGCTCCCTTGAGAAAGCCAGTTCGGCCTCGTTCACCGCCGCGGAGAATGCCTCATCAGAGTTGGCGTCCGTAATAAGGTCGGCAGTCAATCCGATCTCGTGAGCTGTCAACGTGTAAGCCGATGCCAATTCGTTAAATTTCTTGATCTGGGTCCACCCGATAAGCGAGGCGGCGATAACGATTAGCGGCTCTGTCGGCCAGCCTGGCATCGCTGGGTCAGCGATGCGTACTACGATGAACGAGAACCCCAGAGCGTAAGCAATGACACCAAGGCCCATCCAAATTTTCGCGGATCTCTTGTTCGAGCGCGCTTTCTTCTCGTACCACTTACGTTGATCGCAAATTCGTTTCTGCAGATATAGCTCTTTTCGTGCTTTTAGCTGCGAGTCCCTTATCGACATCATCTCGTCTGTTGTTTGTGGGGATGCTGAATCCTTGCCGCTCAACGCGCTGCCAAGGTGACGATTGCTGTCAAGGATACCTTCCATGAGCTTGCGAAAATCAGCTCTAGCGTCGGCCGCACGCACGTCATCGAACGGCTGTGCTCGCATAGCAAAGCGCCAGGTCAATGTCTTTACTGACTCGGCCAAAGCTCTAGCTTGGTACCAGACCTGCTCGGGCTTTGTGACCGACCGGAAGATGAGGATTCCCATTGAGCAAAGAAACACCGCCGCATACACACCGAAATAGGCTTTTGATGGCGAGAAATCCAAAGAGAGAACAGACGCGAAAAAAAGAAGAATGTACTCTGCCCGGATCAGGCGAAGAAATGTCGCCTGCTGCTCGTTAGATGCCACGTCAGCGCTATTATAAAGTCCAGGATATTTCATTTTTTAGAGCACGCCATTCTATTTTATGGCAGCAAATTCTTTAAGCCAGGATTTGGCAAACGTAACGTTTGCAGTCGAGCTTATAGAGCCTAGTCTTGAGCTAGACGCGGTCCCTCTGTTTATAAACAGGACTGCAGGTCCGGTCCCATCGATGTAGGGGTATAAGCCCAAAAATTCTTGCCCAGAGAAAATTTCCGAAGAATTTTTTGCCACGGGGAGAACTGCTACCGCGGTCCGAAAGCCATCGAAAAAGCCAAGCTCCCAAGGCATCCATCTGGATCCTGGAGAATTGTTCGAATGCACATAGATTAGCGTCTTTGACTGCCTCATACGGGTCCGCAGCAACTCGGCAGTGGCCGAGGAGACCTTTGTGCGGTCCAGTTGTGAATCTTCGATCCAATCTACGTAAGCAGTGAACCCAAGCTCCTCAAAAATTCGCTTCACACCGAGAATGATCTCTGCGTCCTTGAAAGAATGTGACAGAAAAACGTCGAATGACGATCTGGCTGTAGCTGCGGCCATCTCTTCCTTTAGAACGATCGATGCGGCTCTATGTCCTCGAGTGGCATTCGCAACTTTTTTCAGCTCTGCCTCGGTCAGTAGCACTATTCAAATCCCCCATGTTCTGTTCGCAACCTATGAACTAGACGCCCATTCGATTAAGCGACCCATTGTCTCGTGAAAACTGGCACTTCGGGAAACCGCAATGCTCTCCAGCCGGTAGCGCAACCTCCACCTTCTCGAAGACCACGTCCCCTGGCAGCGTGACCGGGCTTGTCACCCACCTACGCGACCGCGGCCCAGCGATGCTCCTCGCTCAGAAGGCTGCGGAGACCAGCAATGTCAAACAGGACAGACGATCTCCTAATCTTGATCAGCAACGAACTTAGGACTTAAAAAGGCGATGGAGCGATCTCCGACGAGGGCCGGTTTGCTCGCCAAGGCCGAGCGGGCCAGCTTGCACTCCCGCTACCCGTCGGCTTGCCAACGCTGCCCCCCCTACACGGGCGCTGACCGCGACTAAGCTCAATCGTCACTGATCGCCATTCCAGGGCGAAGGTTCCCCATTGAGGTAGCTGTAGAGGCACTTTTCGGCACTCCGCATCTCAGATATAGACGCCTCCTCCACCAGGCACGATCCGGTTGGTTTCTCGCCGCAACCGTGCTTGGCCAAGTGCGTCCGATGGCTGCTTCGATCCGTCTCCTGGAATCGATCGGTTCCAGATTGCTCCAGCGCATAGTCCTTCCTCGCAATCAACTGGCGGATAGCGCTCGGCCACCTTTTCCAGAATTTAGTATACCGCAAATGTCCCTTGAGTTTCGTCGGAATGGACGCTTTTTGCCGACGAATCTACGGGAGCCGAGCCAAACGCCGTGGAAACTAAAGCTTTTCGGGTTTTACCGTTGCCTCAGGGCGGACAAGGGTATTGGTGAATTGGACTTCACTGGTTTCGTAACGACAAGGCTATAGTATTGATCGATCCCTAAGCCTGCCTGCAGCAGTCCCTCCATGAAATCCTGATAGGCGGCCATAGAACGAGACGCGACCCGCATCAGATAATCGACGCGGCCCCCAATTGCCCAGCAGTCCAGGATTTCCGGAATCTCTTGGATTGCAGTTTCGAAGTGTCGTTGGTCCTCAAGACGATGGCGATCCAGCACGACCTCCACCAATACAAAGATCATGCCACCGATGAGAGCAGGACTCAGTCGCGCGTAGAATCCCTCAATAATCCCTGCGGCCTTGAGTGCTCGGAGCCGCTCCGAACAGGCCGACGCCGAAAGATGAACTCGTTTTGCAAGCTCACTTTTTGAAATCCGACCGTCTGCCTGAATTTCGGAGAGAATCCGGACGTCCCAACTATCGAGTTGCACGGGATCGGGTTTCGACTTCATAACCTGTTGCTCTCAAGCAGCGATCGACAGCGCGTTGTGCGCCGATCAATTCTATCACCAATTGAAACGACCGACATAGTAATGAAAGGCCGTTCTCGGCCCGAGATGTGCCAGAATGGGGTACGAAAATCAGCTGAGGGAGAGCGATCCGCTGAGAAAAGCTGCAGAAGTGTTTTGGCTATCGGCCCGACGCCTAACGGGGCAATGATGCAGCTGGAGAGGATAGTCGGCGGCGTCGGGGACGTCCTGATAAATAGATAACCCATTTCTTGAATCTCCGCTGCCGTACTTAATAGAGCGCCGCGACAGCATTCGAGCCTCGATCGCGTGGACGGCACACTCAATGCAGTATTCACTGGCACATTCAGCTTCGGGGTGAATTGAACACCTTGCTCGTCCGGCTCGCCGAGGCGCAGGGCACCGCAAATGCCGCTCGTCCTACGGCTTGCCCAACAATTTTGCGCTGGAGTCTGGCCGAAATCATCCAACCGGGAAGACTCAAACGCCGATGTTGCGTGCGATGCTGTCGGCCGCCATGCGCTTACGCCACTCAAGAGGCCCGGAATTGTGAATGGAATTTCCTTCAACATCGACAGCCATGATGACAGGCATATCCTGCACCTCGAATTCATAGACTGCTTCCATGCCCAGGTCTTCGAAGGCAATGAGCCGCGCTGACTTGATCGATTTTGATATCAGGTAGGCAGCCCCCCCTACTGCGATAAGATACGGCGTTTTGTATCTTACGATCGACTCGATGGCCGCCCGTCCCCTTTCCGCTTTGCCTACCATCGCGAAAAGCCCGGTTTCGGCGAGCAGCTTGTCCGTAAAATCGTCCAAGCGGCTGGAGGTTGTTGGGCCAGCCGGTCCGACCACCTCATCTCTCACAGCGCGGACGGGTCCAACGTAGTAGATAACGCGACCCTGCAGATGGAACGGAAGCGGCTTGCCGGCGTCGATCAACTCGACCATTCGCTTGTGGGCGGCGTCACGACCTGTCAGCACCTTTCCGGACAGAAGGAGCGTTTCACCACAGCGCCACGATGCCGTCTCTTCCTTGGTCAACGCATCGAGGTTGACCCTTCGCACGCCGGCTGGACTCAATTCGTCGGTTCCAATGTCGGGCCATGCGCGCAAATCGGGCGGCTCCAGCGTGATTGGTCCAGAGCCATCCAAGGTAAACTTCAGGTGCCGGTTGGCGGCGCATTGCGGGATGAGCGCCACAGGCTTGGACGCCGCATGAGTAGGATAGGTCGCAACCTTGACGTCAACGACCGTCGTCAGACCACCAAGGCCTTGGGCGCCGATACCAAGCGCGTTGATCCGCTCATAAAGCTCAATCCGCAGTCCCTCCTCTGCGCTTGACGCCCCCCTGGCGATCAGTTCCGCCATATCGATGGGGTCGTTCATGGCTTCCTTGGCCAGCAGCATCGCCTTTTCAGCGCTACCACCGATGCCAACGGAGATCAGGCCGGGCGGACACCACCCACTGCCGAGGGTCGAAACGGTATCGACTACCCAGTCGGAAACAGACCCGCTGGGGTTCAAGGTGGTAAAGCGTGCCTTGTTCTCCGATCCGCCGCCTTTTGCGGCAATGGTAATCTCAATCTGGTTACCCTGCACAAGGTCAACGTGGACGACTGCCGGCGTGTTATCGCGGGTGTTGACCCGTCCGGCGAGAGGATCGGCAACGATCGACGCCCGAAGCGGATTGTCCGGATCGAGATATGCCCGACGGACGCCCTCATTCACGAGGTCTGCGAAACTGCCCGCTGAGTTGATGCGGACGTCCATGCCGACCTTGGCGAAGACCACCACTAGGCCGGTGTCCTGGCACATCGGCCGCCGCCCGAAGGCCGCCATGCGGGAGTTCAGCAGAATTTGGCTGATTGCGTTCTTTGCCGACGGACTCTGTTCGCGCGCGTAGGCCTGCGTAAGAGACCGGATGTAATCTGGAGGATGGTAGTACGAGATGTACTGAAGAGCGTCGGCAACGCTCCTTGTGATGTCCTTGCCGGCGATGGTCCGTCTTCTATTTCCCACCGGATTCATCCAAATGAGCTGAGGCCGTTGACCATTTTGAGGATTTGGAAGCTTCGGACCCCCTGCTCGCCGCCTTCATATCCGTAACCACTCTGCTTGACACCCCCATAAGGGGCGTCCGCGGAAACCCCTTTCAGGTAATTCACACTGACAGCGCCTGCCGAAAGACTGTTGGTCAGCTTTCGTTGTGTATCGGCAGCTTCCGTGAAGAAGTAAGCGGCCAAACCATACTCGGTGGCGTTGGCTTCCTCAATCGCCTCCTCGAGCGCGTCGAACGGCGCCACAGTGAGGATCGGTCCGAACGGCTCTTCATGAAGCACTCTCGCTTCCTTGGGTACGTCCGTCAGGATGGTTGGCGGCCAGTAAAAGCCCGGTCGGTCGAGGCGGGCGCCACCGGTCTCGATGCGGGCGCCTCGTTCGACCGCATCCTTGGTCAGGCGCTGCATGGCTTCGATTCGCCGGGCGTTCGCCATCGGGCCCATGTCCGTTGCAGCGTCGTCTGGTAGGCCGATCCTGATCTTGCGGACCGCCTTCGTCATCCGGGACAGAAATTCCTCATAGCGGGACCGAGCGACAAAAATCCTGCTGGGAGCATTGCAGCTCTGCCCCGCGCACTCGAATTTGTATTCCGAAATAGCCGGTATCGCCCTTGCGAGGTCCGCGTCCTCGCACACAATAACCGGGGAGTGTCCACCGAGTTCAAGGATGCAGCGCTGCAAATTGTTCGCTGCGAGCGTGGCCAGCTGTTTTCCAACGGCCGTGGAGCCTGTGAAAGTCAAGACCTTCACGATTGGGGAACTCAGGAGATGCCGGGATATATGCACCGGAACACCGAAGACAAGATTGACCACGCCGTCGGGGATGCCTGCTTGGCGCAACGATTCAACGATATGGACAGCCACGCTCGGGGTCTCTTCAGCCCCTTTGAGGATCACCGGGCAGCCTGCCGCCAGCGCGGGGGCGAGCTTGCGCGCGATGAGAACGGCCGGATAGTTCCAAGGCGTAAAGGCAGCAACGACACCGAGCGCCTCCGGGACGATCATCCTGTTCGGGCCCAACGGAATCGGGGCCGACAGCTCATCGGCATGCCGGCCGTTCCATTCCAGCGTTTCGACCGCGCGCGCATATTCCCCTGTCGCTTCACCAATCGTTTTTCCCTGTTCGGACGACAGGTCCCTGGCTGCGACTCCGGCCTTCTCTGCAAGACAGCCGGCGGCAGATACGAGGATCTCGCCACGCTCTTTGGCAGGTCGTGAGGACCACGCCTTGCGGCTGCGTTCTGCCGAAGCAAGAGCCTCATCCAAGTCCGAAGCCGTCGCCGAGGCCACCGAGGCAAATACCTTCTCCGTCGCCGGGTTGATCACCGGCAAAGAGGCTCGGCTACCACCGGCTCGCCATTTGCCGTTAATGAAAAGCTCGTAGCTCCTGGCGTCGGACATCGCGGGCTCCACTTGTCTGAATTCTGGCCATACGAGTGCTGTTTCGACATCGAAACAGCACTCGTATGGCCAGTTTCATCGCGATGGTCGCGGCGGGTCAAATATCGAATATTGCCGAAGTCCATCTGGAATCCAGATTGATCTGATCCTGATGGCCGCAAGCGGTCATGCCCCAGCTTTGAGGTTGAACGGTCGTCAGGTCGCCTCAGGAGCAACCGCTGCCCAGCCCCGGATTTCAATCAATTCTCTGGCGACCTTCGGAATGAGCTTGCGGACCGCGGAAACAGCCGCACAACGCTCATCTTTGGGATTTACAGCAAGCACCACGGAGCGGGTAATCACCGGATCGACGATCTTGACCGTCCGGACCAGCCCTTGAGAGGCTTCTTTCTGAACGGCAGACGGGGCGAGAATAGAATGCGCTTTCCCCTCTACGACCATGTTGATGATCGTTGAGAGCGAGTCCACTTCAAACTTGACGTCCAGCGCGCAACCGTGTTGTGCGACGACGTCAGCCACCGAACGCCTGACATTGTTATTGCGCATGGGAACCGCCAACGGGAATGCATGCAGGTCCGCCAGAGATATCGCATCTTGGAACGGTGGCTCACCGGACGGGACTACCAGACAAAGGTCTTCGCGCGCTAGCACAGTCATTCGCCCCACACTGTCCGCAGTGCGGTACAGAACCGCCAGATTGAAGCGTCCAGCGGCCATCCACTCCTCCAACGGTCCCGTCATACCCTCGACCATCTTGAGGGACACCTTGGGCAGTTCGTTTTTCACCGCCTCAAGCAGCGGACCGCTCAGGACGCGAGCAGCCCCAGACGGAATGCCAATAGTCACCTCTCCGGCAGGGGAAGCAGCTGTGTTGGTCAATTCCGCCTCGGTAAGTCGAATTTCTTTGAGAATCGCCCGCGCCCGCTCGAGCAGTTTGGCTCCCGACGCCGTCACGCTCACGCCGGTCCTGTCGCGTATCAGCAGCTGAGTGCCGAAGCCTTCCTCCAGTTGACGCACATGCAGGCTCAGCGCACTCTGGGCGACATTAAGGAAGCCAGCGGCCTTCGTGAAACTGCCTGCTTCGACCACGCCGACGAAGTATCTTAGCTGCCTGATTTCCACGGTACTCTTCCGAGGGCGAACTGCAATTGATGTAATCTATCTCGAAATGTGATGGCGCGACAGCAATAACTGTGCCACGCCGATTGTCGCGGCAATCAACGGGCGAGGCGTGTCCTCCCGTCAGGTCTCATCAGTTGGTAAGGAATCAAACGCCCAGCTCGGCTTTCGTGCCCATGGCGATGATTTCACGAGCCCTTCGAATGACCGGTGCATCGACCATCTTTCCGTCCAAGGCGAAAGCACCTCTGCCCCGCGCCGCGGCATCATTTTCCGCCGCAACAACACGATGGGCCCACTCGATTTCCTGTGCGCTTGGCGAGAAAGCCTCATTGAATATGGCCACCTGTGTCGGATGGATCGCCAAAGCTCCGGCAAAGCCAAGCCGACGCGCGTGCACCGCGGCTTCACGGAGTTTATGCGTGTCAAAGAACTCGCCGATACTTCCTATGAAGCCTAGCGGCAGCAAGCCGGCCGCACGGGCGGCAAACAGAACAGAAAGGTTCGGCCCCAACAGAAGGTCGAATTCCGGGGCACCGCCAACAGCGGCACTGAAGTCTTCGGGACCGAGCGCCATTGCGATCATCCTGGGATGCGCCGATGCAATAGCTGCGAGCCTTTCCAAGGCGGCCGGGGTCTCGATCTGGGCAAGGAACCGGATGCGTCCCAGCGGAAGATTTCTTTCTCGTTCAAATTCCGAAACCGCATTGGCGGTCTCTATTACCCACTCTGCCGAATCCGTCTTCGGAAGCACCAGTGCGGTAACACCCGCCATTACGGCTGCATCGAGATCAGCCGCCAAGGCGCGCAAACCACGATTCACGCGGACCAAAACCGATTTACCCTTCCGGCCCACCTTTGCAACGCATGCAGGAAGCTGCTTCCGTGCTTCGCCCTTCTGATCCTGCGGAACAGAGTCCTCCAGGTCGAGAATGACGCCGTCCGCCCCGCGCTCATGGGCAGCCTCCACAAAGCGCGGAACGTGAGCGGGTACGAAGAGCAGGGATCTCCAGCGGGGAACAGACATCGCGCTTTCAACTGGCGGAAAAGTGTCCATGATCATGGAGTCGCCTCTGCGATCGATCGTGGCGAGGACGGTGGCAGTGAGCTTTCTGGATGCCCGATGCGCTGAGATGACCCGACATATCCACACTCCCTGTACGTCTCGAGCGCACACACCCTTCCGAGACGCCCGCTCACGCTGACGCGGCTCTTTCGCGCAAAATCCCCAGAACCTCTTCTCGGACAGTCTCCGTATGAGCGCCAAGAGCCGGAACTGGGCGCAGCGAGGGGCGCCGAGAGTTGAAAATCGCCGCCGGTGCTATCGTATCGACAGTTCCTTCCGGTGTTCCAACCTGCACCCTGCGAATGTGTGGATGCCTTGAAACATCCGCCACTTCGTTTAGTCGGCCATATGCCAAACCGGCCGCCTCAAGCTCCTGCATTGCTTCGTGGCAGGATAGTTCAGAAAACCGCCTGTCAATAATCTCATCGAGTTGCGCACGGTGACTGAGGCGCTCCATATTATCGGCAAAAGCAGATGCGCGTGTAAGCTCCGGCCGCTTCAGAAATTTCTCGCAGAAATTCATCCATTCGCGCTCATTCTGAACCGAAAAGATGACGTCTTTGCCATCGGCGCAACGATATGCGCCATACGGCGCGAGCGACGGGTGTTTCACGCCCGCGCGTACCGTGAGGTAGTCGCTATAGTCGTTTTGCAGAACCGGCACGTTCATCCAGTCGGCGATGGCGTCGAACAGTGATACCTGAATGCTGGTCCCTTCGCCGGTGACCTCGCGGTGATAGAGCGCCTGAAGAATGGCACTGTGTGCTGTCATGCCCGCCGAGATGTCACAAACCGAGACCCCTACACGCGCGGGCCCTTGGTGGGTGCCGGTGATCGCACATAAACCTGACTCAGCCTGGACGATGAGATCATAAGCCTTCAGATGGGAATACGGCCCTTTCTCCCCGAAACCGGAGATGTCGCAGGTGATCAGCCGCGGAAAACGTTGACGGAGATCCGCAGACCCGAAACCCAGTTTTTCGATACTGCCCGGCTTCAGATTCTGGATAAAGACGTCAGCAGCGGCAATGAGCGTGTCGAGGACCTCGCGGTCCGCCTCCAACCTCAGGTCCAAACAGACTGACTCCTTACCCCGGTTGAGCCAGACGAAGTAAGCGCTCTGCCCCCGGACCAACTTGTCGTAGTTTCGGGCAAAGTCCCCTTCCAGCCGTTCGATCTTGATTACGCGGGCACCGGCGTCCGCAAGGCGAGACGACGCATAAGGCGCGGCCACTGCCTGCTCCACAGCAACGACGGTGATCCCCTCAAGGCAGTTTTGCATCGCCACACACCGCAATTTTCATCTAACGTTTTCGTTTTGAGTCCGACGACGATTCAGCATCGCCAGCAACCGGTTTTGTTCATTCCCAACGATTGAGAATGCCTCGTCGACACCCATTCCGGGCTTTGCGAGCATCATGTCCGCCTGAGTAGCAGCCGCCACGTGGATCGTTGCCCGGGCGGAGAGGTCCGTTTCCGTGCAGCTTCCGCCAACGTAGGCTCCGATCTTGTTCTTTTTGCAGATCAAAACAGCCCTAGCTGTCTCAGCGATTGAGCCGACGTCGGGGGTCTTGATTTGGACAAGATGCGCCGCCTTCGCTTCGGCAAAGTGGCGGATATCCTCAAGCGTGTTGCATCTCTCATCCACGACAATGCGCGCGCCGGAACCCCCGTTGTCCAAGATCGATACGATCTTGGCGTAGTTCTCAATTTGAGCTAGTGTAGAACCAAAGTCCGCCGGGGATTCGATGTTGATCGTAAAATCCGGAACGGTATCGGCAACCTTGCAGATGAAGTCAGCGATCCGTTGCGGCTCCAGGCCGATTTCCAGGCCTATCCAGCCGTACACGTCGAAATGCAGAACCGGTTCATATCCTGGGCGGCCAATTTCGCGGATGCGCGCTGCAACCCATTTCACGAATTCCACGAAGGTCTGGCCTTTGACGCCGAATTTCTGCTGGGAGTTGATCAGGCCGTGGGGAAGCACATCCACGGCCTTCAGTATCATTTTGTCGACGTTGATTTCGCGAGCATCGCCGCCGCTCTGGCAGTAAATCGGGACGCGGCGCGTCGGTAGCGGCAGATCAAATTCAGCGCATACGACCTCTGCCATGGTCCTTCGCCGGAGGTGAGCCGCAGCTCGAAGCAGCGCCTGACTGACGCCGTATTCAATCGCGAGAGGTAGCCGCTCATGTTCGTGAGGCTCAAGAACCTTCCCGCATGCGTCAAGGAAACGAGATACATCGACATCCAGGAGCCGTGGCACCATGACCCGCAAGGTCAGATCCGAGATTTGATTGGTGTCGAAGAGAGGGTCACGTCCGCCAGCACCAGAATACTGAACGCCCATCATGTCGCCCCAAACAACCGTGTCGTCGGCAAGCACAAGCCCGACGCTCAGGGAAGATGCCGGAACGCGAATGGACTTAAAGTCGGGCGTGACGGGTTTGCCCACATAGACAAGACCGTCCTGCACGGCGCCGGACCTGATCGCTGCTTGGTCGTCATAGAAAAATGAGCCGTTGCCAGGCGCAAGAAGGACGTCTTTTATCTGCATTTTACTTCGCTCGATTCTTTTTCGGACCGCGTTGACGGGCGGATGCAGCTCGGCTCTTTGCCCGTGAAGTATGCATCATTGTGCGTTGAGTTCGCCAATATAGTGTTCCGGACAGTGCCATCGCGTTTTCAGATGGCCTGCCCCAGACAACCGCTATCGCTCCAGCTCCTTCATTAAGAAATCGCGCTGTGGCGACTAGCGTGGGTGGTCAACAGGTTGTCCTCGTCTCCTCAAGATCGGCCATCCGCCTGAGCGCCTGCCGTTTTCAGCTGAACAGTTGCCCGGCGACATGCCGCTGCGGCGCGCAATCGCAGACACGTTGGCATCGGGCTGCATCGTTTCGCCCACCAGCCCGCATATGGGCAGTCAAAGGCAACTCACATCGACGCACAAATCGCAGCGGAGCGAAATCGGCGTTGCGCCTGATGTCTCGGCGTTGGACCGATCGAGAAGCTGCTCGCCGACGAGGCTTACGACAGCCTCGGACCCGCATTCTTAGGTCGCCGTCGGCTGTTTTCCAGCTAGAACGTCTGGACGTCGGGGGCTCCATGGTCTGGCTTCCTCTAGATCGCGTGCAACACGAAGTAGTGTGGCCTCGTCCCCAAAGCGGCCAACGATCTGAAGGCCGATAGGAAGCCCACTGGCACTTTGTGCCAAAGGCAAAGACACGGAGGGTTGTCCAGTGACATTGAATATCGGTAAGTGACCGCCCTCCCGAAAGTCCGCCTCAATAAATTCTTCTACGGAGATTGTCTCGTTAGTCAGAGTGTAGACGCCGCTATGTAGCCGAGCCACGGTCGTCATAGTCGGGGTCAGAAGAACGTCGAAGGCATGGAATGCCTCGCCAATATTGCGTCTCATTCGCCGGACAGCCCCATCCGTTTCTGCCCAAACTGATATAGGCCGATTCCGGCCTCGTTCATAAAGCTTTAGATTGACTGGCTCCAAAGTGTCCGCGCAGATGATGCGCCCCATGGCGCGCGCCGCGGTATCGAGTTCGCTTGCCCCAAGATCTGACAACCCGAGCACCATGGTCGTTAAATCTTCAAATTTGAACGGCGGTTCGATGTCCGTCACCGAGTGACCCATTTCCTCTAGAAGTGAGGCGGTCGATTCCACCGCCTGCACAATTTCCGGATCGATGTCGACGGGGCCCCACTTCGTTCTCGCAACCCCAACCCGGAGGTGACCGGTGGATTGCGAAAGCTCCTCAAGATAAGGGCGGCACGGCTGGACGATGATAAATGGGTCGCCTGGGTGGGGGCCGGAAAAGACGTCTAACGCGGCGGCCACATCGCGCACAGTCCGACAAACAATAAACGTTCGAGACAGGCCAAACGATGAGTCCTCTCCGTCCGGGCCTCCAGAAATGCGTCCTCGGGACGGGTTCAGACCAACAACGCCGCACCAAGCTGCTGGTTGCCGTATAGAGCCGCCCCCGTCGCTGCCATGTGCGATTGGAGTGATGCCAGCGGCGACTGCCGCCGCAGCCCCTCCCGAAGAGCCCCCTACGGAGCGGTTCAAGTCCCATGGATTACAGGTGATGCCATTCAGAATCGTTTCGGTCATACCTGAATTTCCAAACTCCGGTGTTGTAGTTCTTCCGACAGTTCGGAGCCCAGCCTTCCGCGCCCGGCGAAAAAAGTAGCTTTCGATATCGGGACGGTAGCCTTTGAACAGACGGCTTCCCTTTTCCTGAAGACGGCCAGCTTCCGTGACTCCAAGATCCTTGCGAAGGAACGGCACACCATTGAAGAGCCCTTCATCCGCGCCAGCAACCGTCTCAGCATCTTCGTAGAATTCGATAACGGCATTGATGCGTGGATTGACCTCATCGTGGGCCTGCCGGGCCAAACGCGTCAGTTCCGCGGCGGTCACTTCGCCGGTGCGCACGAGAGAGGCCAAACCGGTCGCATCGCACTCTACGTATTCACTAAGCCTCATTGCGGGTATCCCTTATTCTACTATGAAACGTTGTAATCTTTGGAGCGGTGAACAGGATTAAGCGCATTCATCGCGCCTTGGAAAACAACGGAGGTTTCGCTCCAGCGATGTGGCCGCATCGCCGCATCGTCATAGATCGGCAGTCGATCTCCCCGATAGCGTACCTCGCCCTCGCTTACCCGCACGTTGGGTGATAGCAAACCCGCGATGGCCATCGCGCGCAAAGATCGGTGTCAGGCACTCGCAGGTCCTTGCCGAGTGCACAAAGAATCCATGAAGGCCGTCATTACATCGAAAAACTACAAAGGCGTTCCTTGTGCCGCCATCCACGGTCATCCTGTCGCCGGTGGAGGGCGCATGGTGAAACTTGACAGATGTAAGAGTTAGTTAGTTAGTTAGTTAGTTGCCCCAATCGCCATTTTCGGTTGCCGATCAGTCCAAGGCCGAGCCTCTTCCAGGTCACGTACAATACGGACCAGTGTAGCTTCATCGCCAAAGCGGCCGACGATCTGAAGGCCGATTGGCAATCCCTGGGCACTCTGCGTGAGAGGCAAAGATACGGAAGGTTGTCCAGTGACATTGAATACACCTAGGTGACCACACTCCGCAAAGCCCGCTTCAATAAATTCATCTCCGGAGATTGCCTCGTTGGTCAAAGTGAAGATGCCACCATGCGGGCGGGCGACGGTCGACATTGTCGGTGTCAAGAGAATATCAAAGGTTTGGATTGCCTCGCCTACATTAAACCGCATTCGCCGGATGGCTTCATGCACCTCTGCCGCGGTTGATATAGGTAGATTCCGCCCACGTTCATAAAGCTTAAGATTGACCGGCTCTAAGGTGTCCGCGCTGATGGTGCGGCCCAAAGCCCGCGCCGCGGTTTCGAGCGAGTATGCCCCGAGGTCTGTCAAACCGAGCATTATTTTCGTTAATTCTTCGAATTTGAACGGTGGCTCGATCTCGGTCACCGAGTGTCCCATTTCCTCGAGAAGCGAGGCGGTCGAGTCGATCGCCCGTAGAACTTCTGGCTCCAGATCAACCGGACCCCACTTCGTCCTGGCCACCCCGACCCGCAGATGACCTGTGGGTTGTGCAAGCTCGTCCAGATAAGGACGGTTCGGCTGAACGATGATGAATGGGTCCCCGGGCTCGGAACCGGAAAAGACGTCCAGCGCAGCAGCCATGTCGCGCACGGTCCGACATAGAACAAAAGGCCTAGATAGACCGAACGACGGATCCTGTCTGTCCGGGCCACCAGAAATCCGACCGCGGGAAGGGTTCAGCCCGACCACACCACACCATGACGCAGGATTGCGAATCGACCCCCCGCCGTCGCCGCCCTGTGCGATTGGCGTAATACCAGCAGCCACTGCCGCCGCAGCCCCTCCCGAAGAGCCCCCTGCCGAACGATTCAAATCCCATGGATTACGGGTGATGCCATTGAGAAGCGTTTCGGTCATATCGGACATGCCAAGTTCTGGTGTTGTTGTTCTTCCGACTGTTCGAAGCCCGGCATCCCGAGCGCGACGAAAGTAAAAGCTATCGGTGTTGGGACGGTAGCCTTTGAACAAACGGCTTCCCTTTTCCTGAAGACGGCCCGCTTCGGTGGCTCCAAGATCCTTGCGAAGGAACGGCACACCATTGAAGAGCCCTTCATCCGCACCAGCAACCGTCTCAGCATCTTCGTAGAATTCGATAACGGCATTGATGCGTGGATTCACCTTGTCATGGGCTTGGCGCGCCAAGCGCGTCAGTTCCAAAGCAGTCACTTCCCCTTTATTAACCAGGGCTGCCAAACCGGTTGCGTCGTATCCTGCGTACTCGTTTAGTTTCATTGATTCAGCCTTAGTTTGATTGTTCCTAGCAACGACGGCATTCAAACTCAGCGGGGAGAACTGCGCAGGCAGGCCGAATCATTTGACGCGGCCGGAGGGTGTCATGTCGCCAGCCAGCAGGCGGCAATGTGCTTTGGCCCTACGTCGATAGCCGGCGGTTCCTCCTGCCGACAGCGATCGAAGGCGAGTGGGCAACGCGGATGGAAGCGGCAGCCCGTCGGTATGCGGGCGGCACTGGGCACCTCTCCTTGCAGGGCCGGAAGTTCGCCGCGACCTGCGTTGCCGCCAATCTGCGGCGTCGCGTTACGCAAAGCAACAGTATACGGATGGCGTGGGTTGAACGTGATGTCCTTGGCGCTACCGATCTCGACCAACCTTCCAAGATACAAGACGGCAATCCTGTCGGCGATCAACCAGGCAAGAGGCAGGTCGTGGGTGATGAACAGCAGCGCCATATTGTGCTTGTCGCGCAGATCAACCAGAACCTGAAGAATCTGTGCACGTATCGAGACATCGAGCATCGACACAGGTTCGTCAGCGACGATGAGAGCCGGCTTCACAGCAAGCGCTCCGGCAATCACGACGCGCTGGCGCTGCCCACCAGATAGCTCGTGTGGAAAGCGGGCGAAGAAATCATCGGGAGGATTGAGTCCAGCCGCCGCAAGCGCTTCGCTGACCCGTTCCGTGAGTTGGGCATGGTTCTCGACCAGCCGCAGGGAGCGCAACGGCTCTGCCACAATGTGGAACACGGTGTGTCGCGGGTTGAGGGCCTGATACGC
The DNA here is from genome assembly GCF_055811335.1 of Mesorhizobium sp. WSM4847. Lineage (NCBI taxonomy): Bacteria > Pseudomonadati > Pseudomonadota > Alphaproteobacteria > Hyphomicrobiales > Phyllobacteriaceae > Mesorhizobium > Mesorhizobium sp. WSM4847. The sequence goes on along the minus strand of NZ_JBVVPY010000012.1, from coordinate 7,711 downwards.
GTCCTGGAAGATCATCTGTACGCGATGGCGGTAAGGACGCAGGGCCGAGGAGCCTCGCTCCGATGTCATGTCGCGGCCATCGAACAGCAACCTGCCGCCTGTCGGCTGGGCAAGTTTGGTGATGACGCGGCCCACCGTCGTCTTGCCACTTCCTGATTCCCCGACCAGGGCGACGATCTCACCGCGCCCGACATTGAGGTCGACCCCGTCCACCGCGCGCACGGCGCCAGCAGGTCGACCCAGGACACGGTCGAACGCACCGCCCTGGATAGGAAAATGGACCTGCAGGCTCTCAAGTCGCAGGATATCGGCGCTGTTAGGCATGAGCTGCGACCTTGTCTTCTTGCAAGGACCGGTGAAGGTGACAGGCGACGCGTTCCCGCCCGAACTTATCGAGGCTGGGGACTTCGGTCGCGCAAATCCCCATGGCCGACGGGCAACGCGGATGGAAGGCGCAGCCTGAAGGTCGATTCACTAAGTTGGGGGGATCACCGGGTATTGGCCGGATCATCTTTTTGCCGCTCGCCGGGTTCGGGATCGAGTCGATCAGCAGTCTCGTGTACGGGTGCTTAGGCTGGGCGAAGATCTCGGCGACAGCGCCATCCTCGACGATCCGGCCGGCGTACATGATCATAACGCGATCACAAGACTCGGCCACCACAGACAGGTCGTGAGTGATCAAAATCAGGGCAAGGTTAAGTCTCGATCGCAACTCACCCAGCAGCTTCAGAATTTGGGCCTGTGTTATGACGTCCAGCGCCGTGGTGGGCTCGTCACCAATGATGATCGAGGGGCGACATGCGAGCGCCATGGCAATCATCACCCTTTGACGCATACCGCCCGACAACTCCTGGGGATAGGCAGCGCCGCGATCCGCGGGAATGCCGACGAGCTCTAGCAGTTCTCTTGCCCGCTGGGTCGCCTCACCACGCGACATGCCGAGCTTCAGCATACAAGGCTCGGCGATCTGCTTGATGATGCGGTGAACAGGATTAAGCGCATTCATTGCCCCCTGGAAGACAACGGAAGTTTCGCTCCAGCGATGTGGCCGCATCGCCGCATCATCGTCGATCGGCAGTCGCTCTCCGCGATAACGCACCTCGCCGCTGCTGACCCGCGCGTTGGGTGATAGCAGACCCGCGATCGCCATTGCAGTCGTGGTCTTCCCGCTGCCCGACTCTCCGACGAGGCCAACGGCCTCTCCGGCCCGGAGCGCGAAGCTCACGCTGTCGATCGCACGCGATGAAACGCCCTCGAGCCCATAGTCGACAGAGAGCCCGTTGACTTCCAGAAGCGGAGCCTTCTCCTGGGAGGAGTTTGTCATGGGATAACCCTCCGCCGTGGATTGAACGTGTCGTCGAGGGCATTGCCAATCAGGACGAAGCTAAGGGAAACCGTGAGTACGCACAGACCGGGAGCACCGAGGTACCACCAGGCTCCAGCGCTCGCCGCGCCGGCGCGCTGGGCGAGCGAAAGCAAAGTACCCCATGAAGGCTGCAGCGGATCGCCCAGACCGAGGAACGAGAGCGACGTCTCGACATAGATTGCGCCGGCGACGACCAGGGCACCATTGGCTGCTATTTGCGGCGCGAGATTGGGCAGGATGTGCCGCATCATGATGCTCAGATTGCTGCTGCCCGCAACGCGCGCGCGATCGATGAATGTTCGCTCTTTGAGTGACAGTGTCTGGCTGCGGACGATACGTGCGACGAACGCCCAGCTCGTCATGCCGATAACGACAATGATCACGAAAAGAGAAGGACGAAAGCCGAGGATATCCCCGCCGCGCCCCATCACCTCGAGAACCACGGGTGTAATGACCAGCGCCAGCACGAAGGACGGAACAACGAAGAAGAAATCAGTCAAGCGCATCAGCCAGACGTCAACCCAGCCGCCAAAGTAACCTGCCGTCATTCCGACCGTGGTTCCGACGACGAGGCTGATCACAGTCGCCAGTAGTGCAATCGTAAGCGAGATCCGGGCACCATGGACGACCAGATTGAGCACGTCTCGCCCGACTTCGTCCGTGCCGAGCAGATGCTCGCCTGATGGGGGTACGAGGAAATCGCCGGTTGCATTGATCGCTGTCTGAAGCGGCCCCGCCAGAATATTGGGCATCGCTGCCACAACAAGAAAGAATACCAGACATACGAGGCCCACCTGAGCGCCGCCATAGCTAAGAAATTGACGCAGAAAGCCTTTTATCGCGCGCGCCCGGCCTCGCGGGGAAGATCGAACAATACCGTCGCTCATCGCCGGACTCGCGGATCTAGAAGGCCGTAGGCAAGATCGGCTACGAGGTTTGCGAGAACAATCGAGGCACCGAGCAACAGGAATACTCCTTGAAGGACTGGATAGTCCCGTGCATTGAGCGCCTCCACCGTCAGGCCGCCGATCCCGGGCCAGGTGAATACGGCTTCGACGGTTATGGCACCGGCCACCACGTAACCAAGGTTCAGCGTCACGAGAGTCACGACCGGCAGCATTGCATTGCGAAATGCATGTCGCATCAGCATCTGACCGTTGGAGAGTCCTTTGGCCCGTGCGGTCACCATGTAGTCCTCGGTGACAACGTCGCTCATCGCTGCACGAGCGACCACGACGTATTGGCCAATCAGTCCAAGGGCCACCACGGTGACCGGAAGCGCGAGATGCCTCAAGTAATCGAGCAATGAATCAATGGACCCGGTGATCGCCCCGGGAGAGTATGCACCGTAGCCCGGAAACCAGCCCAGTGACGTACTGAAAATTACCACCATGAGCATCCCAAGCCAGAAAGATGGCGTAGAGTAGAGTGCCAGAGAGGCTCCAGTGGCGATATGGTCGACGGCTCCTCCTCTTCGCCAGCCCGCATATAGGCCAAGCATAACACCGCACAGAATGGCGATGAATTGTGCAAGGCCGACCAAGGCGATGGTAGCCGGCAAACGCTCCAAGATCAGGTCAGCGACATGCCTACCCCTGAACTTGAAGCTGTAGCCCAAATCGCCATGCAGAGTTGCCGATAAATAGTCGACCACCTGATCCGGGAACAGAGGCCGGTCGAGGCCCCAGTTTTGGCGCTGCGCCTCGATCTGTTCAGGGGTCACGCTGATGCGTGCCCCACTAAGCAGAAGCGCGGAAGGATCGCCCGGAATGACCCTGAACAGGATGAAGTTCAGCGTCGCCACCATCAGAAGCGTCACCGCCGCTCGAAGGAGAATGCTAGCAGTGCGCCGGCTAGCCCCGCCTCCCGTCTTATTGGAAACCATCTTAGAGGGGCCTTAGGCGATCGAACGGAAAGTAGCCCCACATCGACATGATGTCCTGCGTCCCCCAACCGCTAAAACAATCCTTGCGACGGGCCTCGAGGACCAAGGGGTAACACAGCATGATATATGGCGCTTCGATGTAAATGAGACGCGCCGCCTGATCGACCAGTTCCTGGCTCTTCTTGAGGTCGACTGTAACTTCGGCTTCAGCCATGAGCTTGTCGAATTCGTCGTTTGTCCAGTACGATCTGTTTTGGCTGCCGACGAGCTTGCTGCTGCCTAAGGCGAGCAGATCGTAAGACGTGGGAGACATCCAAGTCCCAGAAACCACCAGATCCCAGCCTCCGCCACCCTTCGCCGGAGCTGCGTAGCGGGCTTGGAGTGCGCCGGAGTCGATCTGGATCACCGTGACAGGTATGCCGATTTGCCCCAACCAGCCCGCGATAAGCTGTATGGCCGAGATCGGCATTTCAAGAGTACCCGACGAGGTCCCTGTAATCAGCTCCAGATGGAAGCTCGCTCCCTCCTTGTCCTCCCGGACGCCGTCGCCGTTGGCGTCCCGATAGCCGGCGGCGTCAAGCCGGCGACCCGCCTCGGCAAGATCGAAATGACGCCTGATATCTTTCAGGTCCGAATAATAATCACTCGCTACCGGCATGACGAGACCAACGCCAGGGTCAGCGTGGCCGCGCATGGCGCGATCGATTATGGTCTTCTGGTCTATCGCATAGCCAATCGCATCGCGAAATGCCGGATCCTGAAGCGCCTTGGTGCTACCTGCCCCCTTCCCGGAGATCGTGTTGAAGGCCAGGTAATTGCGCTGCTCAGTGCGCTGTTGACCGACCACGATGTCGGGATCCTTCGAAAGATCGGCCCATTGAGCAGTAGTCAGGCTGAGGCCATAATCGAGGCTGCCACTCTTTAGACCTTGGGCAATGGGATCGGCGGTATCGAAGAAGCGCATGATCATGCCAGCTGCCGCCGGCTGCCCAGTGCGGAAATACGGGTTCGGCTGGAAACGGGCAAACTGGCCTTGCTGGAACTCCGAAACGATCATCGGACCCGTGCCTACCAGCGGCGGATCATTGCGGAATGTCCCACGCGCATCGGCATAGCTGACGTCCTTCCAGATGTGCTCGGGAACAATCAGAATCACATTGTCAATCGGCCATTGAGTGGGGACCTTGGTCACCATTTGCAGAGTCTCGTCGTCGATGGTCGCGACGGACTCGACGTTCTGCATACCGTCAGTACTGTTAGTACCGACGTTCAACTCGTCGGGCTTGCCCTTGGAGCCGAGCAAGTAGTTGTAGGTGAATGCGGCATCTCTGGCCGTGGCAGGCTGGCCGTCCGACCATCTCATGCCCGGCCATATCTTGAAGGTCCAAGTGAGGTTGTCATCTCCAACGGACCACTCCTTGGCAAAGCCCTTCCGGTCAGGGTGGCGCTGGGCGTCCACGCCGACTAGCATGTCATAAGACATCGATAACGGCCAGTTCGAACTCCAGGTGGCAAAGGGGTTCATCGTGTCGGGCGCGAAAGTCCCGCCGACCCGCACGATGTGATCGCTGCACGATGAGGCGAACGCCTTTGAATTCATAATCCACGGCGCCGCTGATCCTAGCAGCATTGCTTTCGCAACTGTGCGGCGAGTGAGTAGCCAGTTGTTCATTGTGTCCTCCCTTTATGCCCAGGCTCGTCGTCCAGATACATGCGTTCACATGAACCATGACGCGGCGATTGCCGGTGTTATGCGGGCCCCGAATTGCGCGTCGATACCCCAGGGATGCCCCCTGCCCACTTCCTCAAAAATAACAGTTCCAAAAGGGCGGGCGAGCGAGTTGGCCTGCCTTACCGCAGGAATTCGGCGTTTTGTTCGTGGGTCCGTAGAGGGCGAACATGTCAGCCCCCACGGGCGTCCGCAGGTTGGTTCGTCATCGTTGTTTTATCGGATCGTTCAGCGAACAGAATGTGCCGACCAGACGCGAAGGAGCCTCCACTTTGTATCGACGTTCAGTGGAGGATCACCTACCCGGCGGCGTGCGTCAAATGCCGTTTCCATATTGTCGGCATCTACTAACGAGATGGATTTGGATTGCATCTCATGACCGGTCGCGTCCCACCTGGTGGATGCGCGGAAACGGTGTTGGGTGCCTACCGCAGCCTCGGCACTCAGCCTATGGTTCCATCAGCGCGTCCGGCGCAGCGCAGGTCGCGACGGGAGCAGTTCGACAGAAAATAGCCTGTGGCGGCGCCGCCGAACGATAAGGTGAAATCCAGCGCCATCGCTCGGTGGCGGGGGCATCGGCTGAGCGCGCTCAACGTAGCGGACGAAAGCCCGCAACGTGCCGGCTTGCTTGCTGAAGGCGTAGCTGAGGGAGTGCCGCAACTCGATATACCGCTCGGCCTTCTCGCCGAGGAATCGGGCGAAGGCCGTCATGCGACGTCTCCCCGAAAGGGGAGTGCGACCTCGGCGAGCTGCGAGGTCGCGACCTTTACGTACAGCGCCGTTGTATTGATGCTGCGGTGCCCGAGAAGATCGGCGACCTCCTTGATCGGCCTTCGCTGCCTGACAAGCTGGGTGGCAATGCTGTGGCGCAGAAGATGCGCACCTCCGACCCGCCCAAGTTCGATCCCGCATGCCGCAACCGCTTCCGTACGATCCTCGAAACAGGCGACGCGCACTTGAACGGTCCCATGGGCGGCGTGAAGGACAGGAACAGATACGATGCAAAAAGACGCAGAGGCAGTCTTCGGAATTACGATGTCGTCGCCGACTGGGCCGACGGCGTCTATTACTTTCGCCTCCCAGCGGCCACAGCCTGCTCCATCGCAACAACTGTGATCCCCTCAAGGCTATTCTGCATTGGTGACACACCGCGCTTTTCACCCAACATTTTCAGTTGCTCGACGGTTCAGGATCGCGAGCAACTGGTTTTGTTCGCTCCCACCGATGGAAAATGCCTCGTCGACACCCATTCCTGGCTTTGCGAGCATCATGTCCGCTTGGGTTGCCACCGAGACGTGGACAGAAGCTTGAGCGGAGAGATCCGTTTCGGTACAGCTTCCCCCCACATATGCCCCTACCTTAGTCGCCTTGCGGATGAGAACGGCGCGCGCCGTATCGGCAATTGAGCCGACATCGGGGGTCTTGATTTGGGCGAGATGGGCGGCCTTCGCTTCGGCAAAGAGCCGGATATCCTCAAGCGTATCGCACCTCTCGTCTACGACAATGCTAGCGTTGGAAGCCCGGCTGTCCAAAATCGATACGATCTCGGCGTAGTTCTCAATTTGAGCTTGCGTCGAACCAAAATCCGCAGGAAACTCGATGTTGAGAGTGAAACCCGGAACGCTCTCGGCAACCTTGCAGATAAGGTCGGCAATGCTTTGCGGCGCCAGGCCGATTTCCTGGCCGATCCAGCCACACACATCGAAATGCAGCACCGGCTGATAGCCCGCGTGGCGGATTTCGCGCGTGCGCGCCGCAACCCACTTCACGAACTCCATGAAGGTCTGCCCGTCCACGCCGAATTTCTGCCGTGAGTTGATCAGGCCGTGGGGAAGCACATCCACCGCTTTGAGAATCATCTTGTCGAGGTTGATTTCCCGAGCATCGCCACTCTGGCAGTAGGTCGGAACCCTCCGCGTCGGCAGCGATAGGTTGAATTCATTGCATACGATCTCAGCCATCGACGTACGGTGAAGATGAGCCTCTGCCCGAAGGAGCGCTTGGCTGACGCCATACTCAATCGCGAGAGGTAGTCGCCTGATGTTCGACAGGCTCGAAAACTTTAAAGCAGGCATCAAGATATTGCGACTCATCGACATCGAGAAGCCGCGACGTGACAACGCGCGACGTCAAATTTGAGACCTGGCTGGTGTCGAACAGAGGGTCTCGTCCCCCGGCCCCAGAGTACTGGACGTTCATCATGTCGCCCAAACGACTGTGTCGTCGGCAAGGACAAGCCCGACGCTGAACCCAGGCGTTCTCGGTGGGCCGACATAAATGAAGCCGTTTTGGATTGCACCGGACTTAATGGCGTCCTGATCGTCATAAGAAAAATGCACCGTTGCCAGGTACCAACAAGACATCTTTGATCTGCACTTCGTTTCGCCCGATTTGTTCCAAAAGCACTGCAACTGTGCGTCACCTGCCAACGCGTTCGCCAATATAAAGTCGGAGGCGGTACCATCTTGTTTCCAGATGGGGCACTTGCCGACTCGTACGGACCTTGACGTTTGCAGATCTGACCAGCTTCAAGACGTTGCACAGATGCGTTTGGTTGCGGTCCAGATGTTTCCTCGCCACGCGTCCGTGTCAACTCGTGGGTCCTTAGCATATTCGTCGAACATGTCGGCGCCGGACGGGGTCCCGAGGTCGTTTTCGAAAAAATTACCAAGTCCATAGAAGATGGGTCGGCCCTTATAGATTTCTATGCCCCGTAGCTGATGCGACCCAT
>NZ_JBVVPY010000011.1:0-231513 GCF_055811335.1 Mesorhizobium sp. WSM4847 | reverse complement strand
GCCGCAGCGGGTGATCCGGTCATGACCCGGGTCACCCGCCAACCCGATCATGCATGATTCTAGAGACACAAGGGGTGCTGGCCGGAGTGCCGTCGATGCCAAGCTGGAACACCCCTCATCCGACAGAGCTTCGCTCGGCCACCTTCTCCCACAAGAAGGGGAGAAGGAAGAGGCGCGCTCACGGGCAGGCGCTATTCCTTCACCGCACCGGTCATCGAGGAAACGTAGTGCTCGACGAAGAACGAATAGAGCACCACCACCGGCAGCGAGCCGATCAGGGCTCCGGCCATCAGTGCTCCCCACTCATAGACGTCGGAGCGGACAAGCTCCGTCAGCACCCCGACCGGCACCGTCTTGTTTTCCGACGACTGAATGAACGTCAGCGCATAGATGAATTCGTTCCATGACAGGGTGAATGCGAAGATGCCGGCCGAAATCAGGCCGGGCACCGACAGCGGCAGCACGATCTTGATGAGGATCTGCCAGCGGCTCGCCCCGTCGATGAGCGCGCATTCTTCCAGTTCGAACGGGATCGAGCGGAAGTAACCCATCAGCAGCCAGGTGCAGAAAGGGATCAGGAAGGTCGGGTAGGTCAGGATGAGCGCGAACGGGGTGTCGAAAAGCCCAAGGTTGAACACCATCACCGACAGCGGGATGAACAGGATCGAGGGCGGCACGAGATAGGCGAGGAAGATCGCGAGCCCGACGTGCCGCGCTCCCGAAAACCGCAGCCGTTCGATCGCATAGGCCGCGAACACCGCAGCCAGCAGCGACAGGAACGTGGCGGCGGTGGAGATGATGATCGTGTTGAGCAGCCAGCCTGGATACGACGTGTCGAACAAGAGATAGCGGATGTGCTCGAATGTCGGATGCACGACCCAGAACGGATTGAAATTGGCGTAGTCGGTCATCTCGTGATTGGGCTTGATCGCCGTGATCGTCATCCAGTAGAACGGGAACAACAGCACGATGACGAACACCAGCAACGGCAGATAGACCGTCACCACGCGCCGCGGCAGGCTCTGAAGATAGCCCATGCCGCCTTCGTCGAGTTCCCGCCGTTTCGTTTTCTTGATCGCGGTCTCAGCCATGTCAGTCTCCTCCGCCCTGCTGCCATTTGCGGCGTTGCAGGCCGAAATAGCTGAACAGGATCGCCGCAAGCAGGAACGGGATCATGGCGACCGCGATGGCGGCGCCCTCGCCAAGCTGGCCTCCCGAAATGCCGCGCTGAAACGACAATGTCGCCATCAGATGGGTGGCATTGACCGGTCCGCCGCGGGTCAGCACATAGATCAGCTGGAAATCGGTGAAGGTGAACAGCACCGAAAACGTCATGGTGATGGCGATGATCGGCGTCAGCAGCGGCAGCGTCACAAAACGGAACAATTGCCAGCGACTGGCGCCGTCGAGCGTGGCGGCCTCGTAAAGCGACTGCGGTATCGTTTGCAAGCCGGCAAGCAGCGTGATGGCGACGAACGGAATGCCGCGCCAGACATTGGCGGCGATGACCGAAGCGCGCGCGTTCTCCGGATCGCCGAGGAAATTGATGCGATGGTCGATCAGGCCCATTTCCATAAGTGCCCAGGACAGGATGGAGAACTGCGAATCGTAGATCCACCAGAAGGCGATGGCCGACAGCACCGTCGGCACCACAAACGGCAGCAGGATGATCGCGCGGAAGAACGATTTGATGGGAAGGTTCTGATTGAGAATGAGCGCCAGCCAGAGGCCGAGCGCGAACTTCAGGATCGAGGCGCTTATCGTGTAGAGCAAGGTGTTGAAGACGGAGAGCCAGAAGACGGCGTCATCCGACAGATATTGGTAGTTTTCGATGCCTATGAAGATACCGGGGCGACCGATGCGGGTATCCGTGAAGCCGAGCCAGACCCCGAGCCCGAGCGGATAGGTGAGGAAGACCAGCAGCAGCGCTGCCGCCGGCAGCATGAAGCCGAAGCTAAGCGCGTTCCGGCTGTCGGCCAGGAGCGACAGGCTCCGCGACAGGATCGACGGACGCGGCTGAACGGCAGCGGACGACACGGCCATGGGACGGCTCCTCATAGGGTCTAGTGGCATGGTGGCCTGAGTGGCGGCCACGCGGTTCCGGGAAACAGACCGGGCAGCGCGGTCGCGGCTGCCCGGCTGCGCTGCGATCAAACGCGATAGTAGCGGTTGGCGCGTTTCTCCGCCTCTTCCATCGCCTCCTGCGGCGTCGCCTGGCCCGTCACCGCCTTGGCGAACATGTCGACCAGGACATAGTCGGCCATGGTCGCCGCCGAAGCGTAGCCGAGCGGCCCGGCATAACCGTTGGGACGCAGCGTCGCCGAGGCCTTGGCGTAAGCGGCATTGTTCGGGTCGGCCGTCCACACAGGATTGTTTTCGAAGGCTTTGAGGGTCTGGCAGCAATAGCCGGCCGAGGAGGTGATCCACTCCGCCATTTGCTGTTCCTCGAACATGAACTGCAGATAGGCTTTGGCCGCGTTGGGGTAGGGCGTGTAGTCGAAGATCACGGCCGTGGTCACCTGGAACAGCTCGACCGATTTTCCGACAGGACCGATCGGCAGGCTGGTCGTGCGCATGTCCTTGGCGATTTCAGCCAGTTTCGGATCATTGTCCTTGTTGGTCTTGGCCGTGTTATACACGGAAATGCCGTTGGCGATGACGCCCAGTTCGCCGGCCAGGAAGGCGCGGTTGTTGTTCACGTCGAGCCAGCTTTCGGTGCCGGGGATGAAGGTCTTGTAGAGTTCCTGCGCGTATTCGATCGCCTTGAGGGTCTCGGGGCTGTTGATCGTCACCTTTCCGCTCTCGTCGACCATCTGGCCGCCATGGCTCCAAAGCAGCCAATGAGCATAGTTGTTGCCGTCGCCGACGCCATGGCCGTGCGTGAAGCCGGCCGGATGCCCCTTCGCCTGCAAGGCCTTGCAAAGCTCGAGGAAGCCCGCCGTGTCCTTCGGAAACTCCGAGAAGCCGGCCTCCTTCACCCAGCTTTCCCGATAGACGATGGCGTTGCCGATGGTGGCCAGCGGCAGGCCGAGGAACTTTCCCTCGCGCGTCGCATATTGCTTTGGCCCGTCGTGCCAGCCGCCGTATTTCGTGCCGAGATATTCACCCAGCTCCGACACGTCGTGCAGCTTGTCGGGGTACTGGTGCGGGTCGTCGAACCAGACCAGCATCAGATCTGGACCGGAGCCGACATTGGCGGCAACCGCCGCCTTGGGGCGAATGTCCTCCCAGCTTTCCTTGTCGACGCGGACCTCGACGCCTGTCGCCTCGGTGAACCGCTTGGTGTTGGCCAGCCATTGGTCTTCATCGCCCTGAACGAACGGCGACCAACGCAGCATCCGCAGCTTTGCGCCGTCCTCGGGCTTGTACGTCAAGCCCTCCTGGGCAAAGGCGGGAGAGCCGACGAAGCGGCTTCCCAAGGCTCCGGCCGCCACGCCGGCAGTCGTGCGGATCACGTCACGTCTGGTGAATTTCATGTTCGTCTCCTCCTGTTTATTGTCTTGGCCTTATGGATCTTACTGCCGGGCGCGCATGTCGAAGCGCTGCCCGGTTTCGCCATGAAAGAGATGGATGAGCCCCGGCTCGGGCGTGAGCCGTACGGTCTCGCCCGGCGTGAAGGCATGGCGCTCGCGGAAATTGGCGACGATCTCGTCGCCGCCGGCCGTCCGGCCGATGAGCTGCACTTCCGACCCGGTCGGCTCGACCACCACGACAGTGACTGGAATGCCGTCGTCCTGGGATAGCTGCAGATGCTCGGGTCGTATCCCCAGCACCACCTGCTCGCCGCTGCCGGTCGACGGTACAGCGGCTAGCGGCAGGGAAATCCCGCCGGAGCCGCGAAAAGACGGTGAGCCGCCATCAGTTGCGATTTCGCCCCTCAGCATGTTCATGGCGGGTGAGCCGATAAAGCTGGCGACAAAAAGGTTGTTGGGCCGGTCGTAGAGTTCCAATGGCGGCCCGATCTGCTCGACGATGCCGTCATGCATGACCACGATCTTGTCGGCCATGGTCATGGCCTCGATCTGGTCGTGGGTGACATAGACCGTCGTGGTCTTCAGGCGCTGGTGCAGTTCCTTGATCTCGGCGCGCATCTGCACCCTGAGCTTGGCGTCGAGATTGGACAGCGGCTCGTCGAACAGGAAGACCGCCGGATCGCGCACGATCGCCCTGCCCATGGCGACGCGCTGGCGCTGGCCGCCGGAAAGCTGCCTGGGATAGCGCTCCAGCAATGGCACCAGCCCGAGGATTTCGGCGGCGCGCTTGACGCTGGCAGCGCTTTCGGCTTTCGCAACACCCTTGAGCATCAGCGAGAACGCCATGTTCTCGGCGACGGTCATGTGCGGGTAAAGCGCGTAGTTCTGGAACACCATGGCGACGTCGCGTTCTTTTGGCGCAACGTTGTTGACGACGCGCTCGCCAATCGCGATCTGGCCGCGCGAGATCTTTTCCAGGCCGGCGATCATCCTGAGAAGGGTCGATTTTCCGCAGCCCGACGGCCCGACGAGCGTGACGAACTCGCCATCCTCTATATCGACGCTGACACCGTGGAGAATCTCGACGGTTCCGAATGATTTGTAGACATCGCCAATCGCGACAGACGCCATCGATTTCCTCCCGAATGCTTCCTGCGACGTCTTCGAAGGAAACCGCTTTCCTGACTGGCCGCGGCAGTTCCCAAAGCTCCTCCCTGGTCACGCGCGATGATGAAACGGTAGCGCTACCAGACTGCCCTGTAAAGCCGCTGCGTGGCAAGCCCGCTTCTTCGTCGCGCCTGATCGTGAGCGTTCCCAGCGGGACTGTAATTCGCCATGTCCGGGATCATAGCAAGAGCATGACTTGTCAAGCCCCAGCTCTTGAAACCGAGGTGCGAGAACGACACCAGCCTAATCGGAAACTTCGGTTTGCGGCCGGTCCCGGCCGTCGGCGAGCTCGTCGTGCCATTTGCCTTCGGCGTCCTCGTACTGGATGCCGTCGGTGGTGCCGGCGACCTGCTGTTCGGCCGAAGCGATCTCGGCGGCGCGCAGCGCGTCCTCGTGAGTAGGAAACGTCTCCGAAAATGTCTCGCCGACCTTATAGGCCCAGCCCCCGTCATGCTCGACGATCTTGTAGGTCAGCTTGGCCATGAAATCCTCCAGTGGAAAAAGCTCGGGTTGCTCAATGCGGTTTGCGGTCGGGCAGTTTGCCTTCGGGCAATCTCTCTTCGGGAACCAGCACGTCCGATTCCATGGCGGCCTCTACCAATGCCCGGCGCGCATCCGCTGTCGAACGATAACCTTCCAGCACTTTTAGGCAAGTGTCGAGAGCATCGCGATGCCGAGGGCCACGATTGAGCGGCCAGACGGTCATCAGGCACTCCGCAGCTTCCTGGGTGCTGCGGATCTCACGGTATTTGCCGACACGGCCAAGTTCGACCACGACCGGCTTTTCAAAAGGCTTGCTGTCCATCATCGCCGCCAACGCGGAGCCGCTGATTTGGTTGCACGCCCCTCGGCGTGCGCAAATGTCTCGGGGTAACGGTCGTTGCGGCGGCGGCCCTGCAATCGGGCCGGTCAGCCGGCCGCCTTCATCCAGTGCTGCATCGTCGTCACCGAGCGGGCAAGCTGCGGCGCCGGCTGGATTTTTTCGCCGAAGGTGGCCGCGGCGCGCCACGCCCACCGCGGATCGGCGAGGAAGGCGCGGGCCAGGGCCACCATGTCGGCACGGCCCTCGGCGACGATCGCCTCGGCCTGCTTCGGATCGTCGATCAGGCCGACGGCCCTTGTCGGGATTCCGGCGCCGTTGCGAACGGCCTCCGCCAGGTGCACTTGGTAGCCGCGACCTGCCGGCAGCTTCTGCAGGGGCGAATTGCCGCCGCTCGAGCAGCAAAGATAGGCGACGCCCGTTGCCTTCAGCGCCTTGGCCACTTCGATTGCGTCGTCGACGTCGAAGCCGCCATCGACCCATTCCTTGACCGACAGACGCGCCCCGAGCATCAGCCCGGGCACTGCCTTTCTCACTGCCTTGGCGATCTCGACGACAAAACGCATGCGGTTTTCCAGCGAGCCGCCCCAGCGGTCGGTGCGCTGGTTGGAAAGCGGCGACAGGAACTGGAAGATCAGATAGCCGTGCGCGGCGTGCAATTCGATGAAATCGAAGCCGGCACGTTCGGCCCGCCTTGCCGCCTCGGCGAAGCGTTCGATGATCTGCAGGATCTCCTCATCCTCCAGCGCCCTCGGCACCTGCCAGCCCGTGTCGTAGGCGATTGCCGAGGCCGACACGATCGGCCAAGGGTCCTGATCGGCGTTCAGCGGCCCGCCGCCTTCCCAAGGTTTCTGGTTGGAGGCCTTGCGGCCGGCATGGGCAAGCTGCGTGCCGAACCTGGTGCCGGGAGCAGCGACGCGCTTGGCCGCATCCAGCGCGCGCCGGGCGGCCGCCTCGTTGTCGTCGGAATAAAGGCCGAGGCAGCCATGCGAGATGCGGCCGCGCCGCTCGACGTCGGTCATCTCGACGGTGACCATGCCGGCGCCGGACATCGCCAGGTTCATCCAGTGGTACAGGTGCCAGTCGCTGGCCGAGCCGTCTTCGGCGGAATACTGGCACATCGGCGCCACCGCAATGCGGTTGGGAAAGGTCAGGCCGTCAAGCGTGATCGGCTGGAAAAGGGAAGGGGTCATCAGGAAACTCCGGGGAGGGGCTGTCGCTATTTAGGCAATGGATTGCGCCCGCGCCATACACGAGGCGGTGAAGCGCGCCTCTGCTGGATGAAGCCGCGATCCTTCGCTGAAGCGATTGCCCTGAATTGCTGTCGGGATTGCGCGAAGGCCCGATCACCGCTACGCCTCGCCGGCAACACGGAGTTCACCATGGAAGACCGCATTCGCATCCGTTCGGAGGAAGTCCTTTCCGACGACTGGGCAGTCCTGAAAAAGACCGTCCTCGATTATCGCCGGCGCGACGGGCAGTGGGAGACGCAGATCCGCCAGACCTACGATCGCGGCGACGGCGCGGTGATCCTGCCTTACGACCCGGAGCGCTCGACGGTTCTGCTGGTGCGGCAGTTCCGCTACGCGGCCTACGCCACCGGCCACCGCGAGCCGCTGATCGAGGCCTGCGCCGGCCTGCTCGATGAACACGATCCCGAAACCTGCATCCGCAAGGAGGCGGAAGAGGAACTCGGCTATAGGCTGAAGGACGTCGAACGGCTGTTTTCGCCCTTCATGAGCCCCGGCAGCGTGACCGAACGGCTCTGGTTTTTCGTCGCCCGCTATTCGCCGACCGACCGCATCTCCGACGGCGGCGGCGCGCCGGACGAAGGCGAAGACATCGAGGTCCTGGAAATGCCGCTCGACGAGGCGCTGGCCGGCATCCACGACGGCCGCATTATTGACGCCAAGACCATCATCCTGATCCAGCATCTGAAGCTGAACCCGATCCGGGTGTGATCCAAGCCGGAACCTGCATGCACCAGCGCTGTGGCGTCGGCGTTGCTGGTGCGGACGACGGGAATCGAACCCGTACGATCAGAGATCGAGGGATTTTAAGTCCGAGGTGAGGTGGTGCGAGCGACGGGGATCGAACCCGTAAGCCATTGTAGTGGCGGCAGATTTTAAGTCTGCTGAGTTTACCAGTTTCTCCACGCTCGCTGGCACAGTTGGCCCTGTTTGGCACAGCCGTGTCACTGTGTCACGAAGGTTTCTCAGCAGGATTGGCACGGGCAAACTTGGTGCGCTGCTGCGGTGCAGAACCTTTTGATGGCGGAGCGAGGCGCCCCCCTCTGTCCTGCCGGACATCTCCCCCACTTGGGGGGGAGATCGGCAGCTTCGCGGACAGCGTCCTTTTTTGCCAGGTTGGTGTTGGCGAAATCAGTGATGAAGGCCGATCTCCCCCCTCGTGGGGGAGATGTCCGGCAGGACAGAGGGGGGCGCGAAGGATCGCTACGGAGCGCGTTTATTCTGAGCCGTTGCATTCTTCGGCGGATGTCACGGAATGGATCCCAGGGTCTGCGCCGCGTCGCTAGGATGACGAAGGCGCGGCGGCTTTCGGCCAATCGCAGACGTTGGAGAATTGGCGGCTGCAGGCCGGTCAGCAGCGACGGGCCATCCACTGATTCAAACTTGATCAAAATCATCCCGGAACCATTTCGGAGCGGCTGAGTTTCGGGCTAAAGCTACTGGAACCCCTGACATGGCAGAGTTTGACGCAGGACAAGGGAAGTCTGTTGCCAACGCGGTACGGCGATTGCTGCGTTCCGAAGACTATCGCCGGCACCTGCACGGCGTGCTGAATCTTGCCATAGACCCACGACTGCCCAGCACCTTTGTCCCATTGCTTGAGGCGCTTGATCAGGCCGGGCGGGAACCGTTTCGGCATTCCCGGAGCCCAAACGAGCGATAACCGAGTAAACGCGCCGACTTCTCCTGTACCCGCTATTTTCTCCACCCCATGACTCAACGCTATGACATTGAGAAGACACCTGAAGGCACATGGGACATCATCGATGTGTTCACGGGACTGCCGGTTGTCGAGGTCGGCGTCCCGTTGATCGACATGCCGATCGAAGAGGCCGACGATCTGGTCGAGCTTCTCAACTGCCGCGACAGGGAACAGCGGGGCGATACTTGAGCGGCCGATTTCCTGATCGAAACTCCCGAACAAGCTGATTTGCCGCAAACGGACTCGCCTTCCGGTTGAGGCATTTTGTCGTGGACGGCGCCTCGCAGCGCCGCCGACGGCGCCTCCGGCAACGAGAGGTGAAGACCGCGTAGCCGCACACGACCCACAAGTTCCCCGCTGGTCAAAATCCGCGCGGCTTGGCACAGTCGGGAAAACAGGAGTCTCCTCATGGCGAAGACCGCGCGTGCGACGAAACCAAAACCCTGGGCCGAGGCGGCGACGCATCTGGTCGACGTCGCCATGGGCAGGAGGCCCGCCGATCTCGTCATCCGCAACGGGCGCTGGGTCAACGTTCATTCCGGCGAGATCATCGCCGGCACAGACATTGCCATTGCCGGCGGCCGTTTCGCCTATTGCGGGCCGAATGCCGGCCATGCCATCGGCCAGGGCACCAAGGTGGTCGACGCCGGCGGGCGCTATCTGGTGCCGGGCCTTTGCGACGCGCACATGCATGTCGAGAGCGGCATGGTGACGGTGACGGAGTTTTGCCGCGCGGTCATCCCGCATGGCACCACCTCGATGTTCATCGACCCGCACGAGATCGCCAACGTGCTCGGCCTGCCGGGTGTGCGGCTGATGCATGACGAGGCGGTCGCCATGCCGATCAACGTCCTTGTGCAGATGCCGTCCTGCGTGCCTTCCGCACCTGGGCTGGAGCATGCCGGCGCCGAGCTGACGGTTGCCGATGTGACCGAGGCGATGGGCTGGGAGAACATCGTCGGACTTGGCGAGGTGATGAACTTTCCCGGTGTCGCTGCCAACGATCCGGTGATGGCCGGCGAGATCGCCGCGACGGTGAGGGCGGGCAAGACCGTCGGCGGCCATTATGCCTCGCGCGATCTCGGCCTGCCGTTCCACGGCTACGTCGCCGGCGGCCCCGAGGACGACCACGAAGGCACGCGCGCCGAGGACGCCATCGCCCGCGTCCGCCAGGGCATGAAGGCAATGCTGAGGCTGGGCTCGGCATGGTACGACGTTGCCTCGCAGATCAAGGCGGTGACGGAGGGCGGGCTCGATCCGCGCAACTTCATCCTGTGCACCGACGACAGCCATTCCGGGACGCTCGTCCATGAAGGCCATATGGACCGGGTGGTCCGCCACGCCATCAGCCAGGGGGTGAAGCCGGTGACCGCGATCCAGATGGCGACGCTCAACACCGCCCAGCATTTCAGGCTGGAGCGCGAGCTGGGGTCGATCGCACCGGGGCGGCTCGCCGATCTGCTGATCGTTTCCGATCTGGCCGCAATGACCATCGACGAAGTCTATGGCCGCGGCGCCAGGCTGGCCAAGGGCGGCAAGCTCGACATCGACATTCCGGCCTATGACTATCCGAAGACGGCAAAGAACACCGTCAAGCTCGGCAAGAAGCTCAAACCGGGGGATTTCGACATCGTGGCGCCTGTCGGCGCCAACGAAATTCGGGTGCGGGTCATCGGCGTGATCGAGAACCAGGCGCCGACGCGGGCGCTTGAGGCCGATCTTCCGGTGGAGGACGGCCTGGTCGCCATGGACCGTCGCAACGACGTCTGCCAGATCGCGCTGGTCGAGCGCCACCGCGGCACGGGCGGCGTCACCAACGCCTTCGTCTCCGGCTTCGGCTATATGAGCGACTGCGCCATGGCCTCCAGCGTGGCGCATGATGCGCACCACATCATCGTCGTCGGCACCAGCAAGCAGGACATGGCATTGGCGGTCAACCGGCTGGGCGAGGTCGGCGGTGGCGTCGTGCTGTTCTCCAGGGGCAAGGAACTGGCGCTGGTCGAAATGCCGATCGCCGGCCTGATGTCGGACGAGCGCGCCGAAATCGTCGCCGCCAAGGCCGACAAGCTGACCGAGGCAATGCGCAAGATGGGCTGTTCGCTGAACAACGCCTACATGCAGCACTCGCTGCTGGCGCTGGTCGTCATCCCGGAACTGAGGATTTCCGACGTCGGCCTGATCGACGTGACGACGTTCCAGAAGGTCGACCTGTTCGTCTGACAACGACCAAGGGCGTGTCCACTCCTCATCCGCCGGTCGCGATGGTCAGCACCTTGAACGGCGTGGTGATGACGATCTCGGCGACGGAGCCGACGGCCTTGCCGATGCCCTGGCCGAGATTGTTGATCGGCTGCGCCGGATCGACCTCGTCTGATGCCAGGCCGGCCGGGGCGCGCAACCGGTCGCCGAGCAGTTGCACCAGGAACGGGTTGTCGGCGAATTTGGCGTGGTTCAGGCGGTCGCCGCCTTTGGTCTTGCTCAAGTCGACCACCGACACGCCATAGCTGGCGAGGTCGGCCGCGTCGCCATAGTCGCCGACGCGCGGCTTGTCGCCGGAGATCAGGGAGGACAGCCTCAGGGCGCGATCGTCGCCCGAAAGCAGGATGGCGAAAGGCTTGTCGGGCTTGCCGTAACGGATCATCTGCTTCTTGAATACATCGACATCGATGTCGGGCGAGGCCAGGATGACATAGCCGAGCTTGTCGCCGAGATCACGGTCGCCGGTGATGGCAAGCTGGCGCAGCGCCTCCATCGTCACCCAGGTGCCCATCGAATGGGCGATGATGTCGATGCTCTTGGCCTTGGTCTTGGCCAGCATCCGCAACGTCTCTTCGAGATCGTCGCGCGCCGCGTTGGCGCTTTCCTTGTCGTAGATATAGCCCGTGGTCTTGCCGCTCGACGCCCATGAGAACAGCACCGGCGTGCCGGAGTATTTTGTGTCGTGCGCGATCTGCGTCAGCCGGTAGATGCCGTCGTCGAAACCGTTGTTGAAGCCGTGCACGAAAACCAGAGCGCGGTCGCCGCGCATGGCGATATCGGCGCCGACCGCCTTGGCGAATTGCGGGGCGCCTTCGTAGAATTCGACCTCGGTTGCCGTGAAATCCTTCGCCGGATTGCTGTTGGCAGAACCCCTGACCCGCTCGATGGCGCCGACCTGATGGATTTTCGGGACGGTGACCTCGACACTGGCAAAACTGGTGGTCGGTGAACGGTCACCGTCGAACACCTGCCGCGGGTCCTTCGTCGCCTTTTTTCGGGTGGTGGCGACGAAGATCTCATGCGTGGCGGCGATGTCGGAGGCAGGCACCGTCACGGTCGTCATGTTGAGAAGGTCGTGTGTCTTGCGGCCGGCGCAGCCGGTCACAGCGAGCGCAAACGCTACGACGAGAAAAGTCTTCGAACGCACCTCACTGCCCGAGCAGGCTGATGCGGTCTGTCACCTCGCGGTCGCTGGCAAATCCGTCATCCTCGCGCAGCCGCTGGCCGATCATCTTCACCAGCTCGGGGTTGTCGGCAAATTTGGTGTGGTTGAAGCGATCCGATCCCTTGACGCTGGAGAGATCGACGACGCTCACGCCATAGTCGGCGAGGTCGGCGGCGTCCTTGTAATCGCCGACGCGCGGCCGCGAGCCGGCGATCAGGCCGGAGAGCCGCAGCGCACGGTCGTCGTCGGACAGTAGAAGGATGAATGGCTTGTTCGGCTTGCCGTAGCGGCGCATCTGGCTCTTGAACACGTCGACATCGATGTCGGGCGAGGCCAGCACGACGTCGCCGAGCTTGCCGCTGAGATCGCGGTCGCCATTGATGGCGAGCTGGCGCAGCGCTTCCATGGTAACCCAGGTCCCCAGCGAATGGGCGACGATGTCGATGCGCCGCGCGCCGGTCTGGGAGAGCATTCTCAGCGTGACTTCCAGTTGGTCGCGGGCAGCACTGGCGCTTTCCCTGTCGTAGACATAGTCCCGGGTCTTGGCGCCCGATGCCCAGGAAAACAGCACCGGCGTGCCCGGGTAGCCGGAATCATGGGCGATCTGGGTGACGCGGTAGACGGCGGCGTCGAAGCCGGTGTTGTAGCCATGGACGAAAAGCATGACGCGGCCGCCGCGCGCGGCGATGTCGGCACTGAGCGCGTTGGAGAATTTCGGCGCGGTGTCGTAGCCGACGACGTCGGAGGCCATGAAATATTTGGCCGGGTCGTTCGACTTGCCGCGCGAGCGCCGCTCGATCTGACCGGCTTCGTGGGTTCCCGGCACGGTGACGTTGACGCGGGCATAGTTCAGCGTGGCCGAGCGCTCGCGGTCGAAAACCTTGCTGGGATCGTCGGAGCGCTTGCGCGTCGTGGCGATGAAGATGCTGTGGTTGCCGGCTATATCGGTCACCGGCGCCGACACCATGACGCTGCCGAGCAGTTCCTCGGTCTGCCGGCCGCCACAGCCGGCAACGAGCAAGGCAAGGACAAGGATACAAATCTTCTTCAACTCTAGAATTCCACTCCGGCCGAAAGGCTTGATCCAACCTCCGCGACCCCTCCCGGACAGCCGAAGTGCGGCAGAAGTAAGTCGTTTCCTGCCGAAATGCGCTCAGCGGCTTGCGACAGTCATCGCACTGTTGCGCG
This sequence comes from Mesorhizobium sp. WSM4847, assembly GCF_055811335.1. Classification (NCBI taxonomy): domain Bacteria; kingdom Pseudomonadati; phylum Pseudomonadota; class Alphaproteobacteria; order Hyphomicrobiales; family Phyllobacteriaceae; genus Mesorhizobium; species Mesorhizobium sp. WSM4847. The sequence goes on along the minus strand of NZ_JBVVPY010000011.1, from coordinate 218,489 downwards.
AAAGCCAGAACGATTGCCCTGATCAAACACGTACGGCGTGTGCTAGCTTCGCGAACACCACAGACGATCCGGGGTAATTTTTTCGATGACCAGTTTCTCTTCCCGCGTCGCTGTCGCCGCTGCCGCGATCCGCCAGATCTTCCCGGAAACACCGCTGCAGGAAAACGATTATCTGTCGAAGAAGACCGGCGCGCGCGTGCTGCTGAAGCGCGAGGACCTGTCGCCGGTGCGCTCCTACAAGATCAGGGGCGCCTTCAATTTCTTCCGCAAGGCGCTCGCCGCCGGCAACGATGCCGAGCTGTTCGTCTGCGCTTCCGCCGGCAACCATGCCCAGGGCTTTGCCTTCGTCTGCCGTCATTTCGGCAAGCGAGGCGTGGTGTTCATGCCGGTGACGACACCGCAGCAGAAGATCGACAAGACGCGGCTGTTCGGCGGCGAATTCGTCGAGATCAGGCTGGTCGGCGACTTTTTCGACGACTGCTACCGCGCCGCCTCCGAATTCACCGAAAGCGCCGGCGCGCACATGGTGCCGCCGTTCGACCACAAGGACATCATCGAGGGGCAGGCGACGGTCGCCTACGAGATATCAGGCCAGATGCCGGGCGCGCGCACGCCCGACATCATCATGCTGCCGGTCGGCGGCGGCGGTCTGGCAGCGGGTGTGACGCATTATTTCGCCGACCAGCGCCGCGACACGCGCTTCGTCTTCTGCGAGCCGGCCGGCGCGCCAAGCCTGAGCGAGAGCCTCGCCACCGGCAAGCGTATCAAGCTCGCCAGGGTCGACAATTTCGTCGATGGCGCGGCGGTGGCCGAGATCGGCCGCGAGCCGTTGCGGCATCTCAGGGCGTTTGCCACTGAATCGGTGCGGCTGATCCCGGAAAACCGGCTCTGCGCGACGATGATCGAGATGCTGAACGTCGAAGGCGTGGTGCTGGAGCCGGCCGGCGCACTGGCGATTGACGCGCTGAAGGATTTTTCGAAGAAGGAAATCAGGGGCAAGACCATCGTCGCGGTGGTTTCGGGCGGCAATTTCGATTTTGAGCGGCTGCCGGACGTGAAGGAAAGGGCGCTGCGTTTCGAGGGGCTGAAGAAGTATTTCATCATCCGCTTTCCGCAGCGGCCGGGCGCGCTGCGCGACTTCCTCGAATTGCTCGGTCCCGACGACGACATTGCCCGCTTCGAATATCTGAAGAAATCGGCGCGCAATTTCGGTTCGGTGCTGATCGGCATCGAAACCAAGGACCGCCGCAATTTCGAACTGCTCAACGCCAATTTCGAGGCCGAGGGCGTCCAGTATCAGGACATCACCGACAACGAGACGCTCGCCGGGTTCATCATATGAGCGCCCGGGCGAAGATATTCGTTGCGTTGTTTTCTGGCATCAATGTCGGCGGCAACCGCATCGTCAAGATGGCCGAACTCCGGTCGTTCTTCGAGGAGCTCGGCTTTGGCGACGTCGCCACCTATGTGCAGAGCGGCAACGTCGTGTTCCGTTCGGCAAAGGGCGACGCGGCCACGCTGGCCAAACAGCTGGAAGCGGCCTTCGAGAAGAAATGGGGATTTCACTCGCGCATCATGGTGCGCGATCTCGGCTGGTTCGAGCGGCTGGTGGCGGAAAATCCCTATCCGGAAGTCGCCGGCGAGCCGACCAAGCTTCACGCCTATGTGCTGGAGCGCCCGCCGACCGCCGACGAGGTCGCGCGGCTGGCCGAAAAATGCACCGGTCCCGAACGGTTCGAGATCAGGGGCGACGTGCTTTACCTGCATGCACCGGAAGGCCTCGGCAAATCGGTATTTGCCAACCTCATCCCGCGCACGCTGAAAGTGCCCGCCACCGCGCGCAACTGGCGCACGGTGCTGATGCTGCTGGCGATGGCCGGCCGGAATGGCGGAGCGTAGTCGCCTACGCTGCCGAAGCCTTTCTCCAATCGAAGGTCAGCTCTTCGCGGAAAGCGAAGCGTTTGATGTGGTCGGCGACGACCGTCTCCAGCCGCTCCAGCGAGCCGGCTTCGTCGGCGGTCACCGCGATATGCAGCGCTGCCGGGTCGGCATCGAGAACCGTGCGGCCCAGTGAGAGATCGATCGTGCCGTGGTTCGGATCGAACGCGACGGGAAACTTGTGCGCCCAGTGCTTGCAGAGCTGCTGCAGATAGCGGCTCGCATGTTCAGTGACGACATCGGCATGGCTGGTCGGCATGAATGAATTCTTCCCCAATGCGGCCCGTTACCAGCTTCCGGTATTGGGCATCGACGCCCAGGGCTCGGCCTTGGCCTTGGCCGGGCCTTTCTGCAAAAGCTCGATCGAGATGCCGTCCGGCGATTTGACGAAGGCCATGTTGCCGTCGCGCGGCGGCCGGTTGATGGTGACGCCCTTGTCCATCAGCTGCTGGCAGGTGGCGTAGATGTCGTCGACCTCGTAGGCGAGGTGGCCGAAATTGCGGCCGCCCTTGTAGTCTTCCGGATCCCAATTGTAGGTGAGCTCGATCAGCGGCGCCTTGTCGGTGATGCCGCTTTGCTCGTCCTCGTCCGCTGCGAGGAAGATCAGCGTGTAGCGCCCCTGTTCGTTTTCGTGGCGGCGCACTTCCTTGAGGCCAAGCTTGTTGCAGTAGAAATCGAGCGAGGCATCGATGTCGGCGACACGGACCATGGTGTGGAGGTAGCGCATGTGGTTTTCCTCGAAATGTTGCGTTGCGGCGGAACATAGGGGCCACCCGGCCAAAGGGCAATTCCCGATAGCCGCTCCTGCCGGCAAACAACAAATCCGGTATTCCCGCAATGAACCGTGAAAAAACGCAGCTCAGGTCTTGCACACACCGGAAACGGAAGTGTTAATCTAACGTCAAGAATCAGTTGCGGTATTCTTGGAAAAAGGGGGGCGTTGTTATGGGGGAAAAAGCCTCTTTCATGGGGCGGGACGGAACCGGTCACGACGCCTTGCAAAGAGACGAGAGCGGCGACACGGCCGGTCTTGTCGAGATTGCGGGCGCTATCAAATGGTTCGACGTGGCCAAGGGTTACGGTTTCATTCTTCCCGATGACGGCTCTTCCGGCGATATTCTCCTCCATGTGACCTGTCTTCGAAAAGACGGTTTCCAGACCGCCTTGGAAGGTGCGCGCGTCGTCTGCCTGGTCAAGCAAGGTGAGCGCGGATTGCAGGCGTTCCGCGTGCTCTCCATGGATCTCACCACGGCGACCCATCCGGCGGAGATGCAGGAGCAGCGCACCCACGTCTCGGTGACGCCGGAAAGCGGCCTCGAACGGGCGCTGGTGAAATGGTTCAACCGCACCAAGGGGTTCGGTTTCTTGACCCGGGGCGAGGGCACCGAGGACATTTTCGTCCACATGGAGACGCTGCGCCGTTACGGTATTACCGAACTCAGGCCGGGGCAGGTCGTGCTGGTCCGCTTCGGGCGCGGCGACAAAGGCCTTATGGCTGCCGAAATTCACCCGGATATGGGTACCTTGCCCGTCTCGCACTAAGCCTCACCCCGATCGAATCGCAAAGCGACCTGGTGCTTTCTGCTTGACCGTGATCTTTTTCGAACCGTAGGTTCGCGATCATGGTCCAGGTAGTTTGAGATTCAGGTCAGGCCGTGCCGAAAATGGTGGGTTCCGAGAACCGGAGCGGAGCGTACTTTTGGGTACGTGAGCACCGGAAGCACAGGAAACCGCCGTTTGCAGGCCGACCTCACCTGAATTTCAACATACCTAGGATGATGGCCGAGGAGTCTGAATGACTTACAGGAACTGGCTGACAACGGGCATAGTCTGCGCCGCGATCGCCTTTGTCATCGCCACAGGCGCTTTCTTCCATTCGCAGCGACCGGCTTCGGCAGACAGCCGGGCGATGATCCTTGCCGTCGACCCGCAGCCGCTGGTCGCGGTGACGAAAGGCGGCGAACGCTCTTTCTCCGTCGAAATCGCCGACACCTCGGCCGAGCGCGAGGCTGGCCTGATGTTTCGCGAGGAGATGGCCGACGATCATGGCATGCTATTCGTGTTCGAGGAGGCTCGGGATGTCAGCTTCTGGATGAAGAACACGCCGATGCCGCTCGACCTGATCTTTGTCGGTCAGGACGGCAGAATCCGGGCGATCAAGCAAGGCGAGCCGCAATCCGAGGCGATGATCTCGCCCGGCGAGCCGGTTCGCTTCGTGCTCGAGCTCAAGGCGGGCACGGCCGCCAGGAGCAGCATCGAGGACGGCGACCTGTTGCGTCACCCGGCAATCGGCACTGCGCACAACTGAACGCGCAGGATCCATCGCAGATGCAGTTTTTCGCCCATGACGGTTTTGACCTTGCCTTCCTCGACCGCCAGCCGGCATCGGGGCAGGGCGATCCGGTGCTCATGATCCATGGCTTTGCCTCGACCCATTACGTCAACTGGGTGTCGCCCGGCTGGTTCAAGGCGCTGAACGATGCCGGCTACCGCGCCATCGCCTTCGACAATCGCGGCCACGGCGCCTCGTCGAAGAGCTATCAGGACGCCGATTATACGCCGGCAAGGATGGCGTCCGACGGGGCAGCGTTGCTGAACCATCTCGGCATCGAACGCGCCCATGTCGTGGGCTATTCGATGGGCGCGCGGATTTCCGCTTTCCTGGCGCTTTCCGATCCGGACAAGGTGGCGACGCTGGTCTTCGGCGGTCTCGGCGTCGGCATGGTCGACGGCGTCGGCGACTGGGATCCGATCGCGGCCGCCCTTCTGGCCGACGATCCAGATAGCACCAGCCATCCGCGCGGCCGCTCGTTTCGCGCCTTCGCCGACCAGACCCGCAGCGACCGCCGGGCGCTGGCCGCCTGCATTGCCACCTCGCGAGAATTGCTGGCCGAGGCCGACATTGCGCGCATTGCCCAGCCGACGTTGATTGCCGTCGGCACCAAGGACGATATCGGCGGTTCGCCCGACGAACTGGCCGCCTTGATGCCGAACGCCAAAGCTTTCCATATCGAGGGCCGCGACCACATGCTGGCCGTCGGCGACAAGACCTTCAAGCAGCGGGTGCTGGAGTTTTATGCCGAAAATCCGCTGTGAGCAGGTAGGTGGTTGAGTTGGGTGCCCGCCGGCATCAAAGGTGCTGCACCCGCAGCAGCGCTCATGCCTCAAGTGCTTCGAGCGAACGCGCCATGTTTTGCCGAGCCTGAGCCTCGAACCGCTGCCGGAACTCCTCGGTGTGGAAGATGTGCGGGCGGGCGAGGAAGCCCTTCAGGACAGCACTGCGGCCGGCACGCCACATCGGCTCTTCCACCCAGCCATATTCGCGGCGCACCGCCTGTTCATAGGCGTCGAACGCATCAGGCGGCGCCCCCAGGATCGCCAGGTCCATGTCGAGGAACAGCGCTGCATCGCGGGCGGCATTTTCGTCGTCAAACTGCGGCAACTCATGCGTGGCGGTGGCTGATATCATCGCGGTGATGCGGCCAAGGCGCTGCGCATCGGTGCGGCCGGCGAGCTTTGTCTCGGCAAGGGCGGCACTCCTCGCCTCGTTGTCCTTGGCCCGGCTGTCATAGATGGCGTCGTGGAACCAGATCGCCGCCTCGACCGCCTCGGGGTCGTGCAACGATGCCCGATAGTGGCCGGCCAGCGCCAGCATCGCCTCGATATGGGCAAGGCTGTGATAGTGGCGGCCTTCGGCCTCATAGAACGCGGAAAGCTCGCGCTTCAGCGGCTCGTCGATCAAGGCTTGGTTTTCCATGGCCGCTTGAATTTCCGTGAACCAAATCCATTTGACAAAGCACTAAGGAAAATTGAGTTCAACCGTGCTATGATCTGGCTTATAGAGCATGTCGCGCAAAAGTGCGCAGCGGTTTTGGTGCCAAGCCGGAGACATTAGGCCGGAGACCATTGATGAACAGCGTTACGATTGCCCGCCCGACCATGGTGAAGCCGATCGACCCGATCTGGCGCTCGATCCGCGACGAAGCGATGGAGGCGGTCAACCGCGATCCGCTGCTGGCGGCGTTCCTCTATTCGACCATCCTCAACCAGGAAAGCCTGGAGGAAGCGGTCATCCATCGGCTGGCCGAGCGGCTCGCCCATCAGGATATCGGTTCCGATCTCATCCGCCAGACATTCAAGGCGATGGCAGCCGACGACAAGGATTGGGCGTCGACGGTGCGTGTCGACATTCAGGCCTACTACGACCGCGATCCGGCCTGCGACCGCTTCATCATGCCGGTGCTCTATTTCAAGGGTTTTCATGCCATCCAGACGCACCGGCTGGCGCATTGGCTGTGGAACCAGGGCCGCCAGGATTTCGCGCTCTACCTGCAGAGCCGGTCGTCCTCGGTGTTCCAGACCGACATCAACCCGGCCGCCCGCATCGGCAAGGGCATCTTCCTCGACCACGCCACCGGCCTCGTCGTCGGCCAGACGGCGGTGATCGAGGACGACGTGTCGATCCTGCACGGCGTGACGCTGGGCGGTACGGGCAAAGCCGGCGGCGACCGCCATCCAAAAATCCGCTACGGCGTGCTGATTGGCGCCGGTGCAAAAATCCTCGGCAACATCGAAGTCGGCCATTGCTCCAAGATCGCGGCAGGCTCGGTGGTGCTGTCGCCGGTGCCGCACAACAAGACGGTTGCCGGCGTGCCGGCCCGCGTCGTCGGCGAGACCGGCTGCGACCGGCCCTCGCGGCAGATGGACCAGCTTTTGCCGTCGCAGTCGATGGACCACGTCGTCAGCTTCGATATTTGAGCGCTCGGGCAGGGGCCCTTTGCAAAGGCGTCTTTCTCCCGTCACTATACGGGGAGAAATGCCCGGCAGGGCAATGAGGGGCAGCGCAAACCTCAAGCGATTGCCCTGTCTCTCTCGCCGGCTTGCCTTTACATCGCCATTGTCGACGTGCCAGAAGCGCGCTCAAACGAGCAAGACCGACGATCGGAGAAGACTTTTGAAGCCGGACGAAATCAGAAAGCTGGACGCCTATTTCAAGCGCGTCTTCCAGAACCCTAAGCTTGAAGTGAAGGCGCGGCCGCGCAAGGATGATTCGGCCGAGGTCTACGTCGGCGACGAATTCCTCGGCATCGTCTTCAAGGACGAGGACGACGGCGACTATAATTTCTCGATGGCGATCCTCGACATCGACCTCGCCTGAGCCGGGAGTTTACGACCGGCGGCAGGCCGCCATGCTTTCGTCATCCTAGGGCGAAGCGCGAAGCGGAGCGCAGACCCTGGGATCCAGGCCGTGACATCGGCCGAAGAATGCAGCGGTCAAGAACTGTCCTCCGCTGCTTCGCGGCAAGATAAGGAAGGCAATCCTGGCAAAGGCCGCTCCCGGCACTGCTATTCTGCATCGCTTCGGCGCTCGAAAGTCACGGAATGGATCCTCGGGCCTTCGCGGTTCGCTTCGCTCCCACTCCGCCCGAGGATGACGAAAGGAGAGGCGTTTTCGCCAATCTCCGCCGTTTGCGATTGCCCCAAAGCGCCTCGCATAATCCTTCAGACACAATGCGTTAGAGCCCGGCCTTCAGCATACGCGCAGCCTTGGCGGCGATGGCTGCGTCGAGCGCCTGCCAGTCGCTCAGAAATTCCATGGGAAAGCGGTAGGTGAGGCTGAGATTGTCGCCGACCAGAATGTCGCGTTCGCAGGGCGCCAGCGATTGCGCAGCACTTGCGCCGCTCAGGCAGCGGGCCACGAACGGGTCCTTGCCCCGGCGATTGCCGACCGCCAGCACTTCATTGAAATAGCCTGATTTTTCACTGAAGCCGTAAAGCGTCGTGCCGCCCGGACCGGGCGTGCCAGGCTCGACGATAAGGGCGCTGTAGATCGGCGCGAAGCGGCCGCTCATGTCACGCGACATGACCTGTCGTTCGAACGACAGAAAAATGATGCTCCTGCTGGGTCCTGTGTGGTTGAAATCGTCGCGGGCGGCCTCGCTGTAGCCGTCCATTTCGGGATAACGCAGATAGAGGTCGAGGCGCGAGGCGATGCCATCGCGCCGCGCCTGGTCGAAGCGGATGACATTGGCCGGCACGGCGATGACGTTGTTGCCGATCACCACCTCGTGGACTGTCGTGTCGTCGGTATATCCGGCCATGGCGATCGAGCGGCCCAACCATTTGCCGCCAAGGCTGATCGTCATCGAAAGCACTGCCAGCGCAGCGAACACGTAGAACACCCGCTTCATCAGCTTGGAATCGACGATGGTGAGTTGCGGACCGTTGGCGGCGGCTGCCTGCTTCATCGCGATCCCCGATTATCGGCAGCCTGTCCCAATGTGTCTGTTCCCTTGGGCTGTCCTTGAGCGACCCATGTGCGTGGCACGGCTCTTGTTGCACGCCTGTCGAAACACGACTGTGCGATTTCATGGTAAATGGAAGGTAAAGATGGGTCCGGTCGGACACACGTACTCGTTGCTTTTATAGTTGCCTGACGGCGCTGATCTCTTGCGGTTGCACGGCGACGATCTTTGGCGTTGGGCGTCGTGCTGATCGACATTGCATCCCAGGCAGGCACTCTCCTAGGGTCGACCGATCTTTCAGCCTGAGACGATTCGGAGGAGAAAAATGCCGCTCTATGCGATCGATGGAAAAGCCCCCGGTTTCGAGGACGCCGACAGCAACTGGATCGCGCCCGACGCTACCCTGATCGGCGACATACAGATCGGCCGCAACGCGGGCTTCTGGTTCGGCGTCGTCATCCGCGGCGACGACGAGCCGATCATCATCGGCGCCGACACCAATGTGCAGGAACACACGGTCATGCATACCGATGTCGGTTTTCCCCTGACCATCGGGCAAGGCTGCACGATCGGCCATCGCGCCTTGCTGCATGGCTGCACGATCGGCGACAACAGCCTGATCGGCATGGGCGCCATCGTGCTGAACGGCGCGAAGATCGGCAGGAATTCGCTGGTCGGCGCCGGCGCCCTGGTCACCGAAGGCAAGGAATTCCCCGACAATTCGCTGATCATCGGCTCGCCCGCCCGCTTAGTGCGAACACTGGACGATGCCGCGGTCGCAAGCCTGCGCGCTTCGGCCGCGCACTACGTCGCCAACGGCAAACGCTTCAAGGCGGGGCTGACGAAGACCTGAGGCCAGCCTTGGTCAAATCTTCGGCTATATGGTTCACCGGCATCGTCGCCCAACTCACCGTCCATTGGAGCCGCGCCTGGTATTGCATCGCGCAGCAACGAAGCGCCGGCTTCAAAGCCGGCATTGTCGGCGTCCTCGAGGGCTGTCGTATAGTCGTCGATGCGGGTTTCGAGCGATGGGTCGGCGCCCGCCAACAGCAGGCGGATGGCATCGACGCTACGGATGGCGACCGCATAGTGAAGCGGCGTCCAGTCGTTTACGCCCCGCATGTTCAGGTCTGCGCCCCCATCGATCAGGGTTCGGACTATTTCCAGTCTGTCAGCCCGGTCGGCGGAGAGTGCCGCAATGATTGCCGGAAAACCGCCGTGGTGGTGATAGTTCGGGTCCGAGCCCGCATCCAGTAAGATCGAGATGAAAGCGGCGGGGCTCCAATAGATCGCATACTCCAGTGGATGCCCAAGGCCGAGTTCAAAGGGCATCTGCTCGTCGAACCAGCCGGGTGAGCCGCCGAGAGCCACACCGAGGGCCTCGAAGTCGCCCGCCTTGAACGCGTCGTCGATGGCCTTGAACAGGCGGTGGCGCTCGCATCGATCTTCCGGGATTTCCAACATCGCAGCGATCCGGAGGTTGAATTGGCCGCCATATTGCTCCCATCCGCCGCTGCCTGAAAGCCTCATGGGCGGGTTGCGATTGGAGAGCAGGTCGATAGCTTGCGCAGCCGTACGCCGAACTTATCGCATCGACATCAAGTTCGTGATCAGACGTGCCTTGATGTCGAGTGCGGGTCGATGGGCCTCCGGATGACCGATGTCGTCCAGCTGATCGGCCGTCAAGTCGGCTAGTGCCCTGCGTCTTGCGACGGTCCGTCGCCACCCCCTGAAATCGGCGATCATCATTGTTACGCTTTTCAGGCTGGGTCCTTTCGAGGTGCGGGCGGCGCGAGTTTGCGTGTCAGCCATTTTTAGTCTCCCATTTCGAGATTTGCGGATGAGAGCGTGCCACGCGAGTGTTTTCGGGCTGTTCGGCTGTGCGTGAAAAAAACCGAAAAGCCCGACGAGCTGCCGTTAAATCGGTGTTAAAACTATCCTCCGAAATGTATTCCGCCGCGGCGGTCAAAGTCTGGAGACCATCTGTGCGCATCAGGTTGCTGGGCGGCCTCGAGGTTACTTCGCCGGAGCGCCGGCCCGTCCGTTTCGCCACGCGCAAGACTTCGCTTCTTTTTGCTGCCCTGGTGCTGGCGGGCCACCGCGGCCAGCGTCGCGAGCAGCTTTCCGAGGCCTTTTGGCCGGGACGAAGCAATGGCCAGGCCCGCAATAGTTTGCGGCAAGCGCTGGTCGACATCCGGCGCTCGTTCCCGACCAGCAAGGATGCCACCCTCTACATCGATGGGGATCAGGAAGCCATCGCGCTGGTTGCCGGTCCGGATGACGCGGACATTTCGATCTTCGACCGGAAACTGGAGCAGGGCGGGGCGGCCGATCTCGCCGTCGCCGCCGACCTCTACCGCGGTGGGGTGCTTGCGGGGGAATCCATTCCTGAGGAACTGGATGAGTGGTTTGGACCCTATCTGGACAGGTATCAGCGTAAGGCCCTGCAGTTGGTCGATCGGCTGAGCCTCGCGCTGCCGATACCCGGCTCAGCGGAAGAGACGGCCTGCGAAGGGCTGGCAGAGAGATTGCTTGCCTCAGATCCTACCGCGGAGGCCGCCCATCGGGCGCTTATCCGGATCCATGCTCATCGCGGTCACGAAAACGCCGCCTTGCGCCAGTTCGAGCTTTGTCGGACTGCCCTGAAAAAGCAGCTGGATGCGGAGCCGGAGGCGCAGACAAGCTCACTGGCGGCTTCTCTGCAGTCCCGCGGACGAACTAGAGATCGGCGGCCCGGGCCAAGCTCTGGCGTCGCGTCGCCGGTGCAGGTGCTGGCAGTTCCAACGAGACACGACGACCAGCCGTCGATTGCGGTGCTGCCGTTTCAGAACCTAAGCGGTGATATGGAGCAGGAATACTTTGCCGACGGTATGGTGGAAGACATCGTCACCGCCCTGGCTCACTTTCGTCACCTGTTCGTAGTCGCACGGAATTCGAGTTTTACCTACAAGGGACGCTCGATAGACATAAAGCAGGTCGGGCGTGAACTGGGCGTGCGCTATGTGGTCGAGGGAAGTGTGCGGAAAGCGGGTGAGCGCCTGCGCATCACCGGACAACTCCTCGACGCTTCGAGCGGCCTCCACCTGTGGGCTGACCGTTTTGAAGGTACTCTAGCCGAGGTTTTCGATTTTCAGGACCAGATCGCCTCGAGCATCGTCGGCGCGATCACCCCAAAGGTCGAGGAGGCGGAAATTGAGCGCGCCAAGCGCAAGCCGACTGAGGACCTCGACGCCTACGACTATTATCTGCGCGGGTTAGCGTCCCACGACCGAGCGGTCACTACCAAGGAAACCATGGATGACGCTCTGCGGTTCTTCATGAAGGCGATCGGCTGTGACCCGGTGTTCGCTGCCGCCTATGCCCGGGCGGCGCGCTGCTATGCGGCGCGAAAGAGCAACCGCTGGATGATCGATCGCCTAGAAGAGACTGCCGAGGCGACCCGACTGGCAAAGAGAGCGATCGAACTTGGATGGGACGATGCAATTGCCCTTTCGTACGGCGGATACGTGCTCGGCTATGTAGGCGGCGATGTGGAGGAAAGCGCGGCGTGCGTCGAACGCGCGCTTGGCCTGAACCCGAACTTGGCTGCGGCGTGGGGTTACAGCGCCTGGGTTCAAGCGTGCTTAGGTGAGCCGGAGAAAGCCGTCGAGCGCGCCGCGCAGGCAATGCGCCTCAGTCCGTTCGATCCTCGCTTTTTTGTTTGGGAATTTTGCACCGCACTCGCTCACTTTTGTGCCGGGCGCCACAACGATGCTGCTGAGTGGGCGAAAAGGTCTTTGCGCTCGCAACCAAACTACGCGAGTGCGACGCGTGTGGCGACGGCAAGTTACGTCTTGGCCGGTCGGCTTTCGGAAGCCGAGAAGATGATGGCCCGCCTGCGCGAACTCGACCCTACGTTGCGGCTTTCGAATCTCGCTGAGGTGCTGCCGCCGTTTTGTCGACCGGACGATCGCAGCAGATATATCGAAGGACTTCGCAAGGCGGGCCTGCCCGATTAACGCGGTGTCAGCGTGAAGCGAGGCAAACGGCTTCGGCACCAGATGGCCGACGTACTGCCGATGGATGCTAACTATAAGGTGACGGTTGACCGTGGAGGCCTGTGACCTAGCTTAAAGCTTAGCCGGACCGTCCAGAGCCGGAAATGGTGGGATGGTGCGCTACCGTGGGAGAACTCTGGGGACGTTGAGATGCAGAGGTGCAAGTCGGCTTTTCAGAGCCTGTGCGCCCTTGGCGGCCGACAATCGGCGGCCACGGCCTGTCAAGTTTCGTTTCAAACAAAAGTCATCTGCGCCGGCACGCCTATCAACGCGCGACCGCCGCTCCGCCATGCAACAACAATTCGAGCACTGGAGGGACCTCGAAGCAAGTGACAGCTTCGAACGCGACCAAAGGCTTTAGCCAGCACCAAGGCGAGGGGCCAACAACGCTTCACGATCTTAAGATTACACCCAAAACCGCACAGGCACGGCAATGCCAAATCATCTTGCCGAAATTTACGCAAACAGCGCAGATCTCGCCGTCCTGGGCGGGATAGCAGCATTTGCCTCGATGGGCCTCTATCTTGTGCTAAGGCGTATCCTTATCGGGGTGCAACGGCGTCGCCTCAAATCAGATGTGAGCGAACGCGGATCTGACCTCCCCGAGGAGGAGGTGTTTTGGGATTGGGAAATCCCGGTCGACCTTGCAACCGAGCCTGCTTCTTCTTCTCAGATTGCCGTGCCCTCAGACGCGGCAGACCTGGATATTCGGCGTCAGGATGCCAATTGCCTTCGGTTCGGGGTGCGAATCGAGTATTTCGACGTGATCTCCGAAGCTTGCGAGAGCTCGTCTGTCACCCAGACCAACGCTGTCGCTTCCGCGACGAACATAGCGCAATCCGGCCGACTTGCGACATCGATCAGGGAAATCGCTGGCTATGTTCATAGGCAGGTGGCGGCAAATCTTGCCGCCCTAACTAGTCCAGTATTGACGGCTCTGAGCCGTATGCCAACACAACTCGCCCTCGCGGAGAATCCCGACCCCACCACGGCGACGGCCTCACCTCCTCGCATTCGCAGGCCGATCGGTCTTGTGCCCCGCTTTGGCGTCGCAGCAATCTGTCTGGCCGTGCCGCTTAGCTATGCGATGACGAGACAAAACTGGGTCGAAAGCGCCCCCGCCATTTCGCTGGTCCAGGGCAACGTCAATCCGGAGCTTTCGCGATCCTTCGAGCTTCCGGCGAGTGCTGCATTGGATGTGCGTAGGCCAGCCCAGGGAGACGAGCGCACGAGTGTCGAATTGCTCAGCCCGGATCTCACGGCTGCCCGGGCGCAAGTCGGAGCAGCTGGTGCTCAGGCAGCCGCAGCGAAGGAATTGGACGGCCAGGAGCGCCGGGCGGCGGAAGGTGAGCGCGCCAGGAGCGCCGCTCTGCAGCGAGCGCTGCTCGAATCGCGCAAGGAGATCGACGCGCTGAGGACAAGCATGGCAGCCGCCGCCAACGCACGCCAGGAGCAATTGCGCAACGAGCTCGCGGCAGCCCGTACAGCTGACGCATTGCGGCGCCTTGCGGGAGATGCCCGCACGATGCTGAGCGAGGCCACCAACTATGTCTTTACGGAGATGCCCGCTGCTCACCTGGAGCGTCAGCGAGCCGGATGGGTGGCGCGCGATCTATCGCGAGCGCAGGCGCAAATTGAGCGGCTTGAGACCGAGGCCGCCGAGGATCGCGCCAAGGCCAAGGCTTCGCTGGCGCAAGCGAGCGGAATGCTCGATGACGAACGCCGAAAGTCAGACGAACTTCGTGGCGAGCTCTCCAAAGTGAAACTGTCCAATGCTGCGCTCATGGAGCGCGCGGACGCGGCTGAGCAGGAATTGACCGGTGCCGTCACAGCGAGAGAACGAGTGGAGCAGACGGCAGCCGAGACGGAGCGGGCGCTGGCGCGACAACAGGCGGCAGCAGCGTCGACGCGTGAGGAGCTGAAAAAAGCTCGCCTCGAGCGCGACGCGGCTGAACAGGAACGAGCCAGGGCAGTCTCAGCGAGAAAGCGTGCCGAGCAGACTGCAACCGAGACATCGCAGGCTCTGGCACGAGAACGCGCTGTGGCAGTGTCGACCCATGAGGACCTCGATAAAGCTCGCCTCGAGCGCGACGCCGCCCGAGCACTTTTGCTACAGGTCGCCAAGCTGAAGGAGGCTTTGGACAAGCAACGTGACGTCACTGTTTCTCTTTCCCGCGACCTGGCCGCCGCGCGCGCGGACAATGACAGGCTCAGGGCTGAGCGTCGCAGCGCCAAGATTGAGCCGCCGCTGAAGCGGCGCGCTGGCCGCGCAGCCGCCGCTGCCGGCGGGGTGAAGGCTGTCAGCCAGAAGACTGCACGCAGCAAGGCTCGCGACCCGGCGCGGATTGCGGGGGTGCGTTCTCTCACACTTCCCTATCCCCTCAGGCCAAGACAGGCGACATTGGAGTGATTTCCAAAACGACTGCGCGGTCCTCCTGTTGAAGGCCCAAGCTCTTTGAGATCATTGCGACACGTGTGTATTGCGAGAGTAGACTAGGATGAATCGAATCACCCCATTCGAATTCATTCTGCTCTCGTCGGCGAGTAGTTCTGCGCGATACGCTATGTCAGCCCGATCACACTGCCTGTAGCATTCAATTCGCATTTGATCGGCGCCTGCCGCGTCTCCACGTTGCCTTGCCGTCCATAGTCGATGCTGACCTCGACGGGAGCTGAGATTGTATCCGGGCTCAACCGACGTATGGAACCTGCGCTGCTGACGCGCACACTGGTCGCGCCAAACGGGGCGGCGGCCGACTCGATCGCATCACGGCAGGCGCGAACGACTTCATCCGGGACGCCCGGCAGCGCCTTGATTGGACTGACCGTTGCTGGACTGTCGACGTCACCAGGAGGCTGAAGGCTGGACGGAAGGTCGAGCGACCGTCCACTTGCGGACCGGGCGACACTGACGGCAGTGGCGGCCGTGGTTGCCGCAACTGCCGCCGTTGCAGTAGTGCTGGTCCCATCGTCATCCACCGGTGACCTGCTGCTGGAGCCGCTGGGTCCTTTGTGCGCGCCGTCTTTGCGGCCTTCACCGTGATGGCTGGCAGCGCTATTGCCTCCGCCACCCTGGCTGGCAGCGCTATTGCCTCCGCCACCATGGTTGCCACCGCTTTTGCCTCCGCCGCGCTCGCCGCCGGCGGTAGCTCCTGCGCAAGCTACCGCGATCGAGCAAACGAATACGAAATATGCCCAGCTGGATTCAGAGGATTGACGCACGACCACCTCCATAAAGTGCGTCGGTCGAACCGTCTTTCCGCGCCATGCAGTCAGAAAGGCGCAACCGCCGCCGCCCCCAGGCAAACCTCGCGACTAACCGCCCACGGAGGGTAACTAGGGGATCAAGCCGGTGTATCAAGGACGCTGTACGCGGTACGTGCGTCGTCCCGGCTACCGGCGGGAGGGGAGGCCACGATCTGACCACGTCGCTGACATTCTGAGGTGCAGCGTTAGAGAACTGCAAGCGTCTCTACAACTAGCCGACTCGCCTTTTGATGAGATGGTCTGCGAGGCCGGCCGCCTCGTCGGCGATTGCCGGTATTGTCCCCCGATTTCCGCGTCGATCCGGAAAACGAGGCCGGCAAATAGAGGCCCGGAAGAATGCCCACATTCGTGTGCACGCCCGCCTCGCTGTCGCAGGAAGTCTGGCTTGGGCTTGGCGCCCAGGCCGGCGAGGCGAGGTTGCGCAAGGTGGTGACCGGCGGTGGCTTCAAGCGCTTCCGTCGCGCCGCCGAGACGCCGTTCAACATGGTGCTGGAGGCTCGCCCCTAATGCGAAACAACGACCTAAAGCGCGTCGCATGAGGCCGCTCAAACGCGACGCGCTTTAGAGTGCGGACGCTATCTGGCGCGGCCGTCGCAAATGCATGTCGCGCAAAAACGCGCGGCGCTTCCGGGACAGCGTGCCGCTTCAAAAAAGTGGAGCCGGCCCGGGGACGGGGCCGGCTCCTAAAACCCGGTCGTTGGGGACGGGGAGGGTGGGGCTCGACCGGGTTTTTGCGTCGCGTCCTTAGCGGACGCTGGCAACCGCGCCGGAGCGGCCGTCGCTGATCGTTACCCAAGCGCCCGAATTCTGGCTCGATTGGCGCTTCAGGTAGGTGTAGTCGGTGTTGGTCCAGGGAAGCACCCTGGTTTCGAGATTGTCGAGGATGAACTCTCCGAGGCTGGTGCGCACGGTCAGCACCGCGTGGCCGTCCCCGTTCGGCTGGCGCGCAACAGTCATCAGCAGGTCGCCGGCCGGAACCCCGATGTTCATCAAAGCGCGGCGCTTTTCCAGCGCGTAGTCCTCGCAGTCGCCGAATTCGCTGCTGGAATAGGACCAGACCTCTTCCTTGCCCCACAGTTCCATATCGGTGCGCGGCGCGATCCTGCTGTTGACCGAATTGTTGATGCTCACGATCTTCGCCCACAGCTTGCGGGTCAGTTCGATCGGCGCCTGCTTCGGCGTCCGCTGATTGCATTCCTGCGGAATTTTCTGGCAGAACTCGTAATGGCCGACCGGCTGTGTGGTGCGGCTGCCGGTGTGCATGAAGGCAGGTCCCGCTGCATACGCTGTTCCCCAGGCGGTAAGCTGCGTCGCCATTGCCAAGAGCAACAGCTTGCCCCTCGTCTTCTTCATCGTCCAGTCTCCCCGTTTGAGGAGACAATGACACGATTGGATTTATTCGACGCAAAGGTTCGAAGTAGACATTAAGTAAAACGTCGCTATAATAAACATAAAATTTGAATCATTTCAGTATAAAATTGTTGATGCGTTTTTCGCGGGGATCACATCGGCGCCGCGCCCTGGCGCGGAATCGGCCGGCCGGCCGCGTCGGCCGGCGCGAGGCAACAAAAAACCGGCCGAAATGGGCCGGTTCGATTGCGGCAAGGTTCGCAGTTGTCAGGTGCCGGATGCGTTGAATTCGGAATCAAGTGTTTCGGGTCGCTGGATGACCGCGAACTCGATGGCGACGCCGTCCTCGAAATGGCGCACCACCTGGCCGCGCATGGTGCCCAGCATGACCTGAATGCCGATTGCCGGCTTGACGTCGATCTCGACCGCGGCGCCCGAAAGCGACAGGTCGATGATGCGGCACTGGTATTGGCGCCCGTCGCCGAGTTGAAGCACGCTGTTCGGATTGCGCGGCGCCACGCGTTCGTGGCGGCGGTCTTCCGGCAGATCGAGTTCGTGCTTGTTGGCAAGCCAGGTCAATTGCGCTGCAAGCTTGTCTTTCTTGCGTTCCGACGCGATGACCGTCATCGCGAAACCGTCCTGCAAGATGCGGGTGACGACGCCTTCGATGCGGCCGATGTGATCGATATAGGCGATGACTTTCTCGCCCGGCATGCCGATGCGCTCGGTGCGAAGCGCTACATTGCCCGGCGACATGTCGGCCACCTGGCAAGGATGTTCGGTGCGATCCTCCAGCATGAAGCGTCCATAGATCTTCACGCGGACGCGCTGAAAGTTGCGCCTTTCAGCTTGGGACGGCGCGGTGTCGACCGCCGCTGACCTCATGACTGCCTACACCCGGTTGGCATTCCGCGCGTTGATGCGAGGAATTTCGTCGGCAAGCTACAGCGAAGTGGGTTAACAAAGGGGAAAGCCTGATACCGCTACTTTAGGATTTTGGATTATTCCCCGCGCCCGCCGTCGAATACGACCAGATGACGGATGCGGCGCGCCTGGCCGAGCGCCGAAATCGCTTGGGACGGATCGAGTTCCGACGGGACAAGCGAGGGAACGTCGATGGCCGGCCGGTTCTTTAGGAATTTCGGTTCCTTCTCCGGATCGACGAGACGGATCGAATCGATCAGGGCGTCGGCGATCGGATCCGCGCCCAGCCAGAAGGGTTTTTCAGCGGCGCTTATCACGCCGAGGCAGCGCGGATTGTCGACGCCGCCGTCGAGCGGCAGGGCGAGCAGCTCGAACTTGCTGGAACGGTCGGTGCGGCTGAAACCTTCATAGGTGATGAGCACGACGGATTTTTGATCGAAGACGCCCTGGATCAGTTTCGAGATAAGCCGCTGGTCCTTCTCGCGCCACAGCGAGGGAAAGGAAAACCCCTTGAGTTCACGGCCATAGACCGCGCAAAGCCTGGTGCCGGCGAGCCGGAATACCGCTTCGCCGCGCGTATCCTTTTCCAGGATGAATGTGTCGGCCAGCA
Source organism: Mesorhizobium sp. WSM4847 (assembly GCF_055811335.1). Taxonomy (NCBI): domain Bacteria; kingdom Pseudomonadati; phylum Pseudomonadota; class Alphaproteobacteria; order Hyphomicrobiales; family Phyllobacteriaceae; genus Mesorhizobium; species Mesorhizobium sp. WSM4847. The sequence goes on along the minus strand of NZ_JBVVPY010000011.1, from coordinate 200,118 downwards.
GCGACTTGATATCGGCCGGCTCGACTTCCGAACGCTTCGGGGCAGGGCGCCCGTCACGCAGCCGGTTCCAATAATGGAACAGCGTGATCGATCCGTTCTGGTTCATGTTATGCTGCTCCGCGCAATCTGTCGTCTGATGTCCCATCGGTGAACAGAAGGGCGCCCTCCGGGGACCTACATGCGTTGCGGAGCAGGATGCGTGCCAGCATCGTTAACACTTGTTCACGGGTCGGGGCCGTTAAGGTTAACAAGTGGTTTACGTTGCGCTCCGCCCAGGCCCGTGGCACATTAAAACCACTCCAGAAGCGGTCGTTTCGCAGCGATCGGCAGCATTTCAGTCAAGAGTTTGGGGGAGCATGGGGGCTCGACCAGCCGTTCAAGGGCAACCTTGGACGGCTTCTTTTTGATTCGCGCCAATTTTGATTCGCGCCGTTTTGATTTGCGTGGGGCGATTCGCCCTTTGTGAATCGGGTGACCGTGATCTACATGCTCGCGAAGTCGAAACCAGCGACTGAGTGCGAGCCATATGAGCGAACCAGCAAGCCCCTCGGAAATCGAACAGGGCGAGGGCGGACCTGTCGGCCATGAGCCGGAGCCGCGCCGCGAGCCGGTGTTCAACATGCCGCCCGTTGTGCTGGCGGTGATCGGCATCTGCGTCGTCCTCTATCTCATCCAGGAATACGTGCTTAGCCAAAGCCAGTTGCTGACATTGTTGTACGATGCGGCCTTCATTCCAGTTCTTTATACTGGCCAATATGGCTTCGACTGGTTCCTGTTTTCCCGGCCCTTCACCTATGCCTTCCTGCATGGCGGCTTTGCTCATCTGGCCGTCAACATGGTGTGGCTGGCGGCTTTTGGCTCACCACTGGCGAACCGCTTCGGCGCGCTTCGTTTCAGCCTGTTCTTCGCCGCGACCGGGCTGGCGGCGGTGGTGCTGTTCTGGGCCGTGCATCCGCTCGGCGAGGCGCCGCTGGTCGGCGCATCGGGGGCGATTTCCGGCATGATGGGGGCCGCCGCGCGCTTCGGCTTCCGCACCGACCGCTCGTCCGGCAAAGCCGCCTTCGCCGGCGCGCCGCTGCCGATGGCGGCGGTGTTCCGCTCGCGCGGCGTTGTGACTTTTCTTGCCATCTGGATGGTGATCAATCTCGCCACCGGCCTCGTTGCCTTCGCGCCCGGCATCGACAGCCAGATCGCCTGGGAGGCTCATATTGGCGGTTTCGTCGCCGGCTTCTTCGGCCTGCGGGCTTTCGATCGGCGGCAGCAGGCGGACGAGTTCAGGGCCTGAGCCTCGCCGCACTTGAAAACCAATCGATCGCGGCGCACGATGTCTGGCACTAGGGAAAGCCGGTCAGGGCAGGAACCGGCAAGGTAAACTGAGGAGGACGCCATGACTGTTAAGGCAATTCTCGAGCAGAAGGGCCACGACGTGTTGACGCTCGGGCCGAACGAAAAACTGAGCGAGGCCATTCGCATCCTGGCCGAGCACAGGATCGGTGCGCTGGTCATCACCAATGGTGATCACAAGATCGTCGGCATCCTTTCCGAGCGCGACGTGGTGCGGGTCCTCGCCAGGGAAGGGGCCGCCGCATTGGATATCGCGGTGCGTTCGGCGATGACCCCCAAGGTGAAGATCTGCAATGAGAACCACACCGTCAACGAGGTCATGGAGATCATGACCAGTGGCCGTTTCCGCCATCTGCCGGTGGAAAAGGACGGCCTGCTCGACGGCATCGTGTCGATCGGCGACGTGGTCAAGCGGCGCATCGAGGATGTCGAGCGCGAGGCCGCGGAGATCAGGGCCTATATCGCGACGGCGTGACGGCTTTTCTCTTCAGCCCGCCCTCCAGCGTAGGCCGCCCGCACGTTGCAGCCGTGCGATCAGGTCACTGTTGCGGCAATAATCCGGCGGATCGTCCGGTTGCTCGTTTTCGTCGAGCCAAACCGCGCATTCGTCCTGACGGCCGTACGAACGGCAGCGGTCGACGGCGCGACTTGTGACGGCTGCTTGGTCGGGTACGGTTTTCAATTGCCGGTCGACGCCCAGCTTTTGCATCATGCGGCCCGTCAATTCGGTCCGGACGTCGACTGAATTCAAATAGTCGAAAAAACTCATGTCGGTCACTCCTGCCTCTTGGCGATCATGCCATAGTGGCAACCGACGACATTGATCTCGGTCAACAGAGGTTCTCGATCAACAAGGGGAGTCTCTGTCAACAGGGGGACTCCCTTGCCAGTTCCGGCCGATTGATCTAGCGAACGGTTGATTTTGTCGGCCGACAACGCCAGACAATTTGAACAACAATTATCTGGATCGCCATGGCCCTCATCGACACCCGCACACCCGACGCCAAGCGCCTGATATCAGGCGCCACCGGCGACTGGGAGATCATCATCGGCCTCGAGGTCCATGCGCAGGTGACCTCGCAAGCAAAACTGTTCTCCGGCGCCTCGACGGCGTTCGGTGCGCCGCCAAACGCCAATGTCAGCCTCGTCGATGCGGCGATGCCGGGCATGCTGCCGGTCATCAACGAGGAATGCGTCAAGCAGGCGATCCGCACCGGCCTCGGGCTGAAGGCCGAGATCAACCACAAATCGGTCTTCGACCGGAAAAACTATTTTTATCCCGATCTGCCGCAGGGCTATCAGATTTCACAGTTCAAGCAGCCGATCGTCGGCGAGGGCAAGGTGATCGTCTCCGTCGGTCCCGACCGGCAGGGCGAGTTCGAGGACATCGAGGTCGGCATCGAGCGCCTGCATCTGGAGCAGGATGCCGGCAAGTCGATGCACGACCAGCATGCGACGATGTCCTATGTCGACCTCAACCGCTCCGGCGTGGCGCTGATGGAGATCGTCTCCAAGCCCGACATGCGATCCGCCGACGAGGCCAAGGCCTATGTCACCAAGCTGCGCACCATCGTGCGATACCTCGGCACTTGCGACGGCAACATGGACGAAGGCTCGCTGCGCGCCGATGTCAACGTCTCGGTGCGCCGGCCCGGCGGCGAATTCGGCACGCGCTGCGAGATCAAGAACGTCAACTCGATCCGCTTCATCGGCCAGGCCATCGACTACGAGGCGCGCCGCCAGATCGCCATCCTCGAGGACGGTGGCAAGATCGACCAGGAAACGCGGCTGTTCGATCCCAACAAGGGCGAGACGCGCTCGATGCGTTCCAAGGAAGAAGCGCACGACTACCGCTATTTCCCGGATCCCGACCTGTTGCCGCTGGAATTCGACCAGGCCTATGTCGATGCGCTGGCAAAGGATCTGCCTGAACTGCCCGACGCCAAGAAGGCGCGGCTGATCTCCTCGCTCGGCCTGTCGACCTACGACGCCTCGATCCTGGTGTCGGAAAAGGCGGTCGCCGACTATTTCGAAAAGGTGGCCGCTGGTCGCGACGGCAAGCTTGCCGCCAACTGGGTCATCAACGATCTGCTGGGTGCGTTGAACAGAGCCGGCAAGGGTATTGAAAATGCGCCGGTTTCGCCCGATCAGCTCGGCACGGTCATTGACCTGATCAAAGAGGGCACGATCTCCGGCAAGATCGCCAAGGATCTGTTCGAGATCGTCTGGAACGAAGGCGGCGATCCGCGCCAGCTGGTCGAAAGCCGCGGCATGAAACAGGTCACCGACACCGGCGCCATCGAAAAGGCGGTCGACGAGGTGATATCAGCCAATCCCGACAAGGTCGAGCAGGCGCGCGCCAAGCCGAGCATGGCCGGCTGGTTCGTCGGCCAGGTGATGAAGGCGACTGGCGGCAAGGCCAACCCGCAGGCCGTCAACGACCTCGTCAAGGCCAAGCTCGGGATCGAATAGGATGATGTTTGTTCGCACCGCTGGCGAGCGCGATCTTGCCGCGGTCCGGGCGCTGCTGGTCGAAACGTGGCATGCCACCTACGACGCCATCTATGGTGCTGCCAAAGTTGCTGAGATAACAGATGAATGGCATTCGATCGCCTCGCTCAAGGCGCGGCTGACACGGCCGAACTCCGAATTCCTGGTCGCAGACGATGGCAACCGCATTGGCGGGATGGCGTTCGCCGCAACCACCACGGATGCGAGGATCGTCATGCTGAACCAGCTCTACGTGCATCCGGCCTGCCAGAGGCAAGGGATCGGCCAGGCGCTGCTGGAAGAGGTCGAGGCCAGCTTTCCCGAGGCGCGGACGCTGCGTGTCGAAGTGGAAGAGGCAAATGCTCCCGCCGTCGCCTTCTATCGCTCGAAAGGGTTTTTGCCGGCCGGGAACACTGCCGACTGTGGCGGTGGCTCAGGGCTGCCGGCGCTGATTTTGGAAAAGGCGATCGAATAGATTTGCCTGGCCTGACAGGTCGCAGTCAGTTGCGTTTTTACGGGGCTGCGCCGGTCGGTTGCGGGCTGAATTGCGGAATCGCGGTCCGCAAAAAACACGCCCGAAGGTAGAAATTCACCAGTGGCTAACGCTGAGGCAAAAAAGCATGGTGCGACGCACAAAAATATTGCAATGCACTGCAGATGCCGTAACGTCAGGTTCTAGATGAACGAGACGGCCTTTCTACAAAGGTCGCCCACCGCAAAGGATGGAAACTATGACCAAGACCGCTGATAAAACTGCTGAAAACGTTGAGAATGCAGAAGTCCAGACCGAGGTAACCGATCAGTTCCGCGCTGTCGCCGAAAAGGGCGTCGAGCAATCGAAAGAAGCATTATCGAAATTGGCGACCGGCGCCGAGGCGACCCAGAAGGCTCTTGAGTCATCCTTCGAAACAGCCAAGACCGCTAGCAATGAGCTGTCGCTGAAGACGATCGCCGCTTTGCGCGCAAATGTTGAGGCCAGCTTTTCTCACCTCGAAGCCCTGGTTACCGTGAAATCGCCCTCCGAGTTCGTCGAACTGCAGACAGACTTCTTGCGCAAGCAGGTGGAAAAGACGGTCGAGCAGAGCAAGGAGCTTCAGGCGGCGGCGACGAAAGCCGCTGAAGACGTATCCAAGCCGATCAAGGATGTCTACGAGAAGGCGATGAAGGATCTCAAGGTCGCCTGATTGGCCCTGATGCCTGATTGGCCCTAAGGCATGTCGCGCAAAAGCACGCCCTCGGGCTTGAACCGAGGGTGCGAAGGGTTTTGCAATAACGACATGCATCAAAGCAACAACTTGAAGCGCGTCGCATGAATCCATCCAAACCGCAGGCGCTTCAGGCGGAGGGAACTTCCACATTGTCGATCAGCCGGGTCTTGCCCAGCCAGGCAGCTGCGAGCAGTCGCCCGTCGCGGTCTGGCCGCCACGGGGCGAGCGTCAGGCTCTCGCGCGCCGCGACATAATCGACTTTGTCGAAGCCGGCCTCGACCAGCGCGCGGCTGGCCCCGGCGGTTGCGCTGCCTTCATCCGCGCCTGCCGCGAGTGCCGCCGCCGTTCGGCGCAAGATGGCATTGAGCTGGCGCGCCACCGCGAGCTCGGTTTCGCCGAGATAGGCGTTGCGTGACGACATGGCGAGCCCATGCGCGTCGCGTATTGTTGGCGCGCCGATGATGTCCACCGGCAGATCAAGATCGCTGCAGAGCTGCCTGACGACGCAAAGCTGCTGATAATCCTTTTCGCCAAAGACCGCGCAGTCGGGCGACGCCTGCAGGAAGAGCTTTGCCACGACGGTTGCGACGCCGTCGAAGAAGGTCGGCCGGAAATCCGAGTCCAGCCCGGCGGCTGGCCCGCCGACCGAGATCCTGGTGGCGAAGCCGGCCGGGTACATCTGCGCCACACCAGGGGTGAAGGCAAGTTGTGCGCCGGCCTCGGCCAGCCGATCGAGGTCGCGGCCGAGCTGGCGCGGATATTTGTCGAGGTCTTCGCTCGGCGCGAACTGGGTTGGGTTGACGAAGATCGAGACAACGCAGCGATCGGCCTTCTCCAGCGCGATCCTGATCAGCGAGATATGGCCGTCATGCAGCGCACCCATGGTCGGCACCATGGCAAGGCTAACGCCATCGCGACGCCAGTCGCGGATTTGCGCGCGAAGGGCGGCGACGCTGTCGACGACGAGAGGTCGGCTCATGCTTCGCCCCGGCTCATGCTTCGCTCTTGTCGGCTGCGGCCGAAAAAACGTGGTTCGGGCCGGGGAATGTCCGGCTGCGCACCTCCGCCGCATAGCTGGCTGCCGCCTGCGATATGACGCTGCGCAGGTCGGCATATTGCTTGACGAATTTCGGCACCCGGTCGACGGTCAGGCCGACCATGTCGTCGATGACCAGGATCTGGCCGTCGCAGTCGCCGCTAGCGCCGATGCCGATGGTTGGAATGGAAATGTGCCGGGTGAGGTCGGCGGCGACGGTCTCGACGGTGCCTTCGATGACCACCGAGAACGCGCCGGCTTTTTCGACCGCTTCGGCGTCGCGATAAAGCGCAGCCACATTCTCGTCGGTCCGGCCCTTGATCCTGTAGCCGCCGTCGCTTTCCACCGATTGCGGCTGCAAGCCGATATGTCCCATGACGGGAATGCCGGCAGCGACAATCGCCGCAATCTGTCGGGCAACTGTCACGCCACCCTCCAGCTTGACGGCCTGGCAACCGGTTTCGCCGACAATCCGCCGCGCCGAGGCGACGGCTTGGCGCGCCGTCGCCTCATAGCTTCCGGCCGGCATGTCGACCACCACGCAGGCCTTGGCTGACCCTCGCATCACCGCTTGACCGTGGGCGATCATCATCTCCAGCGAGGCGCCCAGCGTGGTCTTGTGGCCATGGAGAACCATGGCCACGCTGTCGCCGACCAGAAGCAGGTCGACATGATCGTCGAGCAGGCGAGCGATGGGGTAGGTATAGGCGGTGAGGCAGACGATCGGCTCGCCGCCCTTGCGTAGGCGAATGGAGCTGGCACTGATCCGCGGATCGGCGCCGGATGCGTCTGGGGCCATCATTCACTCCCTCAACCGTCAATCAGGCTGGTTCCTGCATGCGGCGCGCTGAGCTTTAGAAAGACCCGGCAGCCTTGGCAAGGCATGCCTCGAAAGGACGCGAAAGGCTTGCCACTGTGCGTCGGTTTTCCGACGGCCATTTGCGTGGCTCGTGCGGCAAAACCCTTGCCTTGGCGATGGCCTGACGCCATAAGCAGGAAACAGGCGCCGCCGCTGTCGCCACCGCGGGGATTTGCCACGGGGATTTTGGATGAAGACTTTCCTTCTGCAGTTTTTCACCTGGTGGAACAGCCAGACGCTGGGCACGCGCTTCCATACCTGGCGGCATGGCAAGAAAGTCGGGCAGGACGAGGCTGGCAACGTCTACTACGAGGGTGGTGTCGATTCGGAAGGCCGCACCCGCCGCTGGGTCATCTATCGCGACTATTCGGAAGCCTCGATGATTCCGCCCGGCTGGCATGGCTGGATGCATCACCGCGTCGATGTCCCGCCGCCGAGCGACAACTACAAGCCGCACGACTGGCAGAAGCCGCATCAGCCGAACCTCACCGGAAGTGCCGCGGCCTATCGCCCCAAGGGCTCCATACTCAGCAATCAGCACCGCCCGCAGGTGACCGGCGATTACGACGCCTGGACGCCGGGGTCGTAAGAGACTGTTTCGAAATTCGCTCTGGCGAGTCATATGGTGGTGGTTTCGAGAACCGGCGCGGAGCGGACATTTGGGTCCGTGAGCCCGCGCATGGCCCCGAAAATCCGAAAGATTTTCGGAAAGGTTCATGCGCAAAACCAAAAGTGCTACAGCGTCCTTTGCGCGTCCAAAGGACGCGCGGCGCTGTAGGTAAGCGCAGAAAACGCCGTCAGATGGCCGCCAGAGTAGAGTTTCCAAACGGTCTCTAACCGCTCGCCAAGGGCGGATCGATCCTTTATCGCCACAATTGGCGTTTAGCTGCTTGTCGATCTGACAGCAGCGACTAGCCTTGGGCGCGACAGAATCACCCCGGGCGCAAACCACCGGATCCCTGCATGACCATTTTCAGCCGAATTTCGATGGGCGGACTGACGACGGCCGCCGCTTTTGTCGCTTGCGCCGTGGCCGCCGCTCAGACGCTGGAGGCGCCAGTGGACCCGGGGGCGCCGACGGAATTTGAGGCGCCAGTGGACCCGGGGGCCCCGACGGAATTTGAGGCGCCAGTGGACCCGGGGGCGCCGACGGAATTTGAGGCGCCAGTGGACCCGGATGCGCCAATGGAACCGGATGCGACAGTGGAACCGGATGCGACAGTGGCGCCGGCGGCACCGGCCGCACCACAACGCATCACCAATCCTGTCGCCGAATTCGCCGGTATCGACAAGATCACCGGCCGCATCATCACGTTCGATGTCTATATCGACGAAACGGTGCAGTTCGGCGCTTTGCAGGTGACGCCGCGCATCTGCTATTCGCAGCCGCAAACCGAAGAGCCGAAGACCGATTCTTTCGTCGAGGTCGACGAGATCACGCTGGATCGCAAGATCCGCCGTATCTTCACCGGCTGGATGTTTGCCGAAAGCCCCGGCCTCAACGCCGTCGAGCACGCCGTCTACGACGTCTGGCTGAAGGGCTGCAAGCAGAAGTCGGAGGTGCCGGCACCCGACGCGGCCAAAACCAATTAGCCAGACCAGTTATAATCCCTGGCGTGCGGGATCGCCCGTTCGCAATCACTTACTGAGCCTTCCGGAACCGCCTTATTCTTCGTGCGTTGGTCATGGCTGGCGTTACGGAGATGTTCCCATGATGGCCAACAAGAACGAACTCCTCGATCTCGAAAAAGGGTTCTGGACCGGCGACGCTGCCTATTTCAAAGCCAATGCCGACACCAAATGCCTGGTGGCTTTCCCACAGATGGCGCAAACGATGAGCAACGCCGATCTGGCCGAAACCGCGACGGACCCAAATCGCTGGCGCGATCTCGACATCGACCTCAAGGGCATCATCGAGCCGGGCAGCGACATTGTCATGCTTACCTACGAGGCCCATGCCACGCGCGAGAAGGGCGAGCCTTATGCGGCACTGGTCAGCACCGGCTATGTCCATCGCGTCAATGGCTGGAAGATGATGTTCCACGCGCAGACGCCGCTTGAGCCTGCCGCAAAAACCTGACCAAAAACCCGACCTTTGGCTCAGATCATGGGAAAAAGACCGTCTCGCCCTTCAGCGCGTCAGCCAGCATCTTTTCATACTTGCCCCTTGGCACGTCGACCGCGCCGAAGCGTTTGAGGTGCTCGGTGGTGAACTGCGTGTCGAGCAACGCAAAGCGCCGTTCCTTCAGGCGTTCGACCAGGTGCACCAGGCAGACCTTCGACGCGTCCGTTTCCCTGGCGAACATGCTTTCGCCGAAGAACACCCGGCCGAGAGACACGCCGTAGAGGCCGCCAACCAGCCGACCCTCGCGCCAGGCTTCGACCGAATGGCAATGGCCCATCCGATGGAGTTCGACATAGGCCTCGCGGATCGGCACATTGATCCAGGTCGACCGGCGTTCCTCGCGCCTCTCGGCGCAGCCGTCGATGGTCGCCTCGAAATCAAAATCGAAACGGATATCGAACAGGTTTTTCCGGATCGCCTTCCTCAGGCTTTTGGGCGAGTGAAATCCGTCCAGCGGGATGATGCCGCGCGTCTCCGGCCGCACCCAGAACACTTCCGGATCGGTGGCGCTTTCGGCCATCGGAAAGACCCCCGAGGCGTAGGCCTTGAGCAACAGGTCGGTCGGGATGCGATAGCCTGGCGCGTAGGGACGGGTCATCGCGTCATTATATTCTATAAGTTCACGTCCTAATCCTCATCGGCCAGATATTTTTCCAGCCAGTGGATGTCATACTCGCCATTGGCGATATCGGCATTGCCGACGAGATCGCGAAACAGCGGCAGCGTCGTCTTGATGCCGTCGACGACGAATTCGTCGAGCGCCCGCCGCAGCCGCATCATGCATTCGACGCGATTGCGGCCGTGCACGATCAGCTTGCCGATCAAACTGTCGTAGTAGGGCGGGATCTTGTAGCCGGAATAGACGCCGGAATCGACACGGATGCCGAGGCCGCCCGGCGTGTGGAAGTGGGTGATCGTGCCGGGCGAGGGGGTGAAGGTGCGCGGATCCTCGGCATTGATGCGGCATTCGATGGCGTGGCCCTGAAAGCGGATCTCTTCCTGGCGCATGGAAAGCCCGCCGCCCGAGGCGACGCGGATCTGCTCGTGCACGAGGTCGATGCCGGTGATTGCCTCCGTCACCGGATGCTCGACCTGCAGGCGCGTGTTCATCTCGATGAAATAGAAGTCGCCGTTCTCATAGAGGAATTCGATGGTGCCGGCGCCGGAGTAGCCGAGATCGGCAATCGCCCTGGCACAGACGCCGCCGATATGTGCGCGCTCCTCGGCATTGAGCGCCGGCGAGGGCGCCTCTTCCCAGACCTTCTGGTGGCGGCGCTGCAGCGAACAGTCGCGTTCGCCGAAATGCACGCCGCGGCCGGCACCGTCGCCGAACACCTGGACCTCGATGTGGCGCGGCTTTTCGAGATACTTCTCGATGTAGACGGCGTCGTCGCCGAAAGCGGCACCAGCTTCCGAGCGCGCCGTCTGCAGTGCGACCACAAGATCGGCCTCGCTGCGCGCCACCTTCATGCCGCGTCCGCCGCCGCCGGCCGACGCCTTGATGATCACGGGGTAGCCGATCTCGGCGGCGATGCGTCTGGCTTCCTTTTCCTCGGTGACCGCCCCGTCGGAGCCGGGCACCACCGGAATGCCGAGGCGCTTTGCGGTGCGCTTGGCCTCGATCTTGTCGCCCATGATGCGGATGTGATCGCCGGACGGGCCGATGAACGTGATGTTGTGCGCGGCGAGGATATCGGCGAATTTGGCATTCTCCGACAGGAATCCGTAGCCCGGATGCACCGCGTCGGCGCCGGTGATCTCGCACGCCGCAACGATCTGGTGGATGTTGAGATAGCTGTCGCGCGACGGCGGTGGGCCGATGCAGACGCTCTCGTCGGCGAGACGCACATGCATGGCGTCGGCGTCGGCGGTGGAATGCACCACCACCGTCTGGATGCCGAGCTCCTTGCAGGCGCGCAGCACCCTCAGAGCGATTTCGCCGCGATTGGCGATGAGGATTTTCTGGAACATTTTTCGGCTGTTCCCGGCTCTACTCGATCACGACGAGCGGCATGCCGTATTCGACCGGCTGCGCATCCTCGAACAGGATCGCCGTCACCGTTCCGGCACGCGGCGAGGGGATCTGGTTCATCGTCTTCATCGCCTCGATGATCAGCAGCGTCTGGCCTTCCTTGACCTGTTGGCCGACTTCGATGAACGCCTTGGCGTCGGGCGATGGCGCCAGGTAGGCGGTGCCGACCATCGGCGAGGCCACTGCGTTCTTGGACACGTCGGCCGCTGCCGGGGCGGCTGCGCCAGCCGGCTGGGCTGCCGGCGGCGCATAGGCGGGCTGCGCTGCGGCGACCGCATGGACGGCCGGCGCCTGTCGCGACACACGCACCTTCAAGTCGCCCAGCTCGACCTCGATCTCGGTGAGGTTGGTGTCGTTCAGTATGCCCGCCAGATCGCGGATAAGCTGCTGGTCAACACCATTCTTTTTTATCGACATTTTCGAGCCTTCTGTTTGTTGGCCGGTCATAGGCGTGCGGCCAGCGCCTGCAGCGCCAGTGTGTAGCCGAGCGGCCCGAACCCGCAGATCACGCCGACGGCGACCAGCGAGACCATGGAGACGTGGCGGAATGATTCCCGCGCATGGATGTTGGAAAGATGAACTTCGGCGACGGGCAATGGCGCGACGGAGCGGATGGCGTCGTGAATGGCGATCGAGGTGTGGCTGTAGGCGCCCGGATTGATGACGATGCCGACAGCCTTGTCGGCGGCTTCCTGTATCCAGTCGACGAGGTCGCCCTCATGGTTCGACTGACGGAAATCGATCTCGAGCCCAAGTGCCGCACCTGCCTGCTTGCAATCGTCGGCGATCGCGGCCAGCGTCTTGCCGCCATAGATGCCCGGCTCGCGTTTGCCGAGCGCGTTGAGGTTGGGACCGTTCAGGACGAAAACCGTTTTCAAAATGCCGACCTTTTCCCGGTGTGGTTTCGAATCCGAAATTCGCAATACCTTGGAGCAGCGCTTTGAACGAATTTCGGCTTCAAAGCCACACTGGCAATTTATACATTTCTGATGTGGTGGATTTAAAGTTCCTGAACACTGACGCCACCAAAGCAGCAGGAACTTCAAATCCACCACATCAGCGCCGGCATCAGTCGGCGCACCGGGCCTCTATAATGGGCTTAGACGCCTGCGAAAAGAGCGCAAGTGGGTTCTTTCGCTGTCCACAACAGGCGGAAAATGGCTTGCGCCGAAAGCCAGCCGCCGATCAGAGTGCGGCCTTGGCCGCTTCGATCTTCTCCGCCAGCACGTCCTGGCCGAGCGCACCGAACACCACCTCGTTGCCGACCACATAGGAAGGCGTTCCGGTGATGGCCAGCTTGTTGGCAAGATCATAGGTCTTGGAGAGGGCCTCGGCGATCGACGGATCCTTCATCGTCTCGCGGAGCGTCGCTTCGTCGGCGCCGAGCGAAAGCGCTACCTTGATGGCCGCCGCTTCGGTGGCGCGTCCCTGGGCGCCGAGCAGCGCGTTGTGGAACTCGCCGTATTTCTCCGGCATCATCAGGTGGAAGGCCATCGAGACGACGCTTGCCTTCTGCGAATCCGGGCCGAGGATCGGGAACTCCTTGAGCACGAAGCGCAGATCCGGATCGGCTGTCGTCAGCGTCTGCATGTCCTCCATGGCGCGTTTGCAGTAGCCGCAATTGTAGTCGTAGAATTCGACGATGGTGACCTTGCCGTTCGGATTGCCGACGACGCCGTCGAAGGCCGAGTTGAAGATCTGGTCCTTGGCATCCTTGATGACGTCGAGACTGGCGACGCGCTGCGCCTCCTTCTGCTTGGCCTCGAGCGCCTCCTGAGCTTCCAGCAGCACTTCCGGGTTCTTCAGCAGATAGTCGCGGATGATGCCTTCGACTTCAGCCCGGTCGATCTTGGTGTCGGCGGAGGCTGCCTGGGCGATCTGCGCGGCATCGGCCTTTGCCGTCTGCGGACTTCCGGTCACGAACCCGAAACCCAGCATGGCGAGAGCGACCGCCACGCCCGTGGTGCCCAGCAGAATTGCCTTCTTCATCATCCTGATCCTCTTGCCTGGTTTCCGGCCGGGTTGTCCGACCCGATTGGCCCGACTACCCGATTGGTTCGACTACCCGATTGGTCCAACCACTTGTCGCCGCGCACGGCCGGAAGGTTCACTTTTTCTTGCCTGATGGTGCGTAGTTTATGATGTCCTGCGCGCGAATCCAGCCCGGCTCGCCACGCTTCATTTTCATCTGCGCGCGCATTGCGAAGATCTTGGCATCCTTGTAGGCGCCGGAATAGAAATGGCCTTCGGCGGTCGCAAGGTCGGCGGCCGGAATGTTGCCAAGCTCGCCATAGGCCTGCGCAAGATGGCGGTAACCGACGGCGTTTTCTCGGTCGCGCGCGAGACCCTTGTTGATCTGCACCACCGCTTTCTCCAGGGAATCGGGCGTGCCGACTGCCATCAGCGCCTGGCCGTAGGAAACCGGCAGCAGCCCGGATCGCGCTGGGTCGAGGCTGACCGCCTTGGCATAGGCTTCCGCGGCAGCCTTCGGTTTGTTCGCCTTCATCAGGATGTCGCCGCGCAATTCCTGGAAATAGGGGTTCTTCGGCTGTGCCTTGATCAGCGCGTTGGTCTTGGCAAGCGCCCCGGCCAGATTGCCGAAAAGATAGCTCGTCTGCGCGTCGCCATATTGCGAGGCCAGGCTGCCCGGCATCTTGCGCATCAGCCGCGACGCGGCGGCCTGACCTCCCATATAGGCGGCGATCTTGATGCGCATCATGTCGTGCCGCTGCTGCAGCGCCGGCGGATCGACCTTTTCGACGTAGGGGCTTTTTTTGACCAGGACTTCGAGGTTGGCGATGCGTTCGCGCGGCAGCGGATGGCTGATCCGGTAGGGGTCGACCTGCGCCCCCGACAGCGAAAGTGCGCTCTGAAAGCGGCCGAAGGTCTTCAGCATGCCCAGGCCGGACTGGCCGGTGGCATTGAGATAGGTTATCGCCGAGCGGTCGGCGGTCATCTCTTCGGTGCGCTGATAAGCGAGGATACTGCGCTGCGCCATCTCGCCACCGCCAGCGGCAACCCCCATGCCGGCGCCGGCCAGGCCCCGGCTCTTGCTGGTGGCGCCGGCAACGATGGCACCGGCGCCAAGCAGCGTCGCGATGATGGCCATCGTCTTGGCGCGTTCGAGCTGGTTGCGCAATTTTTGCTGGTGGCCGCCGGCGATGTGGCCGGCTTCATGGGCGATGACGCCGATGATCTCGTTGGGCGTCTCCGCCGACATCAGGGCGCCGGTGTTGATGAACAGGCGGGACCCGGCAACGAAGGCGTTGAAACTCTGGTCGTTGACCAGCACGATGTCGACGCCGTCTTCCGGCAGGCCCGCGGCCCTGAAGATCGGCCGCGCATAGGCGCGCACCAGCGCCTCGATCTCGGCATCGCGCACCACCGGCACGTTTTGCGCAAAAGCGCTGACGGTGCTGCTCACAGCGACCGTCGCGGCAAGCGAAAGCGTCGCGAAGGCGCGCGCTGCCCTGGCTATCGTCGATTTGGGTCGGCTCAACATGGCAGGTCCACTGGTAGACGAGCGGGTGAAGGATGAAAAGTCGGCACTGAAACTTTTACTGAACTTGTGATCCTCACATCAATCGGGCATTTGTGCGGCGCGGGACGCCAAAGCTCGGCGCCGGCAGCCGGCAAGCGCCGGCCCGAGGGCCGATCTCAAAGGGCCGACCCAAAGGGCCAACAAGGAAAATGAAGTCAAATGGTTGTATCGCTTTCGCGTCGCGGCGACGTCGAGCCGTTCCACGCCATGGACGTTCTGGCGGAAGCGAATCGGCTGAAGGCCAGGGGCGTGCCGGTCGTTTCCATGGCCGTTGGCCAGCCGTCCGATCCGGCGCCGGCCGGAGTCAGGCAAGCGGCGACGAACGCATTGAAGATGGGGCGCATCGGCTACACCGACGCATTGGGTCTTGCGGGCCTGCGCGAGGCTATCGCCCAGCACTATGCCGACCACTACGGGCTGGCCGTTTCACCCGGCCGGATCGCCGTCACCACCGGATCCTCGGCCGCCTTCAACCTGGCATTTCTGGCGATGTTCGATCCAGGCGACCGTGTCGCCATCGCCGCACCCGGTTATCCGGCCTATCGCAACATCACGGCCGCGCTCGGCATCGAGATCGTCGAGATCGAGCTCGACGGTGATGCCTATCTCCACGCCGAACATCTGAAGGCTGCGCATCGCGAAAAGAATCTGAAGGGCGTGTTGTTTGCCAGCCCCGCCAATCCGACCGGGGCGATTATCCCCGCCGACGAGCTGTCGGCGCTGGTGACGACGGCACAAGAGCTCGGCATCGCCGTGATCTCCGACGAGATCTACCACCGGCTGGCTTACGCTGCGCCGGACAGCACAGCACTTGCCTGCGGCCCTGACGTGACGGTGATCAATTCCTTCTCGAAATACTACTGCATGACCGGTTGGCGCATCGGCTGGATGGTGCTGCCGGAACCATTGGTGCGGCCGGTCGAGCGCATCGCCCAGAGTCTCTACATCTCACCGCCGGAACTGTCCCAGATCGCCGCGATCGAGGCGTTCAAGGCAACCGCGGAATTGGAAGCTGTGAAGGCGCGCTACGCGGGCAATCGCGAGCTTTTGATGAAACGCCTGCCCGAACTCGGCTTTACCCTGGCGGCACCGATGGACGGGGCGTTCTACGCCTTCTGCAATGTCACCAGGCACACCAACGACAGCATGGCCTTCGCGCGCAAGATGCTGGCCGAGGCGCATGTGGCGGCGACGCCCGGCCGCGATTTCGATCCGCTTCAAGGCCATCGAGCCATGCGCTTTTCCTACGCCGGCAGCCACGACGAGATGGTCGAGGCGATGATGCGCATCGAGCGCTGGCTGAGATAGCGTGATGCCGGACCTCGAGCAGGCTTTGACCGAGATTGCCGCCGAAATGGCCGAGCGCACGGATCGCGGCGACGTCGCGACCTACATACCGCAGCTCGGCAAGGTCGATCCGAAAAAGTTCGGCATTGCCGCGGTGACCAATGACGGTCGCGTGCTGATGGCGGGCGACGCCGATGAGCCGTTTTCGATCCAGAGCATTTCGAAGGTGTTCACGCTGACACTGGCGCTCGGCAATGTCGGCGACGCGCTGTGGCAGCGTGTCGGGCGCGAGCCTTCGGGCAACCCGTTCAACTCGATCGTCCAGCTCGAGCACGAAAACGGCATTCCGCGCAATCCGTTCATCAATGCCGGCGCCATCGTCATTTCCGACATTCTGCTCGCCGGTCACCAGCCGCGCGAGGCGATCGGCGAGATCCTGCGCTTCATCCAGTTCCTGGCCGACGACGAGACCATCATCATCGACCGCGAGGTCGCGGCTTCGGAACGAGCCACCGGTTTTCGCAACTTGGCGCTCGCCAACTACATGAAGTCCTTCGGCAATCTCAGCCACGCGCCGGATCTGGCGCTGGGCGTCTATTTCCACCATTGCGCCATCGCGATGAGCTGCCGGCAACTGGCTCTGGCCGGCCGCTTCCTCGCCAATGGCGGCAAGAACCCGGCGACTGGCCATTCCGTGGTGTCGGCCGAGCGCGCGCGCCGCATCGGCGCGATGATGCTGACCTGCGGCCACTATGACGGCTCCGGCGATTTCGCCTTCCGCGTCGGCATCCCCGGCAAGAGCGGCGTCGGCGGCGGCATTTTGGCGATCGTCCCGGGCGTGGCCTCGCTCGCCGTCTGGTCGCCCGGCCTCAACGCCAACGGCAATTCCAGGCTGGGTTCGATTGCGCTGGAAAGGCTGGCGAAGATGATGAACTGGTCGGTCTTTGCGCCATAGAGATTTGGGGGCGCCATAGAGATTTGCCCGCTTCAGACAAGAAAATCCCGCGCTGTCGACAGGACAGCGCGGGATTTTTTTGTTCAAAAGATCAGGCTAAACTACCGAAAAGTTTAGAAAAAGCCTTTCCGCTGCCACCAGCCGGCACGCTTCGGCTTCTCCTCGGTCTTTTCCTCTTCGGCAACAGTCGAGGACACGATCGGCTCAACCGGAGCATCGACCGGTATGGGCTTGCGTCGCGATGGGCGGACCTTCGGTTTCTCGTCGACGGCGGCCACGGCTGTTTCCTCCGAAACAGCTGCGGGAGCCTCGGCAGAAATTTCCGGCTCGGCTACCTGCGTCTCGGCAACGACGTCCGCCGCAGCCTTCTTCGGCTTGGCGGCGCGGCGCGGCTTCTTCGGCTTTTCGGCGCTTGGCATGTCGTCATTGGCCGGAGCAAGGTCCACAGGCTCTTCGACCGGCGTGGCTTCGACCGGCGTTGCTGCTGCCGGTTCGCCGGAGACGGCCTCCAAGACCTCGGGACGGTCAGCCGACTCGGCAGTGCCTGCATCGACCTCGCCTTCGCCGTCTTCACGGCGATTGCGCTTGCCGCCGCGCTTGCCGCGCCGACGCTTCTTGCCCAGACCTTCATCAGGCTCCGGACCTTCATCAGGCTCCCGACCTTCAGGCTCTTGCCCCTCATCCGACGCTTCCACCGCCTCGGTGACGCCGACCTGGTCCTCGTGGTCTGCTTCGGCGCCTTCATCGCTTGCGGCTTCGGAGACGCCATCGGCAGCGGCCGAGATGGACGCGCCTTCCACGGGGGCGCCATGCTCGCGGTCGCGATCCTTGCCGCCGCGCCGTCTGCGGCGCTTGCGGCGCTTGCGGTCGCGGCCTTCGCCATCCTCGCTGGGCCTTGGCTGCTGCGGCTGCTGCGCCTGGCGCGGTTGTTCCGCCGGTGCAACGACCTCGTCTTCCTCCTCCTCGATGACGATTTCGTCGGCGGGCTCTTCCGGCTCGACATAGGCGGGCAAGGTCCGCACCTCGACGAAGCCTTCAGGCTTTTCGGCCAGCGCGCCGCGGAAGATCGCATAGTGCTGGGCGCCGACCGTGTCGTCGGCCTCGACGGTGATGGTCAGGCCGAAGCGGTTTTCGAGCTCCACCAGCGTGCCGCGCTTGTGGTTGAGCACATAGAGCGCGGTCGCCGCCGGCGTCCGCACCGTGATGTGGCTGCGCGAATCCTTGAGCAGGAATTCCTCGATCGCCCGCACCACCATCAGCGCGACGGACGAATCGGACCGCACATGGCCGGTGCCGCCGCAATGCGGGCAAGGCTTCATCGTCGATTCCAGCACGCTGGCACGGATGCGCTGGCGCGACATCTCCATCAGGCCGAAATGCGAGATGCGGCCGACCTGGATGCGGGCGCGATCGTTCTTGAGGTGATCCTTCAGCCGCTTCTCGACGGAGCGGTTGTTGCGGTTCTCCTCCATGTCGATGAAGTCGATGACGATCAGGCCGGCGAGATCGCGCAGCCTCAGCTGCCGTGCGACCTCCTCGGCCGCTTCCAGATTGGTGTGAAGCGCTGTGTCCTCGATCGAGTGCTCCTTGGTGGAGCGGCCCGAATTGACGTCGATGGCGACCAGCGCTTCGGTCTGGTTGATGATGATGTAGCCGCCGCTCTTCAGCGTCACCTGCGGCTGCAGCATGCGGTCGAGCTGCGCCTCGATGCCGTTGCGCACGAAGATCGGCGTCGTGTCGCGGAACGGCTGCACGACCTTGGCGTGGCTCGGCATCAGCATGCGCATGAAATCCTTGGCCTCGCGATAGCCCTCTTCGCCGGAGACCAGGATCTCGTCGATGTCCTTGTTGTAGAGGTCGCGCACCGAGCGCTTGATCAGGCTGCCTTCCTCGTAGACGAGGGCAGGGGCCGTCGACTGCAGCGTCAGGTTGCGGACGTTTTCCCAAAGCCGCATCAGATATTCGTAGTCGCGCTTGATCTCGGCCTTGGTGCGGCTTTCGCCGGCCGTGCGCAGGATGACGCCCATGCCCTGCGGCACTTCGAGATCGGCGACGACCTCCTTCAGCCGCTTGCGGTCCTGTGCGTTGGTGATCTTGCGCGAGATGCCGCCGCCGCGCGCCGTGTTCGGCATCAGCACCGAATAGCGGCCGGCAAGCGACAGGTAGGTGGTGAGCGCCGCGCCCTTGTTGCCGCGCTCTTCCTTGACGACCTGCACCAGAAGGATCTGCCGGCGCTTGATCACTTCCTGGATCTTGTACTGGCGGCGCACCGGCTTGCGGCGGTTGCGCGCTTCTTCCAGCGCATCCTCGGCGCCGACCGATTCGACCTCATGGTCATCCGAATGCGATGACTGCACCTCTTCCAGCATGCCGCGATCATTGTCGGTGGAGGTGGCTTCGCCGGCCGCCTCAGCCTGCGGCACGGCTTCGGAAATCACATCCGATTCGATGCTGGCGGCGATGGAGTTCGGACTGCCTTCGGAAGGCCCAGTTTCGTCACCGCCAGTTTCGTCACGGCCATGGCCCGTCTCGTCACGGCTCGTCTCATCAGGACTTGCCTCGCTATGACTGGCGACATCCTCGCCATGTTCCGAAGCAGCGGACGGCGTGTCGACGTTTTCTGAGGCATCGACGTTCTGCGCGACCGCATCCTCGCCGTGTTCGCCGCCCTCATTGGAGCCGCTGTCGTTGGACCCGCTGTCATTGGACCCGCTGTCATTGGAATCGCCAGAAGCGTCCGAATCGGCCGCACCTGCATCACGCTTGTGTTCGCCTCGGTCGCGGCTCTTGCCGCCGCGGCGGCGTCCGCGCCGGCCGCGATCGCGGTTCTGGCGATCGTCGCCATCGCCGTCCTCATCGTCCTCGTCTTCAGCCTCCTGCGCTTCCGCGCGCAACAGCGCCTGACGGTCGGCGACCGGAATCTGGTAGTAGTCGGGATGAATTTCACTGAAGGCGAGGAAACCGTGACGGTTGCCGCCGTATTCGACAAAGGCTGCCTGAAGCGAGGGTTCGACGCGGGTTACGCGGGCGAGGTAGATATTTCCTTTGAGCTGCTTCTTGTCCTGGGATTCAAAGTCGAATTCTTCAATACGGTTACCGCGAACGACGACAACTCGTGTTTCCTCCGGGTGGGAGGCGTCTATCAGCATTTTGTTGGGCATTATTTCGTTTCCCCCCGGCAGCCGTCAGCCGCAGCTTGCGAGGCAAAGCCCGCCGCTGTGAGTGTGGATGAACATGGGTACCGGGCAATTGAATGTCCGCCGGCCGCTGCCTGAGCGCCATGGCGGTGCCGCCCGCAGCCATAATGGCGCGGTTTGCTGCGGACCTTTCCATGATTGCGCTTGAAGCCATCGTAACCAGCAGAACCTTTTTGAACCAAAGCCCGGGAAAACCGGACCAGCTTGTTTGCTCGTACAGAGCCGGCGCGGGACAATCCCGGCCGTTTTCCTCACGCAGGCGCTTCCCCCGCCACGGGCTTACACCTGCGAAATTCGTCGCGATCACCTGTTGCCTTTTCGCCTGACGCGAAAGGAGCCGTCGTTCATCTCACCTGTAGCAGGAAGCTGCGGAGAGGGACGGTTCCAGGATTGCAGTGATCCACCATCGCTTTTATGATTTGGCGGGTTGGAAGGCAACCCCGATTTCCGATGCCGGCAAAATGCAGTTCCGCAACGGAAGCACGGCTTTAAGCTTTGCGTGAAAAGGCTTGGTTAACCTTCTCTGGTTACCAACCGTTAATCGAGTTCGCGGCCTGACCGGCGTTTCGACAAGACGACGACACTCCGACAAGCAAGATTGGCCGACAACAGGATCGGGCGCCTCACGCCAAACCGGAGCGACTGGAAGAGATGGCACTGGCAGTCTTCACGCACATGAGTGGTCGCGCCGGAGGCATTTTTTTCTACGCCGCCCGCTTCCACGCCGCTTGTCTGCTGTTGCTGGTTGTCGCTTGCCTGGCTCTTTCGCCAGTTTCCTTTGCCGCCGACGCGCCGCTGGCAGTGACGAGCTACAAAATGGCCGGTGACGCCACCAAGATGCGCATCGTCATGAATTTCGATCGTGAGCCCGACGTCAAATGGTTCCTGCTGCGCGGCCCCCACCGTCTGGTCGTCGACCTGCCAAGCACGAGATTCGCCATCAAATCCAAGGACGTGAAGGCGCGCGGCCTGGTCAGGAGCGTGCGCTACGGCGATCTCGGCGAGGGGGTGTCGCGGCTGATTCTCACCGGCAAGGGCCCGTTCGCCGTCGACAGGTTCGACGTGCTCAAGAACGATGACGGCAACGGCTACCGCATCGCCATCGACATGTCGGCGGCGTCCGTGCGGGAGTTCGACGCCGCTCTTGCCAATCAGGCGTTGACCACCGGCTCGACGGTCTCCTCCGACAAGGGCGGCAGGGTCGGCACCGGCCCGGTCTCCAATCCAGGCCATCGCTTCACCGTCGTCATCGATCCAGGCCATGGCGGCATCGACGGCGGCGCCGAGGGCATGAACGGCACCGTCGAGAAAAACGTCACGCTCGCTTTCGCCACCGAATTGCGGGACAAACTCGCCGCAGTCGGCAAATACGACGTGTTCTTGACGCGCGAGACGGACCAATTCCTGCGGCTGGACGACCGCGTGCGCATTGCCCGCCAGCACGAGGCCGACCTGCTCATTTCGATCCACGCCGACACCATCAGGGTCAAGGGCCTTCGCGGCGCAACCGTCTACACCGTCTCCGACAAGGCTTCCGATCCCGAAGCGCAGGCGCTCGCCGACCGTGAAAACCTTTCCGACCAATTCGCCGGCATGGAAATCAAGGACGACAACAAGGAAGTAACCGACATCCTGATCGACCTGATTCGCCGCGAGACGCACAGTTTCTCGATGAGTTTTGCCCAAACGCTGGTCGGCCAGCTTTCCACCAGTGTCGGCCTCATCAACAATCCGCAGCGTTCGGCCAGCTTCAAGGTGTTGAAGGCGCCGGATGTTCCCTCCGTGCTGGTCGAACTCGGCTATCTGTCGAATGCCAAGGACGAGGCACAACTGCTCAGCGCCGATTGGCGCAGCAAGGCGGCCCAGAGCATAACCAATGCCATCGCCCTGTTCGCTTCAGCCAAGGCCGGAGCCGGAACCGGAGGCTGAGATGCCAGCCCTCGCCACAACCAGAGGCAGCGTTGCACGACGACAACACTTTGCACTTATATTTTCGCCATTCGAAGCCGAAATTCCAGGCTGCCGCATTTTGCCCACATGGTGGCGACATGGATTTTCGATTACCGGTCGGGATCGTCTCGAAAGCTTGCGCGAAAGGCGGCTTCGTTTAGGCAATTCCCGAACCAAGGACTGGAGCGGGCATGATTCGTCTTATTGGCTATTTCTTCGGCATCGGCACCGCGCTGGCCCTTTTGGTCGCGGCCGGGGTGGCGATCTATATCAGCCATTTGTCGAAGGATTTGCCCGATTACGAGGTCCTGGCCAAGTATGAACCGCCGGTGACGACCCGCATCCATGCGTCCGACGGTGCGCTGATGGCCGAATATGCGCGCGAGCGGCGCCTGTATTTACCGATCCAGGCGGTGCCGGATCGTGTCAAGGCAGCCTTCCTGTCTGCCGAGGACAAAAACTTCTACAATCACCCCGGCATCGATATGACCGGCCTTGGCCGCGCAGTCATGGTCAATCTGCAGAATGCTGGCTCGGGCAAGCGCCAGGTCGGCGCCTCGACGATCACCCAGCAGGTGGCGAAAAACTTCCTGTTGTCCTCGGACCAGACCTACGAGCGCAAGATCAAGGAGATGATCCTCGCCTTCCGCATCGAGCAGGCCTATTCGAAGGACCGCATCCTCGAGCTCTACCTTAACGAGATTTTCTTCGGGCTTGGCGCCTATGGCGTCGCCGGCGCAGCACTCACCTATTTCGACAAGGCGGTGAATGAACTCACCGTGGCGGAGGCAGCCTATCTGGCGGCTTTGCCGAAAGGCCCCTCCAACTATCACCCATTCAAATATGCCGACCGCGCCATCGAGCGCCGCAACTGGGTGATCGACCAGATGGTCGGCAACGGCTACGTCACGCAAGAGGAAGGCGCCAAGGCCAAGGCCGAGCCGCTCGGCGTCAAGCCACGCCGCTCCGGCACCTATCTGTTCGCCGGCGAATATTTCACCGAGGAGGTGCGTCGCCAGATCAGCGCGCGCTACGGCGAGAATGCGCTCTACGAGGGCGGCCTGTCCGTCCGTACGACGCTCGATCCCAAGATGCAGCTCATCGCCCGCAAAGCCATGCAGAACGGCCTGATGAAGTTCGATACGCTGCGCGGCTATCGCGGGCCGGTGAAGACCATCGACGTATCCGGCGACTGGGGCGTGCCTTTGAGCGAAGTCAAGGGACTGGACGACGTGCCCGAATGGTCGCTCGCCGTCGTGCTCGACAGCTCGGAGAGCGGCCTGTCGATCGGCCTTCGGCCGACCCGGCAGATCTCGGGCGAACTCGTCAAGGATCGCATCGAAGGCACCGTCAGCCGCGAGGACATGAGTTTCGCCATGCGTCATGTGGTCGGCGGCAAGACCGTCAAGGCCAAATCGCCGGCGGACGTGCTGAAGCCTGGCGACGTCATCTTCGTGCAGAAGAAAGAAGATACGGATGGGGCCTATATCTTGCGCCAGGCCCCCGAAGTGGAGGGCGGCCTGATCGCCATGGATCCGCATACCGGGCGCGTTCTGGCCATGGTCGGCGGGTTCTCCTATTCGCTATCCGAATTCAACCGTACCACGCAGGCCATGCGGCAGCCGGGTTCGTCGTTCAAGCCGATCGTCTATGCGGCCGCTCTCGACAATGGCTATACGCCGGCTTCGGTGATCATGGATGGCCCGATCACCATCAAGAGCGGCAACACGACCTGGACGCCGAAAAACTACGATGGAAGGACTGCGGGCCCGGCGACCTTGCGGTCCGGCATCGAGAGGTCGCGCAATCTGATGACTGTGCGCCTGGCCAACGACATGGGCATGAAGCTGGTCGCCGAATATGCCGAGCGCTTCGGCGTCTATGATCGACTGGCGCCGTATCTGCCGATGGCGCTGGGGTCGGGCGAGACGACCGTGATGCGCATGGTATCGGCTTATTCGATCATGGCCAACGGCGGCA
The DNA here is from genome assembly GCF_055811335.1 of Mesorhizobium sp. WSM4847. Lineage (NCBI taxonomy): Bacteria > Pseudomonadati > Pseudomonadota > Alphaproteobacteria > Hyphomicrobiales > Phyllobacteriaceae > Mesorhizobium > Mesorhizobium sp. WSM4847. The sequence goes on along the minus strand of NZ_JBVVPY010000011.1, from coordinate 176,114 downwards.
AGTCGATCAAGCCGACGCTGATCGACCGGATCCAGGACCGCTACGGCAAGACGGTCTACAGGCAGGACGAACGCGGCTGCAAAAATTGCAATGCGGCTGAATGGCAGAACCAGCCTGAGCCGGAACTGGTCGACAATTCCGAGCAGGTGCTCGATCCGATGACCGCCTATCAGATCACTTCGATGATGGAGGGCGTCGTCGAGCGCGGTACCGGCGCTACCGTTGCCGAACTCGGCCGCCACATCGCCGGCAAGACTGGAACGACAAACGATGAGAAGGATACCTGGTTCATCGGCTATACGCCCAACCTCGTTGTCGGCCTTTATATGGGCTATGATCAGCCCAAAGGTCTTGGCAAGGGCGCGACCGGCGGCGGCCTTGCTGCGCCGATCTTCAAGGACTTCATGCGCGTGGCGCTGGATGGCACGCCCAATGTCGATTTCCAGGTTCCCGAAGGCATGAAGCTGATCGCCATCAATCGCAAAACCGGCATGCGGGCCAACCCGGACGACGCCGGCGCCTTTATCGAAGCCTTCAAGCCGGGCACCGGCCCCGCCGACAGCTATTGGGTGATCGGCATGGGTGAGGACGGCTCCAACGCCTCCGGCGGCGCGCTGTCGCCACAGGCCAACCAAGCCATCCAGTCCGGCGGCGGCGGGCTCTACTGACATAGGATAGGGTATTTGGGCCGGCTTTCGAGCCGGCCCATTTCGCTTTACAGGCGGCGGTGCCGTCCCTATGTATCGCGCCAACCCAAGCTCTGCTTAAGCGACAGGGCACCATTTCAGCACAGGACAGAACGGCCAGCCATGCGCGCGGAAACGCAGAATATTGTCGACGAAATCAGGCAGGCGATAACCCTGCTGAGGAGGCATCTTTGACTGGGATCAAGCCATAAAGCGGCTTGAATACCTGAATGTGCGTGCCGAGGATTCGAGCCTCTGGAACGAACCGCTGGAGGCGCAGAAGCTGATGCGTGAGCGCCAGGGCCTCGAGGAAGGCATCGCCGCAGTCAAAGGCCTCACCCAGGCGCTGGAAGACAATATCGGCTTGATCGAGCTTGGCGAGGAAGAGGGCGATGAGGGCGTCGTCGCCGAGGCGGAAGCGGCGATCCGCTCGATGCGCGGCGAAGCAAAGGCCCGCCAGATCGAGACGCTGCTTTCGGGCGAGGCCGACGCCAACGACAGCTATCTCGAAATCCATGCCGGGGCCGGCGGCACCGAAAGCCAGGACTGGGCCTCGATGCTCCTGCGCATGTACACGCGTTGGGCCGAGCGGCGCCGCTTCAAGGTCGAGGTGCTGGAGGTGCATGACGGCGAAGAAGCCGGCATCAAGTCCGCCACGCTGCTGATCAAGGGCCACAACGCCTATGGTTGGCTGAAGACGGAATCCGGCGTTCACCGTCTCGTGCGTATTTCCCCCTATGACAGCAATGCGCGCCGTCACACCTCCTTCGCCAGCGTCTGGGTCTATCCCGTGATCGACGATACGATCGACATCGACGTTTCCGAATCGGATGTCCGCATCGACACCTATCGTTCGTCCGGATCGGGCGGCCAGCACGTCAACACCACCGATTCAGCGGTCCGCATCACCCATCTCGCCACCGGCATCGCGGTCGCCTGCCAGGCTGAGCGCTCCCAGCACAAGAACAAGGCGAAGGCCTGGGAGATGCTGCGTTCGCGGCTCTACGAGGAGGAACTGAAGAAGCGCGAGGCGGTGGCCAACGCCACCGAAGCGTCGAAGAGCGATATCGGCTGGGGCCATCAGATACGCTCCTACGTTCTGCAGCCTTATCAACTGGTGAAGGATCTGCGCACCGGCGTCGAGAGCACAAGCCCGTCGAGCGTGCTGGACGGCGACCTCGACGATTTCATGGAGGCCTCGCTGTCGCAGCGCATCGAGGGCGGCGCCGGCGAAGTGGTGGCCGACATCGACTGAAGCTCCTACGCCCCAAGCAGCAGGAACATCACGCTAGAGTAACAGGCTCTTCACTGTAATTGAGCGGGTGCTTTATGGCTTTGTTTTTTCATCGAATTTTCGACAATTACTTCTACCTCCGGGTTCATTGTTGCAGGCCTGCCGTCGCCTGGCCCGGAACCACTGCGAGTTCAATCTCGTTATCCGCGCGATCCCACTGCCGGGGTTGATGAAGTCACTCTCGTCAGCCCCGGCAGGGTGGTTCCGGCTGCAGATGTCGGTGCTCGATTGCACAGCAATTTCTTGCGCCAGCAAAGGAATCAGGCCAGCATCCGAACGTTGGGGGAAAAAGCATTTATGGCCGGACGCGGCGTATCTGCGACCTGACGAGCCGGCCACTGGGAAGATACGTTCCAAGAACGGGCAAGCGAAACGCTTGATAACTCGGTGATAGGAATTGCGCCCATGCCTGCTTCCACAACCCGACTGGCCTCTGCCGTCAAGACGGCGCGCCGCCTCCTGAATTCGATCATTGCGGTGGTGGTTCTGACGGCCGCCACCATTGTATTTGCAGCGCCGGCTTTGGCGCACGACGCCACGCCGACTGCAGCGAAGCCGCAAGGCTGGAGTTACCCATTCTCCTGTTGTTCCGGCTACGATTGTCGCGCGGTCTCGCAGACGTCGATCAGCGAGCGTCCGGAGGGCTATGTCATCAAGGGAACAGGCGAGGTCGTGGGCTACAGCGATGCACGGATCAAGAATTCGCCCGACGGCGAATATCACTGGTGTTCGGTCGCCGGCGCCAATGACGGAAAGACCATCTGCCTGTTCGTGCCACCGTCGTCGTTTTGATGCATGTCGCCCAAAAGCTTGCTCCGAGGGCCATGGCCTGACCCGAGGCTGCGCAGCGGTTTTGGGATACGACATGCATCAACAAGAGTGAAGCGCGCCACGCGTCCGACGCAGGTAAGCCGAGTCTGCTGACAGACGGTTGTCAACGGCGCCTCTTTATGTTGCCTTACCGCGCTGGCGCGAAGCAATCGCGAGGGAGGCGTCATGACCATAAAGGCAAGCTGCCACTGCAGGGCGACGACGTTCGAGGTTTCGGAAGCGCCGCTAACCGTGACGCAATGCACCTGCTCCTTCTGCTCGAAACGCGGCTCGTTGTGGGCCTATTACGTCCCGTCGCAATTCAAGCTCACCAGCCCGCTCAAGAATGTCTCTTTCTATCAATGGGGCTCGCAAACGGTAAAACATGGTTTCTGCGCCACCTGCGGCTGCGGCACCTTCACCGAAACGCCGGACTGGTCGACCGGCAAGCCGGATTTCGACAAGCCGAAAATCAGCGTGAATTCTCGCCTGTTCGACGATTTCGACCTCGATCAGGTCGAGGTCGTCGTCATCGACGGCAAGAATCTCTGGTAGCCGACAGTCTCTGCCAGCCGATCGGAATTGCGCAAATAGCGGCGGTTGAATTGACCGGGAAAAGCCGTGGCCAGCCGCTTTTCCCCTTCCATTTTTCGCCGCATTTCATGTTACAAGCATAGAGCGACGTGCGTCCACTTGGACGCACAAGGGATGCGGCGCGCCACTGGTGGGACCGCGGACTGGAGAGGGACTACCTGATGAAAAAGACTGTGCTCGTCGCAGTGGCGACGGCTGTGCTCGTGAGTGCCTGCACCACCACCGATCCGTATACCGGACAACAGAAAGTTTCCAACACTGCGGCCGGCGCCGGCATCGGCGCGCTGGCGGGTGCGGGACTTGGCCTGCTTGCCGGCGGCAACGATCGCCGCAATGCGCTGATCGGCGCTGGCGTCGGCGCTCTCGCTGGCGGCGCCATCGGCGCCACGATGGACCAGAACGAGGCCGAACTGCGCCGGCAGCTTCAGGGTTCCGGCGTCAGCGTCACCCGCAGCGGCGACCAGATCATCCTCAACATGCCGTCCGACATCACCTTCAACGTCGACCAGGACGCGGTGAAGCCCGGCTTCTATCAAGTGCTGAATTCGGTCGCGGTTGTGCTGAACAAGTTCCGCCAGACCACCGTCGACGTGTTCGGCCACACCGACTCGACCGGTGGCGACGAACACAATTTCGACCTGTCGCAGCGCCGCGCGCTGGCGGTCGCCAATTATCTGTCCGGGCAGGGCGTCGATACCCGCCGCTTCGCCGTCACCGGCTTCGGCAAGACGCGTCCGATCGCCTCCAACGCGTCGGCCGCCGGCCGCGCCCAGAACCGCCGCGTCGAGATCCAGCTCTCACCGCTCACCTGAGCAAGACACGCAAGAAGACGGCTTTGCACATGAAAACGGCCCCGCAAGGGACCGTTTTTGCTGGTCTTTGAGAATTTCTGCTGTGATCAGCCCAATTTCTGCTGTGATCAGCCCTTGGCGACGATGCGCATGAACGCGGGCATGTCGTCACCGAATCCGACGGTCCCATCGTTGTCTTCCTGGCGATGGCGGGCCGGGCGATTGCCGTCGCGCTGCGGCCTGGTGTCGCCACGTTCCGGCGCGCGCTGTTCGTTGCGATGGCGATCGGGGGAAGCCTTGCGATCGGGGGAAGATTGGCGTTCGGGTGAAGCTTGGCGTTCGGGTGAAGTGTGGCGCTCGGTGTTTTCCGAGCGGATCGCTTCCTTGCGCGCGCGCCGCTCACCGGCATCGGCGACCGGGGGCTCGGCTGCCACCGGCTGTTCCTCGCGCGCCGCATCCGGTGCTGCAGCTTCCCTTTGCTTGGCGTGGCGTTCGCGTGGCCTGCGTTCGCCCCTCTCCTTGCCATCGTCCTTGCGGCCGGGGGGGGGGGGCGCGCCGCGGCCACGGCGGGGAGCATCGTCGTCCCCGCTCTCGCTGGCGACGACTGTCGACAGATCGCCGTCATGCCACTCGATCTTGTTGCCGATCAGCCGTTCGATCGCCTCGATGTATTTGGTGTCGGACTTGGTGGCGATGGTGAAGGATTTGCCCGAGCGGCCGGCGCGGCCGGTGCGGCCGATGCGATGGACATAGTCCTCGGCATGGATCGGCACGTCGTAATTGAAGACGTGGCTGACGTCGGGGATGTCGAGGCCGCGCGCCGCGACGTCCGACGCAACGAGGTAGCGCAGTTTGCCGTCACGGAAATTGGCCAGCATCTGCATGCGCGCGCGCTGGTCCATGTCGCCATGCAGCGCGCCGGCGTCGAAATCATGTTTCAGCAGCGAGCGGAAAAGCTCCGAGACCTCGATCTTGCGGTTGCAGAAGATGATGGCGTTCTTCAGTTCCGCATCCTCGGCCTTTATCAGATTGCGCAGCGTCTCGCGCTTGTCCCAGGGTTTCGAGCCGGATTTCACCAGCCGCTGGATGATGTTGGTCGCGGCGGACGCCGCCTTCGAAACCTCGACGCGCACCGGCGCGTGCAGGAATTTCTCGGTGAGCTTGGTGATCTCAGGCGGCATCGTCGCCGAGAAGAACAGCGTCTGCCGCGTGAACGGGATCATCTCGCAGATGCGCTCGATGTCGGGAATGAAGCCCATGTCGAGCATGCGGTCGGCCTCATCGATGACCAGGATCTCGACGCCGTTGAGCAGAAGCTTTCCGCGCTCGCGATGATCGAGCAGGCGGCCTGGCGTCGCGATCAGCACGTCGGCGCCGCGCTCCAGCTTCTTGTCCTGCTCGTCGAAGGATACGCCGCCGATCAGCAGCGCGATGTTGAGCTTGTGGTTCTTGCCGTATCTGATGAAGTTCTCTTCAACCTGCGCGGCAAGCTCGCGCGTTGGCTCAAGGATCAGCGTGCGTGGCATGCGCGCGCGCGCCCGGCCTTTTTCGAGGCGGGTCAGCATCGGCAGCACGAACGAGGCCGTCTTGCCGGTGCCGGTCTGGGCGATGCCCAAAATATCCTTGCCGAGCAAGGCGTGCGGAATGGCGCCGGCCTGGATCGGTGTCGGTTCGGTGTAACCGGCGTCGGTGACTGCGGAAAGGACCTTCGGCGACAGGCCGAGGTCTGCGAAGGTCAACACGTCTTGAGCGATCTGGGTGTCTGAGGACAAGTTTGGCTGTCTTTGGCTGGTTCGGGGGCGCAACGCAAGCGGTCGCGGCAAGCGCCGCGCGCCTGCAAGATTGGCATTGCAGGTAGGCGCAAGCCCACGATTTGTCAACACAAACAGGCGGGGGACGGCACGATTGTGAAGTCGTAACCTTAATCGCGATGCTTAATCGATCTGCTGTCGCTGCGCCGGCTCAATAGCGGAACTGTTCGGCGAGAATGCGCTCGTTCCACGAATGGCTCGGATCGAACAGCAGCGTCGCCGTTACCGTTGGCGATTCTTGCACCGTAACCGAGGTTACGGCCTTCACCTCGGTATGGTCGGCGGCGGCGTTCACCGGCCGCTTTTCCGCCTCCAGAATGTCGAAACGAACGGTCGACTTGTTGGAGAGCAGCGCGCCGCGCCAGCGGCGCGGGCGGAACGGGCTGACCGGGGTCAGCGCCAGCAGCGGCGCGTCGAGCGGCAGGATCGGTCCGTGCGCGGAAAGGTTGTAGGCGGTCGAGCCCGCCGGCGTCGCGACCATCACACCGTCGCAGTTCAATTCCTCCAGCCGCACTTGCCCGTCCACGGTGATACGGATCTTGGCCGTCTGGTAGGACTGGCGCCATAGCGCAACCTCGTTGATCGCCAACGCCGAGATCGTTTCGCCTTCTGCGGTCACCGCCTGCATCTCCAGCGGACGGATGGTTTCGGCAACGGCCGCCGCGATGCGCCCGGTCAAACCGCTGGCGCGGTATTGGTTCATCAGGAAGCCGATGGTGCCACGGTTCATGCCGTAGACCTTTTTTCCCGTGCTCATCGTGTCGCGCAAGGTCTGCAACAGGAAGCCGTCGCCGCCGAGGGCGACGACGATCTCTGCATCCTCGATGGGTGCTTGGCCATAGCGCGCCGAAAGGCTCTCCAGCGCCGCCTTGGCGTCGGCGGTGTCGGACGAGACGAAGGCGAAGCGGCTGGCGGCTTTGTTCATGGCTCCCCAATGGCGAGTGTTGATGGCGACCGGTCGGTGGCGACCGGTTTGCTTGGGCCGCGCCAGCGCCGGGTTAGCATGGGCTGGCAAATCTGCAAAGCAAGACATCTGGCGCCGCTTGATACAGCGCCGGGAGGAGCCGCCGGCCTGCTGCTCGCGCATCGTGTCGAGTGACAAGCGAATGTGATGGTTAAGACGGGAATTAAACTCTCGTAAAGCCGGATCGACCATGTTAGCCGGCAGTGGATGGGCGGCGTGGGGCCAGCTAGTCGGACCGATTTATTGCCGGTAACACGCCTGATTGTCATCGTCTTGATGCTGGGAAGTTTTGCGCTTGCCTTTGCCCAACTGGTGCGCCAGTCGGAACAGACGAGTTTGAGACCCCAACCCACGGCTTCACGCTGCGGCGATGCCGCCGGCACGCCGTGCCCGCAACGGGCGTTGTGACTTCGCCAAGCACTTCTAGCGATAGGAGGCCGGTGCTTAGCGCGCCTGCAGCAGATGGCAGCCGGCCTGCCGCTTTTGTGCGAGATACTCGTCGATAAGCTGGCGGTAGCGCACCTTGCCGAAGCTCGGGAAGTGGCCGCCATGCACGACCGCAACATCGAGCTCGCGCATCCGCAGCAGCGTCTCGACATAGTCGTCGACAGCGGAATGATAGACATCGTCGATCAGCGGGCCGTCATAGACGATGTCGCCGGAAATCAGGATGCCGGTCTTCCTCTCGTAGAGCGCGATGCCACCGGGTGAATGGCCCGGCGTGTGGATCACCTCGAAGGCACGGTCGCCGAGATCGACGAAATCGCCTTCTCCAAGCAAACGATCGGCCGGCGCCGGCTGGATCCGGTAGCGCGTGGCATCCCAGCCTTGCGGCATTGCGTCGAACATGGCGTCGGTCGCGTAGCGGTCGGCGACCGTCCATTCATTGCGCGGGTCGGCGAGGATTTCCGCTTCGGCCGCATGCACGCAACGGTCCGGAAATTCGTGATGACAGCCAATATGGTCGAAATGCGTGTGGCTGGCCACGCAAACGAGCTTTCGCTCCGTCACCAGCGGGACGTGGCGCCGCAGGCTGAAATGGCCGAGGCCGGTGTCGAACAGAAGATCGCGATCGCGGCCGCGCACATGCCAGATGTTGCAGCGGAAGAACGGCTTGATCCACGGCTCGTGGATCAGCGTTACGCCATCGCCCATACGGATAGCTTCATACCAATTCGCAGCGTCGATGATCGGAAGCGTGCCCATGGCTCAGTCCGCCAGAAGGATGACATCGCCAGCGTCGCACGAAACCGCAGAGATGTCGCCCGGCTGGACGGCCGCAGCAGCGGGAACCCTGGCGATGAAGTGCAGCGCCGGGTCTTTCTCGGAGACAGCAAGCACGCGCTTGAAGCTGCCTTGAAACACCACGTCGCTCACCTTGGCCGTGCCGAGCCTTACCGCGCCGCCGGCCGCACCGAGGACAAGGTGCTCCGGACGGACGGCGAGGGCGACAGAAGCGCCAGCAGGCACTGCACCGGGCAGCGAAAGCGGTCCGACCTGCGTCGCGACAGTGATTGTTCCGTGCTTCGCCGCCGTCACCGTTCCCGATATCAGCGTGCTCTCACCCATGAAGGTTGCGGAAAAGCGCGTCGCCGGCCGCGCATAGACGCGCTCCGGCGGCCCTTCGTCCTCGATGCGCCCGTCATTCATCACCACGCAATGGTCGGCCAGCGCCATCGCCTCTTCCTGGTCGTGGGTGACATGGATGAAGGCGGTGCCGACGCGTTTCTGGATCGCTTTCAACTCGTCCTGCATCTGCCGGCGCAGTTTTAGGTCGAGCGCGCCGAGCGGTTCGTCGAGCAGCAGCACGGCCGGCTCGACGACAAGCGCGCGGGCCAGCGCGACGCGCTGCCGCTGGCCGCCGGAAAGCTGGTGCGGCTTCTTGTCGAAGGCGGTGGCCAGCCCGACCAGCGCCAGCGCGTCACGCGCCCGCGCGGTCCGTGTCGCGGCATCGACGCCTTGCATGCGCAGGCCGAAGCCAACATTGCTGCCGACGCTCATATGCGGAAACAGCGCATAGTCCTGAAAAACCGTCGTCGTCGGCCGCTTCGCCGGCGGCACCGCGGTGCAGTCCTCGCCGCGGATCAGCACTTTGCCTTCGCTCGGCGTGACGAAGCCGCCGAGAATGGACAAAAGCGTCGTCTTGCCGGAGCCCGACGGCCCGAGCAGGATGGTGTAGCTGCCCGGCTCGATTTGCAGCGACACTTTCCTCAACACGGTGTTCTGGCCAAAGCGATGCGAGACAGCGCGGACATCGACCAGTGGCGCGGTCATGCCGGCTTCCTCCGCAACAGCATCAGTTCAAAAAGCACGATCAGCACGATGGAGACGGCGAAGACCAGCGAGCCGACGGCGTTGGTCTTGGGATTGAGGCCCGAGCGCAGGAGGTTCCAGATCTCGACCGGCAGCGTCGTGTCGAAGCGCGTCAGCAGGAACGAGATCACGAATTCGTCCCAGGAGAAGGTCATCGACAGGAAGAAACCGGCGAAGATCGCCGGCGCCATGACAGGCACGGTGATCAGCAGCAGCACCTTCCATTCGGGCGCGCCGAGGTCGCGCGCGGCTCGCTCGATGTTGATCTGGTGGTCGCCCATCTGGCTGTAGATGATGGCAAAGCACAGCGGCAGGTTGATCACGACATGGCCGATGCCGGCAGCAAGCAGCGATTTCGGTATGCCGGCCCAGTTGAACAGCACCAGCAGCCCCATGCCGATGATGAGATAGCTCACGGTCAGCGGCAGCGTGATCAGCCCGCGCAGCAGGGCCGAGCCCGGCAGCACGAAACGCGCAAAACCCCAGGCTGAGAGGAAACCGAGCGTGACGGCAGCAGCCGAGGAGAGGACCGCGACTAGAAGCGAATTGACCAGCGCCGAGGTCAGCCGCGTGTCGGCGAGCACGGCGTCGTACCAGCGCAGCGACGGGCCGGTGAAGGGCGGGATCGGAAACGACGTCGCCTGCAGCGAAAACAGCACTAGCACGACCACCGGCAGGAAGATGAAGCCATAGATGGCGATGGCGTAAAACCAGGAGACGATGCGGACAACGGCGCGCACAGTCAGGCCCGCTCGATCTTGAGCCAGCGGGCGCAGGCGAGATAGGCAATGGTGACGACCGCCATCAGGATGATCGACAGCGCCGAGGCGAGCGGAAAATCGCCGCGCCGGCCGATCTGCATCATCACCAGTTGCGGCATCAAAAGCTCGTTGTTGCCGCCGAGGATCTGCGGCGTGATGTAGTCGCCGATGCACAGCACGAAGGTGAGGAAGGCGCCGACCATGATGCCGGGCAAGGTCAGCGGCAGGACGACATGCAGGAACGTGCGCACCGGCCCGGCGCCGAGATCGGCGGCTGCCTTGCGGTAGCTCGGGCTGAGCTGCTTCAGATTGGCGAAGATCGTCAGCGTCAAAAGCATGACGAAGAAATGCACGAAGCCGATGACCGTGGCCAGCCGCGTGTTGGCGAGCTGCAGCGGCTCGCTGAACAGGCCGGAGCCGGTCAGGGCGCGGTTGATCACGCCGTTCTGCGCCAGCACCAGCAGCCAGGTGTAGGAGCGCACGACATAGGAGGTCCAGAACGGCAGCACCGCCAGCATCAGCGCCAGCCGCTGCCAGCGTTCCGGCACCTGTTCGGCCAGGATCCAGGCGAAAGGGTAGGCGAGCAGCACCGAAATCACGGTGACGATGGCTGTAACCTGCAGCGAATTCACCATCGCCTGCCAATAGGCCGGGTTGGTGAAGAACTGGCTGTAATTAGCGAGTGTAAAGCCCCTGCCGTCATGCGCCGTCAGGCTGGAAAACCCCATGGCGACGAACGGCAGCACGAAGAACAGCAGCGTCCAGCCGAGCGCCGGCGTGACCAGCGCCCAGGGGAGGCCCGCCCGGGGCAGGGCACGGCCCGCCCGGGGCAGGGCACGCCCGCTGTTGGTGGCAGAGTTCACGACCGGCGACCGGTCACTGCGCCTGCAGCATTTCGGTCCAGACGTCCTGCATCTTCTTGTCGAGATCGGCGTTCGGCGCCGGATAGGGCTGGGCGCGGGCGAGGAAATCCGGCTGCTCGTCGAAGCGCAGGATCTTCTTCTGCTCATCGGTCAGAGCCGCCTTGGTATTCGCCGGCATGCCCCAATAGCAGGCAGAAGTGGCAAGCCGCGCCTGGCCTTCAGGGCTCATAATGTACTGGATGAATTTTAGCGCCGTGTCCTTGTTTTTGGAATCCTTGAACATGGCCAGCGACTGCGACCACAGCACAGCACCTTCTCTGGGGATCGAGAAATCGAGGGCAGGGTTCTCCTTGGCCAGCCCGGCCGTCACCCATTCGCCGCCGCCGACCAGAATGTCGACCTCGCCGGTCGCCAGCGCGGTCTGGCTGGCGGTCACCTCGCCGACCAGCTTGGCATTGGCCTTCATCTTGAGCAACTCTTGCTTGATGGCCGGAAGGTCGGCTTCGGTGAGCTCGGCGGTCTTCTTGCCGATCGCCAGCGCCGCCATGCCGATGACCGGCAGGTAATAGTCGTAGATGGCGATCTTGCCCTTGTATTTGTCGCCGGTCAGCGCGGCCAGCGACTGCATGTCGGCCGGATCGACCTTGGTCTTGTTGTAGCCGATGGTGTTGTAGCCGAACTTTTCGGTGATGCCGTAGCGCTTGCCGTCGACCACGGTGGAGCTGTCCATCTTCACCTGGGGAAAGAGGTCGGCCAGCGGCAGCTCGTCTTCCGGCAGCGGTTCGAACAGGCCTTTTTCGACGCCGCGCGGTATGTCGATGCTGTCGATCACCATCACGTCCCAGTCGCCGGGCTGCGACTGCTCGACAATCGCCATGCCGGCGCCGGTGCCCTCGAATTCCTTGACATTGACCTTGACGCCATTCGCCTCCTCGAAGGGCTGCAGCAGCGCCGGGTCGGCGTGATCGCACCAGATCAGAGCGTTGAGATCAGCGGCCTGGGCGAGGCTGCCCGTCGCCAGCAACAATGCTGTCGCTGCACACGCGGCGTGGAGATACCTCTTCAGAACGGAAAGCGGCTTCCTGGTTGTTGGATTCGGGGTGTCTGGATTGATGGTCATCGAGTGTTCTCCCTTGCCTTTCTGGCTTCTGGCAAAAAATTGAACCAATTCTAAAATTGAGTCAATTCTGTTTTTATGGCAGATAGCCGACATGAGCGGATTGCGGGCAAGGCAGAAGGCGGATCGGCATCGCCGGATCATCGAGGCGGCGGCGGCGCTTTTTCGCGACACCGGCTATGAAGCCGCCAAGATCGAGACGATCGCGGCGCAGGCGGAAGTCTCGGTCGGCACGATCTACAACTATTACCAGAACAAGGGCGACATCCTCGGCGCCATCGTCTCGATGGAGGTCAACGAGGTGCTCAATGCCGGGCGCGGCGTCGTCGCCAACCCGCCGGCCAATGTCGGCGATGCGCTCGACACGCTGCTCGGCATCTATATCGAGCATTCGCTGCACTATCTCAGCAAGGAGATGTGGCGGCAGGCGATGGCGATCTCGACGCAACTGCCCGACAGCCCGTTCGGCCAGGCCTATACCGCGCTCGACCGGGCGCTGACCGAACAGATCCGCGCGCTGATCGCCCGGCTGCAGGGGCTCGGCCTGGTGCGCCGGGATATCGATGGACACGCCTTAGGCGAACTGGTGTTCAACAACATGAACATGATGTTCATCGAGTTCGTGAAGCGCGATGAGGCGAGGATTGCCGAATTGCGCGCCGCGATACGAAGGCAGAACCGGATTCTGGTGGCGGCGATCGCGGTGTGAAGGGCTCCCGATGGGATTTCTGTGGCCCGGACGCCGCTAACCGCAATCGCGCAGGTTCAATTCCGCTGGTGGGAGCACCTCCGCTGTCGACTACATCGGCGGTGTTCTACCGAGCATGCCTGGGTGGCCGCGCACGTGGAAACGGCACGACGGTCAAGGGCGCCTTACGGAATTCGGCGATGGCTATTTCTTCAATCAGCAAGTCCAGTGCCTCGTTGACGCGCTGGCTCGTTTCATCCATGCCGCAGAGCCGGTTTTGGGCGCACTCCAAGAGCTCGCGCGCCGCAGCGAAGTCGCTTCGCATGACACCACCCGTCGTTCAGCCCACCGCCCGGACATTGTCAGCGCGCTAAATTGAGCGATTGCTAATATACACAGGGGCATTTTAATCGAATGGCATTAATGGCCGGGAGCGGGAGATGCCGGCCGGTCCGCATCCCTGTGCATCCATTGGTTCTGATGCCCCGGACCGGAGGCGTGGGCGCTTGCTTTGCGAACGCGGGGATTACTCCTGATACGATCTTGGACGGCTTAGAAATTCTCTGGCGGCAGCGATCTGGCGTCGATGCTCGCGAAGGAAGGCCAGGCTGAAACAGATCGAAAAGGCCAATCCCGAAAAGGCTATCGTTGCCTGCGAGGTCGGATCGGGATCGGCAATCATCAGAAAGCGGAAACCGAACGCCAACGCGAGGGCAGCAAGACCACCATACATGCCACCAATCAACGGGGCGATCGTGCGTTTCTGCTCCAACGGCGACTCCTATGGTTTCCACTACGGAATACCTGTGGTTCTGCTCAGGAATATATGCGTTGAAGCTGATGGGCTATGGCCCGGCCTGTGGAAATCGGGGACGAGCAGATTTTCGACCGACCCTGACGATCACTAGGGCGTCGTCTGGTGCCGCGCGTTGTAACATCTTCGCGTCTGACCACGGCGCGGCCGGTCAAAAGACGAACAACAGTAGTGGCGGGACGGGCCATATGGCTTGCTCCATTAAAGACTTCCGGCAGATCGGGCTTGAAAGGTAGAGAAATTTCAGTTTTTGTTACCCCTCTTGGGGGGCTGCAATGAAGCGTTTTTTACTCGCGACACTAGTGGGACTTATGATTTTTACTGCTGACGCCCGAGCAGCAGTCGATCCGAGGTACAAGGCCGAACAGAGCGCCTTGATTAAATGCAATCAGTTGTGGTCGGCAAAGCTGTCAGTTCAGCGCGGCGATCCGTATTCGTTAGCGAGAAAAGCGCAGCAATTGTGCGCCGGACAAGAAGCAGCATACGAGCGAGCGATGCGGCCGATCCTTTACTACAAGGAGGTAGCCGATCGACACATGCGAAAGATCCGTGCCTTTCAGCTGAAGTCCAATGCTGCGATGATCGTCAAAGTCCGCGCACTCATGACAAAGAGAAAGCGATGACCAAGCCATGCCGTGCCGGAAAGAATGTCGGGGGATCACAGTAACCGCGTCTCCTGTGCCCCTTCGGCTACATCTTAGGATCAAGCTTCGCCCCAGGAAAGCTTCGACGCAGTAGCTAAAGAGCAGGGCACGCTTCGAGCTCAATAACCATTCCGCTTGCTTATAATCTCGCGTCGGCTACTGCCAGACCATCGACATGTTGATCGAACACGCGGTGGCGAGGTTATGGGGTGCGGTGATCCTCGCAATGTCGCGTAACGCCAATTGCTTTTCGAATTGAATTATTTCAACCTCGCCTTGCAGGATCGGGCGATGCTTGGGTCGAGATCGCCAAATATCGAGGGGCAACGTTGAACCGGATTTTGATTGTCCTCGGCGCGGCAGTCTGCGTCATATTTCGGCTGCTTCAGCCGGACAGGGATTGCAGCAAAACATTAACTTCATGGCTCGGATGCCCGACGCCAAGTTGAATTTGGCCGCTACAATGGCAGGTAACGTCATCGGTGCTATGCAAAGATGCCGGGCGCTGAGGCCAACCGAAGATGGAAAAGCAATTATAGCCGTTCCAAGCCTTTTGTGGGACGGTCTGGATAAACACCTGACACCCAATCCACCTAAGTTCAAGAGGGCCGTCCGCGCCTATGAAGCCGCTTACAACAAAGCGGTGCGGCGCAGGGATGATTGCCAGACTGAGAAGGCCAAATACCCGAGACTCTACCGGTAGATAGCTGTCGCCATCATTAACCGAAAATTATATTGCAGAAGCGGGTGCACCAACTTGGTCGTTGATATCTTTTCCAAGCGGCAGAAGCGTCAGCGGGGCGAAATGCCGGCCAGGAGGGTGACGAGCATCTTCATAAGCGATCCTCCTTTGCTGGTCCCCGCAACTGATTGAAACTCCATCGAACGGCTTTCTGTTGCGTGGGCCGCTTTGCAGAGTGTGGACGGCCCTCAACATCAAGCCCGGAAGCGCATCCCGCCGGGCCTGATATCCGATGTCACAATCAGCCGCCGTTAGCAGGTGCTGCCGGAGCGGGTGCTGCCGGAGCAGGTGCGGCCGGCTCTGCCGGAGCGGGCGCGGCCGGCTCTGCCGGAGCGGACGCGGCTGGCGCTTCGCCCGTAGGCGCTTCAACCCTAGGCGCTTCAACCTTTACGTCGACGTCCTTTCCGGTGCCCCCGCCGTTGATGTTGATAACGCCGGTGAACAACAGCAGGATCACGATTGCGATAATAGCGAGAACGACGGCGACAGCGGTGCCGGCGCCATTTCCGCCTGAGTTAACAACGGTGGGACCGTCAGCCATGACTATCTCCTATTCTCAATTATCACTGGTCGGCAACGGGACCGGCGGGCACTTAGTTCCGGCGCCGGGCTATGGTCCATGACACAATAAGACTGAAGTCTGTGCGTTAAAGACAGAGGGCTGAGGCTGGCAACCAAGATCTTGGCAAAGGATTGGTATTTGGCCGCCGAGCAAAGTCCCTTCATCGGTGGTTCCGGGTGCCCCGCTGTATACTCATCGGCGGGCACCCGATACGGCACCCTAACCGCGGAAACAACTGTGACCATTATCCAGAGCAAACAGAATGTCGATGCGGTCGCAAGCCGACCCGCCAATGACAATCAAACTCCTGACCCAACAGATTTCTCGGTGGTTGATCTTGTTTCGTCGAGCGACGACGACGTCGTTGCAATCGTCAGGCGAACAGAGCGCCTGTCCCTCGCCGTGATCATAGTAATGGCGATCTTCCTGATCTTTGCACCGGTACTCTACATTGCCCTGATGTATGGGATCTAGAGGTCCCGATTAGCCCTCGCCCCCTTGCGCAGCGCGGCAAAATCCGAAAGGCCGGCCTCATTCAAGACGACAGGCTTTGGTGCCCCCGGACGGAATCGAACCGCCGACCTTCGGTTTACAAAACCGCTGCTCTACCAGCTGAGCTACAAGGGCACGGCGCTCCGGTTAGCATATTTGGTGCGCCAGTAAAGACAAAACTCCGTCTTGAGCCCGCCGGAGCTGCCGGCGCAGGCATCCTGAAAACGGCCAATTGGCTTCCTATATCGTTCTAAGGTGCAATCGCATGGGCGAGAGTGTCGCATGATCAGACTTGTCGTCATTGCCCTGATCGTCGTCGTGACCTGGTTTCTCCTGGTGAAGCTCATCAAGATTTTGAAGAGCGCCAATGTCGACTGGACCGGCGTCACCACCATTATCGGCTTCATCGCGCTTGCCTTCTGGCTGCGCCACATCACCGGCATGGGCTGAGGCCTCCCGCCGCCGGACTGTCGATCGGCGCTCTCGCCGGTCGACATTTGCGCGCCTGCCTGCAAACCTGTTCAGTTCGGCCGCTTTTGCGCTTTTGAAAAAATCCAAAAAAACCGTCGAACCTTTTTCCTTGCTGCAACGACTGATGGTCAAGAGGCGGGATGGATCGCCTCTCAGACAACGCAGCAAGGAGATCGTCATGTTGAAGCGCACCATCGTTTCCGGCCTCATCGCCACCACTGTCGCCGCCGCCATGCTGGCCGGCACCGTTCAGCCTTCGGCCGCCCATCACAAGCACCATCACAACAAGCACCTTGGCATCGGCATCGCCGCCGGCGTCGGCGGCTTCCTGCTCGGCAGCGCGCTCGCCCAGCCGCGCACCGTTTACATCGAGGAAAATGGCGGCTCATGGCACGTCCGGCGCTGCCTCAACCGCTATCAGAGTTACGATCCGTACTCCGACACCTATGTCGGCTACGACGGCTACCGTCACCGCTGCCGGCTTTGAGGGGAGGTGAACCGTTTCAGGCAAGGGAAAAAGGGGCACCCACTGCCCTTTTTCAGCTGTCTGGGTTGCAAAATTGAACCCGGCACCGCGACCGGTTCCAGCGAGGGATGTACAGGGATTTTTCGACAGCTTAGTCTGGCGGTGAAGGCACCAGAGGGAGAGGGACGCTTGGACGAGCACGACCCCAAGGAAGAGCAGATTGAGACGGATTTCCGCAACGGCACGATCACCACCGTCGGCATTCTACTGGCCTTCTCGCTGGGCTTCATCACGCATTGGGCCGCCAACCCGCTCCCTTGGGAAATCTATCACCTGGCAGCCGTCGTGCCGATTTTGATAGGCATTGCCTTGCAGATACGAGCGCTGCGGTTGCTGCTCGACACAACGTCTCTACAGCGACGCGTCTATGAACGCGCCATCCGCATCTTCATCGCCGGCCTGATCTTCACGGCCTGCGGAGTTGGGCTGGCGATGCTCCTTGATTTCTACGACCTATCGACCAAGAGCGCGGTGCCCGGGGCCTAGCTCATCCTGACAGATGTCGCACCATTCGGCGCCGGTCAGCGCTGCCATGCGCTCGACGCCTATTTTCACCGCTGCATTGGTTGCGCCGGCCGCTGGCACGACCTGATCGTAGGCGCGCAGCGATACGTCGCAATAGACCGGCAACGGCGAGGCGAGGCCGAAGGGGCAGACGCCGCCAATCGGATGGCCAGTGATTTCGGCCACCTGCTCGGCATCGAGCATGCGCGGCTTGCCGCCGAATGCATCGCGCGATTTGCGATTGTCGATGCGCGCGTCGCCGCGGGCGACGACCAGCATGGCCCGGTCACCGACGCGCAGGCAGATGGTCTTGGCGATCTGCCCCGGCTCGACGCCGTGCGCCTCGGCCGCGAGCGCGACGGTCGCCGAGCTTGTCGGCGTTTCGATCACCTCGATGTCGCGGGCATACTCGGCGAAGAAGGCTTTGACGGATTGGAGGCTCATGCGTCTTTCGGGCGTCGGCTGGCGGAAGGTGGACGCAAACTTGGCCGTAGCCGGGCGGCTGTCAAGGTGAGCGCGCAGCGCCAATCTCGAAGAGTGAACCCGGTTCGGCGGCGCGGCTTGGTGAAGAAGGGGGCGGCAGACCACCAATCATCCTGGTTATTTCCGCTGCCGCATCGCGCACCAGCGGGCCGATCTCGGCCAGCCGCTGCGGCGTGACCCGCACCGTCGGCCCCGAAACCGAAACGCCGCCGATCGGCTCGCCGAACTCGTTGAAGATGGCGGCGGCCACGCAGCGCATGCCGGGGTGCCGTTCCTCGTCGTCGACCGACCAGCCGCGCAGCTTGATCGTCACCAGATCACGGGCCAGCGCCGAGACGTCGGAAAGCGTCTTTTCGGTGAAGCGCTCCAGCCCGGTCCGGCGCAGGACGGCGCCGACGCGCTGCGGCTCGAGATGCGCCAGCACCGCCTTGCCGATGCCCGATGCATGGAAGGAACTGCGCGTGCCCGGCCGGAAGAAGGCGCGGATCGCCTGATGCGTCTCGACCTGGCTGACGAAGATGACGCAATCGTCCTCGGCGACGCCGAGATTGGCGGTCTCGCCGGTCTTCTCCATCAATTCCTGCATGACAATACGGGCGCGGTCGACCAGCTTGCGGCGGCGCAGGAACGCCGCGCCCATGCGATAGGTCTCGACGCCGATCGACCACAGCTGGTCGGTGCTGTCGAACTCGACCATGCCGTGGTTTTCCAGCGTCGTCAGCATGCGGTAGGCGGTGGAGGCGGGGAGGCCGCTCTGCGCGGCGATCTCGCTCAGCGACAGGCCGCTGCCTTCGGCGACGATGGCCAGGATGCGCAGCGCCCGGTCGAGCGACTGCACCGAAGCCGCCTCGGCCGGACCGTGGAAGGCGCGCGGCCGTCCGCGCTGGCGTTTTTCGGCGGTTTCCATAGTGGCATTCTTGCCGATTTCGCCAAATGCGCAATGAAAAAGTTTTTCACAAATATGCTATGCGACTTCGTGGAAAACAGAAAATCCAATGAAATCAGTAAATAGCCGCAGTTTCTTAGAAATGAAAAAATATTCTGAAAAAATTGAAAAATAACAGGCGCGCTGGCATTCTCGGCCATCAACAATTCCGTGGAGGCTGACATGGCCAGGATGCGCGCAGTCGACGCAGCGGTTCTCGGTTTGGAAAAAGAAGGCACCTCCTGCGCCTTTGGCGTGCCGGGTGCTGCCATCAACCCGTTCTATTCGGCGCTGAGGGCGAGGGGTACGATCCGCCATATCCTGGCGCGCCATGTCGAGGCGGCCTCGCACATGGCCGAAGGTTATACCCGCGCCAGATCAGGTAATATCGGCCTGTGCATCGGCACTTCGGGTCCGGCCGGCACCGACATGATCACCGGCCTCTATTCGGCCGCGGCCGATTCCATCCCGATCCTCTGCATCACCGGCCAGGCGCCGCGGGCGCGTCTCAGCAAGGAGGATTTCCAGGCCGTCGACATCGCAGCCATCGCAGCACCCGTCGCCAAATGGGCGGTCACCGTCATGGAACCCTATCTGGTGCCGATGGCGCTGCAGAAGGCGTTCCACCTGATGCGCTCGTCGCGGCCGGGGCCGGTTCTCATCGATCTGCCGGTCGACGTGCAACTGGCCGAGATCGAGTTCGACATCGATGCCTATGAGCCGCTAGTGCCGTTCAAGCCGGCAATGTCGCGCGGCCAGGCCGAGAAGGCCTTGGCGATGCTCAACGCGGCCGAAAAGCCTGTCATCGTTGCCGGCGGCGGCATCATCAACGCCGATGCCTCGGATCTGCTGATCGAGTTCGCCGAAGTCACCGGCGTGCCCGTGATCCCGACGCTGATGGGCTGGGGCGCGATTCCCGACGACCACCGGCTGATGGCCGGCATGTGCGGGCTGCAGACATCGCATCGCTACGGCAACGCAACGATGCTCGAGGCCGATTTCGTCTTCGGCATCGGCAACCGCTGGGCCAACCGCCACACCGGCTCCGTCGACGTCTACACCAAGGGCAAAAAATTCATCCATGTCGACATCGAGCCGACGCAGATCGGCCGTGTCTTCGCGCCGGACCTCGGCGTCGTTTCGGATGCCGGTGCGGCGCTGAAAATGCTGCTCGACGTCGCCACCGAGTGGAAAACGGCTGGAAAACTGCGCGACTGGTCGGGTTGGGCCAGGGAATGCCGGGACCGCAAGAAGACGATGAAGCGCAAGACGCATTTCGACCAGGTGCCGCTGAAGCCGCAGCGCGTCTACGAGGAGATGAACAAGGCATTCGGCCGCGACACCACCTATGTCACCACGATCGGGCTTTCGCAGATCGCCGGCGCTCAGTTCCTGCATGTCTACAAGCCGCGCAACTGGATCAATTGCGGCCAGGCCGGCCCGCTCGGCTGGACGCTGCCGGCCGCACTTGGCATTCGCGCCGCCGATCCGCAGCGCAACATCGTGGCGCTGTCCGGCGACTATGATTTCCAGTTCATGATCGAGGAACTGGCGGTCGGCGCGCAGCACAGATTGCCCTATATTCATGTCGTCGTGAACAATGCCTATCTTGGCCTGATCCGCCAGGCGCAGCGCGGCTTTTCGATGGATTTCGAGGTCAGCCTTGCCTTCGAGAACGTCAACCGGAAGGATGATCCCGAGGCTGGCTATGGCGTCGACCACGTCGCGGTTGCCGAGGCCATGGGCTGCAAGGCGGTCCGGGTGCGCCGGCCGGAGGAATTCGCCGGCGCCTTCAAACAGGCGCAACAATTGATGAAGGAGCACCAGGTTCCGGTGGTGCTCGAATTCATCCTTGAGCGCATCACCAATGTTTCGATGGGCACCGAGATCGACAAGATCACCGAATTCGAGGAGCTTGCCGAACATCACGAAGACGCGCCGACGGCGATCGTCATGCTGGACTGAACGGAGAAAAAGAATGCCACGGTTTTCAGCCAATCTTTCGATGCTCTTTGGCGAGCACGATTTCCTCGACCGCTTCGAAGCCGCCGCCCGCGCCGGCTTTAGGGGTGTCGAATATATCGGCCCCTATGATCATGCGCCCGATGTCGTTGCGGCGAGGCTGAAGAAAAACGGCCTGACGCAGGTGCTGTTCAACCTGCCGGCCGGCGACTGGGCCAAGGGTGAGCGCGGCATTGCGGTGTTGCCGGATCGTGTTCCCGAGTTCCGGCAAGGCGTCGCCAAGGCGATAACCTACGCGCAGGCGCTGGGCTGCGAACAGGTCAACTGCCTCGCCGGCATCGCGCCGCAAGGCGTCGAGCGTTCGGTGCTGGAAGACGTCTTCGCCGAGAACCTGGCTTTCGCGGCCGAGAAGCTGGAGCAGGCCGGAATCAGGCTGCTGATCGAGCCGATCAACACCGGCGACATTCCCGGCTTCTTCCTCAACTATTCGGACCAGGCCCTGGCGCTCATCGACCGCGTCGGCTCAAAAAACCTGTTCCTGCAATACGACATCTATCACATGCAGATCATGGAGGGCGATCTCGCCCGCACCATCGAGGCCAACCTCGACCGCATCGCGCATATCCAGCTGGCGGATAATCCCGGCCGTCATGAGCCTGGGACGGGCGAGATCAATTTTCCTTTTCTGTACAGCCACATCGACCGTATCGGCTATACCGGCTGGGTAGGGGCGGAATACAAGCCGAAGGGCGGGACCGAAGCCGGGCTGGGCTGGTTCCGGGAGTTTGCCGGGCATGGGAACGCTGCGGCTTAGTGATCATCGCCTAACGCTTGCGCTGCCGCTCACCCTTACCCTCTCCCTGTAAGAAACGGGGAGAGGGGGGCGCCAGCGTTGGAGCGCTTCCCTTCTCCCCGTCGCTATACGGGGAGAAGGTGCCGGCAGGCGGATGAGGGGCAGCGCCGATCTCTGATGAGTTTGGACAAGATTTTCAGGAGAACAACAATGGACACCATCGGTTTCATCGGCCTCGGCATCATGGGCGCGCCGATGGCGGGGCATCTGCTCGACGCCGGCTATCACGTCGTCGCCAGCGACCATCGCTCGAAACCGCCGGCCGATCTCGTCGCCAAGGGTCTAAAAACCGTCACTGGCCATCACGCCGTGGCACGTGCCGCCGGCGTCGTCATCACCATGGTTCCCGACACGCCGGAGGTGGCCGACGTGCTGTTCGGCGACAGCGGCGTCGCCTCGGGTTTGACCGCGGGCAAGCTGGTCATCGACATGAGTTCGATCTCGCCGATCGAGACCAAGGAATTCGCCACGAAAATCAATGCGCTGGGCTGCGACTATCTCGATGCGCCGGTGTCGGGCGGCGAGGTCGGCGCCAAGGCCGCGTCGCTGACCATCATGGTCGGCGGCGAGGAAAAGGCCTTCGAGCGCGCCAGGCCGGTGTTCGAAAAAATGGGCAAGAACATCACGCTGGTCGGCCCCAACGGCGTCGGCCAGACCACCAAGGTCGCCAACCAGATCGTCGTCGCGCTGACCATTGAAGCAGTCGCGGAAGCGCTTGTTTTTGCATCGAAAGCCGGCGCCGATCCGGCCAAGGTGCGGCAAGCGCTGATGGGCGGGCTGGCGGCCTCGCGCATCCTCGAAGTGCATGGCGAGCGCATGATCAAGCGCAGCTTCGCGCCGGGCTTTCGCATCGAACTGCACCAGAAGGACCTTAATCTCGCTCTGGAAGGGGCAAAAGCGCTTGGCGTCGCGCTGCCCAACACCTCGACGACGCAGCAATTGTTCAACGCCTGCGCGGCCAATGGCGGCGCCAAGGAGGATCATTCGGCGCTGGTCAGGGCGCTGGAGCGAATGGCGGGGCAGGAGTTAGGGGAGTAGGGGAATAGGGGAATAGGGGAATAGGGCAGTAAGGCGGTAGGGCAGTAAGGCAGTAGGGATAGCGCTTGCAGCGAGCCGCAACCGGCCTTTCTTGCTGCCTTATTCTTACTCTCCCATTCCCCTACTCCCCTACTCCCCTACTCCCCTAACCCAAAAACTTCCTCGCCGCATAAAGGCTCACCGCGGCGGCGTTCGACACGTTGAGCGAGCGGATGGCGCCGGGCATGTCGAGCCGCGCCAGCGTCGTCACCGTTTCGCGCGTCTTCTGGCGCAGGCCCTTGCCCTCGGCGCCCAGCACCAGCGCGATCTTTTCTCCCGAAAAACTCTTTTCGAGTTCCGCCGGTCCGTCCGAATCGAGGCCGATGGTCTGGAAGCCGACCTCGTGCAACTGGCCGAGCGCGTCGGCGAGGTTCTTCACCTCGATCTGGTCGATATGCTCCAGCGCGCCGGAGGCCGACTTTGCCAGCACGCCGGATTCATGCGGGCTGTGGCGCGCCGTGGTGATCAGCGCGCCGGCGCCGAAGGCGACCGCCGAGCGCAGGATCGCGCCGACATTGTGTGGATCGGTGACCTGGTCGAGCACCAGCACCAGCGTGGTATCGCCGAGCGCATCGAGCCGCTTCGGCTTTAGCGGCTCGGCTTCGATCAGCACGCCCTGATGCACGGCTTCGGAGCCGGTGACCTTGTCGATGTCTTTCGGCTCGACCATCTCTGTCTCAAAGGGCAGGGCGGCGAGGTCGGCGATCGCCAGCCGCTCGGCGGCGTTGCGCGTCACCAGCATCTTCTTGATCCGCCGGCGCGGATTGTCGAGTGCTGCTCGCACCGTGTGCAGGCCGTACAGCCGCACCAGCCCATCCGCGGCGGTCTCTCCTGGTGGTACCGGCTGGCGCGGCCTGAACGCCGGCGCGCCGCCGCTCTTCTCGTCGCGATGCGCGCGGCGCAGCTTGGCGTAGTGGGTGTCTTTTGGGGTCTTGGGCTTGTTATCATTGCTCATGGCCGGTTCTATAGCCGTGTCGTCTGTCTAAGGATACAGCTGCAAAACCCCTGCTCGTCGGGTCGTCAACAAATTCAGCGCGTTTTGCCGGGATGTTGCGGTTGACAGTTTTGGGCGCTGCCGCCATAAGGCGCTTCGCGACGGGCTGCTCCTGCGGCCGCGACGCGTCGATGCCTCGTTGCATGGCTCCGGCGGCAGACTGGAGAGGTGCCCGAGTGGTTAAAGGGGACGGACTGTAAATCCGTTGGCTATGCCTACGTTGGTTCAAATCCAACCCTCTCCACCACTGCCGGCCCGGAAGCCCTGAAACGCAAAGCCTCGGACCGAAAAGTGCATAGCGGTTTTCGGGTGAAATGCGCGGGTATAGCTCAGTGGTAGAGCAGCAGCCTTCCAAGCTGAATATGCGGGTTCGATTCCCGCTACCCGCTCCAAGCATGCTGTTGAAGTCATTATCGAAAATAAATAACTTCCTTGAAAATGCGCCGTGTCACTGTCTGTGGCGGTTCTGCAGTGCCCGAGCGGCAATGCCGTCAGCCGCATCGCCAGGTCTTCAGTCGGCGCCTCCGGTGACATGATCTTCATATTGAGGCAGGTCGTCGGTGATCGTGGACCACTTCGCCTTGGAGCCGACAAAGATGTGGTGCGTCGGACGGATGGCCGGCTCGTCGACGAGGGTCCCCGTGGCGACGTGGACGAAGGCGCCGTCGCGGACGACCGAGTAGAGCAATGAGCCGCAGGTCTTGCAGTGCACGTTGTGGCCGGTCTCATCGCCAAAGATCGGGAGGTTGTCCTCGCCCTTGGTCAGGCTCAGTCTCTCACGCTCGATGCCGGCAAACGGCTTGAAGGCCGAACCGGTGGTGCGCCGGCAGTCCGAGCAGTGGCAGTTGGCGGCGTAGATGAACTCGTCGGCCACCGCGTATTGCACGGCGCCGCACAGGCATTTTCCGGCAAGCATGCGGTTGCCGACGTTCTCCTGGCTTGTCACAGGTTTCTCCATTTTTTGCGGGCAGCGGCCAAGTTGAAAATTGTGATGTAACCGTTTGGTCACCACTGCCCAAATTATGCGACGACGGTCAGTCGGCGCCGCCGCTCGTCGAGCGACACGATGGTCAGCCCGCTGGCCACCACCAGCAGGATACCGCCGATCGCCAGTGCGTTCGGCAATTGCTGGAACACCACCAGGCCGGAAATGACCGCCCAGACGGTGAAGCAGTAATAGAACGGCGCCACGACGCCGGTTGGCCCGGCGCGATAGGCCATGAAGATGAAGAAATGGCCAAAAATCAGGAACAATCCGGCCCCGGCCATCAGCAGTAAATGATGCGTCTCGGGCGCCACCCACCGCTCCGACATCAGATGCGCGACGCCTGATCCGACCAGCACCACCACCACCGCGGAAATTGCGACGATCATTCCGGGCACGTCGGCGGCGACCCGGCGCCCGGCGAGATCGCGCGCGGCGGCGAACGCCGCATTGCCGAGCGCCAGCAAGGCGTAGACCGAGATTCCCTGCATGGTCGGCTGCGCCACCATCACCGCGCCGATGAAGCCGAGCCCGATCAGCGCCATGCGCAAGCCGCCGATCCGTTCGCCGAACAGGACAGAGGAGCCAATCAGCATGAGCAGGGGCGTGATCTGTCCCAGGGCGGTCGAATCGGCGATCTGCATGTTGGCAAGCGCCACCACGTAGCAAAGGATTGCCGCCAGCTCGAGCAGGTTTCTTTGCAACACTCTCCTGTCGAGGATCAGCGGGATCTGCCTGGCGTAGCCCAGCGCAAACAGCAACGGGATTCCCCACAGCGTTGCCGCCGTCCCGCGCAGAAACAGCACTTCATAGGGCGGCAGCCCAACCGTGGCGAGTTTCAACATGGTGTCGTTGGCGACATAGGACCCGGTCGACAGGATCATGAACAGCGGGCCGCGGATGGCGATCGGAATGAAATGCATCGGATCAGGAAATCAGACCGGCGTCACACCGGCAATGGGCCAGATCCGGCAGTAAAATCCGGCAAGGCGGACAGGCGGAAGCAGCGATGTCCATTCGCTGAATGGCGATACCCGCGGAACCTATCTTTGGCCATTCCATTTCTCCTTGTTCGTTCCTATATCCGCGCCACATCCCCGAAAACCGGATCATGGGTTCAGACCGGGTGAGAAAGCCCCGGCCACAAGACACTTGTGTTTTTCGGCCGCAGTCGCTAATCGCCCCGCATTCGACTGAACTGAAGGTCCCGGCCGTCCAAGGAAAGAGACTATGGCAAAAGGTAAATTCGAGCGTACAAAGCCTCATGTGAACATCGGCACGATTGGCCATGTCGATCATGGCAAGACGTCGCTGACGGCGGCGATCACCAAGTATTTTGGCGAATACAAGCGCTACGACCAGATCGATGCGGCGCCCGAGGAGAAGGCGCGCGGCATCACCATCTCGACGGCGCATGTCGAATACGAGACGGCCAACCGCCACTACGCCCATGTCGACTGCCCCGGCCACGCCGACTATGTCAAGAACATGATCACCGGTGCTGCGCAGATGGACGGCGCGATCCTGGTCGTGTCGGCCGCCGACGGCCCGATGCCGCAGACCCGCGAGCACATCCTGCTGGCCCGCCAGGTCGGCGTGCCGTCGATCGTGGTGTTCTTGAACAAGGTCGACCAGGTCGACGACGCCGAGCTGCTCGAGCTGGTCGAGCTCGAGGTGCGCGAGCTGTTGACCAAGAACGAGTTCCCCGGCGACGACATTCCGATCGTCAAGGGTTCGGCACTTGCGGCTTTGGAAGATTCCGACAAGAAGATCGGCGAGGATTCGATCCGCGAATTGATGGCTGCGGTCGACGACTACATCCCGACGCCGGTTCGCCCGCTGGACAAGCCGTTCCTGATGCCGATCGAGGACGTGTTCTCGATCTCCGGCCGCGGCACGGTTGTGACCGGCCGCGTCGAGCGCGGCGTGGTCAAGGTCGGCGAGGAGCTTGAGATCGTCGGCATCCGTCCGACCACCAAGACGACCTGCACCGGCGTCGAGATGTTCCGCAAGCTGCTCGACCAGGGCCAGGCCGGCGACAACATCGGCGCGCTGCTGCGCGGTGTCGACCGTGAAGGTGTCGAGCGCGGCCAGGTTCTGGCCAAGCCGGGCACGGTCAAGCCGCACAAGAAGTTCGTCGCTGAAGCCTACATCCTGACCAAGGACGAGGGCGGCCGTCACACGCCGTTCTTCACCAACTACCGGCCGCAGTTCTACTTCCGCACGACCGACGTGACCGGCATCGTGTCGCTGCCGGAAGGCACCGAGATGGTGATGCCGGGCGACAACATCACCGTCGATGTCGAGCTGATCGTGCCGATCGCCATGGAAGAGAAGCTGCGCTTCGCCATCCGTGAAGGCGGCCGCACCGTCGGTGCCGGCATCGTCGTCACCATCAAAGAGTAATCGATACCGGCATTTGTCGGATCGACAGGGAAGGGCGGTCTTCGGGCCGCCTTTTCTACGTTTACTTGCCCCACGCAGAAAAATCTTGCGCGGTCGTTTCGAAGCTATTGCAAGTACCACGGCCGCCACTATTATAGGTTGCATCAAGGGGGCTTTTGCCAAAACGTGGTTTGGGGACGCCGTTTAAGCAGTAGGGCCGGGTGGTGGCGCGGGTTGGTTCGCCTGGCGCCGGTGGTTGCGATGGCGATGGCGGCCTTCGCCGCGAACGCCGAGGATGTGTCCGATCCCAAGACATGGGATCCGAAGTCATGGTACCTTCCGGGCAGTTCGTCCGATGGTTTTTCGGAGATGCGGTTCATCATTGCCCGCAGCAGTGCAGTCGGCTGTAAGCCCAACTGTCCGGAATGGATTTCAGCGGAAGGCGCCATCGCAGCCGGCACGCCGGCTCTACTAAAGCGGGTACTGAAAAAGCTCGGCACTCGCAAACTGCCGATTATCGTCAATTCCCCTGGCGGTGATGTCGACGCTGCGCTCCAACTCGGTCGCATAATACGCAAGAACAGGCTCGACATCGCCATCGGTAAGACCGAGTTTTCCGATTGTTGGCCGGGGATGGAGGGTTGCGGGGCCAGCTACGGCAAAGGCGTAGCCTATTTCGGCGTCGCGTCCGACGGTGGCGCCATGTGCAATTCCGCCTGTCCGCTGATGTTTGCCGGAGGCGTCCGCCGCGTGGCGGGCAGCTGGGCCTATCTGGGTGTTCATCAGATCACCACCACTTATTTCCCCTCAACACGGCATTTTCGAACCACCCATCAAACCATCCGTGGCAAAAGATATCGGGTCACCACGGAGACCGTCACTCAAGGCGAGAGCTACAAGACCTATAAAATGAGCAAGGCGTTTTCGAGAAAGATCTCGGCCTATCTCAGGGAGATGGGGGTCGGGCGGGGCGTGCTGGACACAATGAAGGCCACGCCTGCCAGCGACATCCGCCAGATCGCTCTCGACGACATGCTGACGATGAAGCTGGTCACCAGCAGGGACTCCCTCGACATACTTACGCTGGCGGGCATATGCCGGCGGAGCCCGGCGCCGCCGAACTGCAGGGAGGTCCCTGCGAATGCCAAGCCGGCCAAGACGGCAGTGGTGGCCGTCCGAGGGGCCGTTCCAGCCACTCCGGCGGCCCGTCCAGCGCCGGTCGACAATTCGATGCGTTTCGTCCTGGTCCGGAGCAGCGATCCGAAATGCGGTCTCGATTGTCCCGAATGGATTGCAGCGCAAGGCACGATCACTCCCGATACGCAGAAGATATTTCGCCAATTGCTCGATACGGTCGGCGGCCGGCGTCTACCGTTGATCGTGAGTTCGCCGGGAGGCGATTTGCTCAGCGCCTTGGCAATGGGAAGATTGATCCGCGACCGCAAACTTGACGTCGCGATTGCGCGCACCGATTTTACCGGGTGCAAGCCGCAGGACAAAGGGTGCGCGCCACCGGATGGGTTCTATCCTGGTGTCGCGACCGATTTAGGTGCGGGGTGCGATGCCGCCTGTCCGATCATGCTTGCTGGGGGCGTCAGACGTTTCGTGGGCCCCAAGGTGCCAGTCAGCGTTCAATCACTGGCATTCGCGGAGCGGATACGCTCTTATCTTGCGGAAATGTCGGTCAGGCAGCATCTGTTTCCGCCGATGCCGCTCGACCGCTTCGATTATAAGCGTAACCGGCTCCGGCTCGAACCCGGCACAATGTTGACGATGGGACTGACGACGGGACCTGAATCGGCGAACCATTTGGTGGGGCCGACTGTCTGTAAAACCGAACCGAGGCCGCAAAATTGTCCGGCGGCATCGGCGCTCAAGGTTGACGCACAATTCCCACTAAAGCCGTAGCCGTTGAAATACCCAAAGCCCTGCCTCAACGACAGGGCAATTCGACGACAGGGGAATTAGTAGCCGGTGTTTGGCTGGAGTAATCGACCGCCGGCTTGTCGGTCGAGATCGGATGCGAAGGGTGGTCCTCGGGCTGCCCTTTTTGCTTATTTGCGTACACCCGGCTTGCCTTTTTAGGTATGCCGGCGCCTGCGGCGTCGTCGCAAAACCCTGTTGCAAGCCGGCAAAGCTGAACTACTATAGGTCGCATTGCGGGGGGCTTCCCGAATGGTTTCGTGGCACCGTCTGAATAGCCAGGCATGGTCGATGCTTGGGCTGATCTGCCTGGCGTCGTTCCTGGTCATGGGACACGCTGCCTTCGCGGCGAACACCAAAAAATCCGCGCCGGATCTTGGTCCGACGATGCGGTTTGTCGTTGTCCGCAGCAGCGCGCCTGGTTGCGAACCGACCTGCCCGGAATGGATATCGGC
This sequence comes from Mesorhizobium sp. WSM4847, assembly GCF_055811335.1. Classification (NCBI taxonomy): domain Bacteria; kingdom Pseudomonadati; phylum Pseudomonadota; class Alphaproteobacteria; order Hyphomicrobiales; family Phyllobacteriaceae; genus Mesorhizobium; species Mesorhizobium sp. WSM4847. Next base: position 146,625 of record NZ_JBVVPY010000011.1, on the reverse strand, counting down.
TGAAGGCTCGATAGAGGCCGGCACGCCGGCCCTGTTCAAGCGCACGCTCAAGGGGCTTGGTGGCCGAAAACTGCCCGTTGTCGTGGACTCTCCCGGCGGCAACGTCGAAGCGGCGCTGGCGCTTGGTCGGCTGCTCCGCAAGAACAAGCTCGATATCGCGGTCGGTAAAACCCGGTTCACCGGCTGCCAGCCCGATGCCAAGGACTGCAAGGAAAACGACGGCAAGGGCGCTCGCTATTTCGGCAATGCCTATGCCGGCGGCGCCATCTGCAATTCCGCCTGTCCGCTGATGTTTGCCGGCGGCATCAGGCGCGTCGTCGGGCAATGGGCCTTTCTCGGCGTGCATCAGATCACCACGACCTACATCCGCACGAAATTGCAGTACCGGACCACCTATCGCGTGGTCGGAGGCAAGAAGAAGATCCTCAGCAAGAAGATCGTCGGCCGCAAGAACGCCGGCAGCTACAAGACCTACGAGATGAGCAAGTCGGTGGAGAAAAGACTGGCTGCCTATCTGAACGAAATGGGCGTCGGCCAGGCCGTGCTCGAGACGATGAAGGACACGCCGGCCAGCACCATCCAGCAGCTGGCTCCATACGACATGCTGCAGGCGAAGCTGGTGACCAGCCTGGATGCCGTCGACCTGCTGACCGCGCCAACCCTGTGCAACACCGATCCGGTGGCCGCGAACTGCAGGGAAATACCGGCGCCGGCCGGCGAAGTGGTGGCGTACGCCAAGCCCGCTCCGGCCGCGCCGGTCGAACCTGAAACCGGGCAGCGGGCCGATGTTGGCGATATGCGCTTCGTCCTGGTTCGCGGCAGAAGTTTTCTCTGCGATCCCAATTGTCCCGAATGGATCTCGGCGGAAGGCATGATCAGCGCTCGAACGCCGGAACGGCTGCGCCAACTGCTGGACACGATCGGTGACCGGCGACTGCCCATGGTGATCAACTCGCCGGGAGGTGACGTGCTCGGCGCTTTGGCCGCCGGAAGGTTGATCCGAGAACGCAAGCTCGAGGTGGCGGTTGCGCGGACGGACTTCATTGGATGCGAGCCGGACAAGGCGGATTGCGCCGCCAAGGATGGCGTCCATGTCGGACTGACGATCGATGCGAGCGGCGCGTGTGGCGCGGCCTGCCCGATCATGCTTGCCGGCGGTGTCAGGCGCCTTGTCGGTCCTCGCGCGCAGTTGACCGTGCACCCGATCGGGTTGGAGCAGCGGGTCAAAACCTATCTCAGGGAAATGGCGGTCGGACCCGGTCTGCTGGTGGCGATGCGGTCGGTGCCGGCCTCGCGCCATCGGCAGCTCGAACCCGAGATGATGCTGAAAGTCGGGCTGACGACCGGGCTTGGTTCGGCCGATGAATTTACCGGCCCGACCATCTGCAAGTCGCAGCCAATGCCGGAGAATTGCCGCGTCGTGTCGACGTCCGAGGTTCAGGCCGAGGCGGCCGTCAAGCTGTAAGGCGCAGTCACGCCCCAGCCGAGCGCGATAGGGCGAGGCGGGGTAGTCCTTCCTGAATGCGCCACAATCCGCCGCGACGTTCGACCGATTCGGCAATGAACAAGGTTTGACGATGCTGATCGCTCATCTTCCGGCTGGCTACATACTCGGTACTTTCGCACGAAACCATTGGCCCGGCAGGTCGGGGATGATGGCGGCGGCAATGCTCGGCAGCGTCGTCCCGGACCTCGACATGGTCTATTTCCATTTTGTCGATGGCGGACGAACCCATCACCACGCCTACATCACGCACTGGCCGCTCTTCTGGGCAGCGGTTGGCCTTGTGGCAGTGTCGGTCGCGAAATGGCGGGATCCGCGATATCTGGCCCCCGTCGGCGCCTTCTTTGTCGCCGCAATGATACACATGATCCTGGACTCAGTGGCGTCGCCTATCATGTGGCTAATGCCGTTCGACCGGCGCGCGCTCGAACTCGTCACGGTCCCGGCGATCTATCGCAACTGGGTCATGAGCTTCATGTTGCATTGGACTTTTGCCCTCGAACTTCTGATATGCGCCTGGGCGCTGGCCCTCGGATCTCGACGATTGCAGCCCGGCGCGGCCACGCCTGAAAACTCGACTTGAGTTCTTGTCCGCTTTATGAAATAGCAGCGCGCGATACGGGCATAGCTCAGTTGGTAGAGCGGCGGTCTCCAAAACCGCAGGTCGTAGGTTCGAGCCCTGCTGCCCGTGCCATTTTTCGAAATGGCCAATTCATGAAAAATTTCTGGTCTTCCGCGCATCGACCTTTTGAAAATCGCGCGGTGGCTTGCCATATAGGCTGTCTTGAGGCATAAGAGCGCCATAGCCGGAACGGGACGACTGGATGGTTCCGAGGCGGCGTTTGGCATAAAGCGGACACTTGCCACTTGCGTGGATCAAGAATCGGTTTTATGTAGACGAAACAGACACGCGACGCGTGGAGCTGGGAAGCCGGCTTTACGCGTCCGATTTGCATGGGCGAAATGATTGCGCTGATTCGGCGCGAACACAGGCTCAGGCGGCACATCCCGGCCAGCGGGATCATCCAGGAGATCCGGTCAACGGGTCTTGCAGACAGAGCGGCACATGGCTTCGAAAACCACAAATCCATTCGTCTTTCTCCAGCAGGTTCGCGCGGAGACCGCCAAGGTGACTTGGCCGTCGCGTCGCGAAACGATGATCTCGACGGTGATGGTTCTGGCGTTCGCTGTGATCGCGATGATCTTTTTCTTTACTGCCGATCAGCTCATGGGCCTCGCGGTCGAGCAGATTCTGGGCATTGGACGCTGAGTCCGGCGATTACGGAGAAGCCTTGAAATGACTGCGCGGTGGTACATCGTCCACGCCTATTCGAACTTTGAAAAAAAGGTCGCTGAGGACATCGAGAACAAGGCCAAGCAGAAAGGCCTGTCCGCTGACATCGAGCAGATCGTGGTGCCTACCGAGAAGGTCGTCGAGATACGCCGCGGCCGCAAGGTCGATGCCGAGCGCAAGTTCTTCCCGGGCTACGTGCTGCTGAAGGCCAACCTGACCGACGCAGTGTTCTCGCTCGTGAAGAACACGCCGAAGGTCACCGGCTTCCTGGGTGATTCGAAGCCGGTGCCGATCACCGAGGCCGAGGCCCAGCGCATCCTGAACCAAGTGCAGGAAGGCGTCGAGCGGCCGAAGCCGTCGGTCACTTTCGAGATCGGCGAGGCGATCCGCGTCTCGGACGGTCCGTTCGCCTCGTTCAACGGTTTCGTCCAGGAAGTGGACGAGGAGCGGGCGCGGCTCAAGGTGGAAGTTTCGATCTTCGGGCGCGCCGTGCCGGTCGATCTCGAATTCGGACAGGTCGAAAAGGGCTGATCCGAAATCCTTGTCGCCAATTCGGCGGTGAGGGAGGCGGCGTGGAAATCGCCGCCAAAACGGGTGGGAGGCGAATGGGCTGTAGCCGGCCGCAGGAACCGCACCACCAGACTGCAACCGCCGGTTGCCCAGATTTGGGGCCGGCATGAGATAAAGGCAGGAAGAGATGGCTAAGAAAATTGCAGGCCAGCTCAAGCTCCAGGTTTCCGCGGGCTCGGCGACGCCGTCGCCCCCGATCGGACCGGCGCTTGGTCAGCGCGGCATCAACATCATGGAGTTCTGCAAGGCGTTCAACGCGCAGACCCAGGAAATGGAAAAGGGATCGCCGGTTCCGGTCGTGATCACCTACTACCAGGACAAGTCGTTCACCTTCGTCATGAAAACGCCGCCGGTGAGCTACTTCCTGAAGAAGGCCGCAAACCTGAAGTCGGGCTCGAAGGAGCCGGGCAAGGTCAAGGCCGGCACGATCGGCCGCGACAAGGTGCGCGCCATCGCCGAGCAGAAGATGAAGGATCTGAACGCGACCGATATCGAGGGGGCCATGCGCATGGTCGAGGGCTCCGCCCGCTCGATGGGTCTGGAAGTGGTGGGCTGAGATCATGGCAAAGATTGCAAAGCGTGTATCGAAGACCCGCGAAGGCATCGATCCCAACAAGGCCTATGCCTTGGGTGATGCGCTGAAGCTGCTCAAGGACCGGTCCTCGGTGAAGTTCGACGAGACCGTTGAAATCGCGATGAACCTGGGTGTCGACCCGCGCCATGCCGACCAGATGGTCCGTGGCGTGGTCAACCTGCCGAACGGCACCGGCCGTACCGTCCGCGTCGCGGTTTTCGCGCGTGGCGACAAGGCCGAGGAAGCCAAGGCGGCGGGCGCCGATATCGTTGGCGCCGAGGATCTGGTCGACATCGTCCAGAAGGGCACGATCGACTTCGATCGCTGCATCGCCACGCCGGACATGATGCCGCTGGTCGGCCGTCTGGGCAAGGTGCTCGGCCCGCGTGGCATGATGCCGAACCCGAAGGTCGGCACTGTCACCGCCGACGTTACCGCCGCCGTCAAGGCGTCGAAGGGTGGCGCGGTCGAGTTCCGCGTCGAGAAGGCCGGCATCGTTCATGGCGGCGTGGGCAAGATCTCGTTCGACGTCAAGGCGCTGGAAGAGAATGTTCGCGCCTTCGCTGACGCGGTCACCAAGGCGAAGCCGGCTGGCGCCAAGGGCAACTACGTCAAGAAGGTGTCGGTCACCTCGACGATGGGCCCTGGCCTCAAGCTCGACGTCTCGACGCTGGCAGCGTCCTGATACGAACCATTTGGATCTGCCGCTAAAGGGCTGATCCGCAAACAGAATTCCGGGCCTCCGATTTATCTTGGCGGCCCGGTACCGGAAGTCGGAAGGCTTCCGGACATCCTGTCCGAGATTGCGGGCGGCCCCAGGCCTTGGTTCAAGGGGGGCCTTAATTCATGTGGGCCTGCATGAGACGGGTGAAGACCGGACAACGGAGCGACTGCTCCAATGAAAGGTTCGAACCGTGTTTGCCTTTTGTCTGCGCACCATTCGGCTTGCCGGCTGGTGTGGCGAAAGGGGGCAGGATCCTCGAGCGTCGTTCGGGAGATCCGTTACTGGATGGCCCGGCCGGCAAAAGGCAACCCGACACCTGTCCTCGTAATGGGAATGTTCCCGTTAACAGGATTGGGGTCAACTGGAGATAGGCAGTGGACAGAGCGGAAAAACGCGAACTCGTCACGGGCCTGAATGAAGCGTTTTCGGGCGCTGGTTCAGTCGTCGTGGCCCACTACGCCGGTATTACCGTCGCGCAAATGAACGACCTTCGGTCGAAAATGCGTGTCGCCGGTGGCACCGTCAAAGTCGCGAAGAACCGTCTCGCCAAAATCGCTCTTCAGGGCACGGACTCCGCATCGATCATCGACCTGTTCAAGGGACAGACGCTGATCGCCTATTCGGAGGATCCGATTGCGGCGCCGAAGGTCGCGTCCGATTTCGCCAAGGGAAATGACAAGCTCGTCATTCTCGGCGGCGCAATGGGCACCACCTCGCTCAACGCCGACGGTGTGAAGGCACTCGCCACACTTCCGTCGCTCGATGAGCTGCGCGCCAGGCTGGTTGGCATGATCGCCACGCCGGCAACCCGGATCGCCCAGATCGTCAATGCGCCTGCGGCTTCGGTCGCGCGTGTCATCGGCGCTTACGCCCGGAAGGACGAGGCGGCATGAGGCCGTTCCTCGCTATCACAAACACACGTTCGAACCTTATGAAGGAATATTGCAATGGCTGATCTGGCAAAGATCGTAGACGACCTTTCGAAGCTGACCGTCCTCGAGGCGGCCGAGCTGTCGAAGCTTCTGGAAGAAAAGTGGGGCGTTTCCGCTGCTGCTCCGGTGGCGGTTGCTGCCGCCGGCGGTGCTGCGGCTGCTGCTGCTCCGGTCGAGGAAAAGACGGAATTCGACGTCGTCCTCACCGAGGCGGGCGCTCAGAAGATCAACGTCATCAAGGAAGTTCGCGCCATCACTGGTCTTGGCCTCAAGGAAGCCAAGGACCTGGTCGAGGCGGCTCCGAAGCCGGTCAAGGAAGCTGTTTCCAAGGCCGACGCGGACAAGTTCAAGGCCCAGCTGGAAGCAGCCGGCGCCAAGGTCGAACTGAAGTAAGCGTTTGATATCGGCGGGCGGCTTCGCGCCGTCCGCCGCTCCCTTGGCGCGAAGGGAGGCTGCGTAACGCGAAGAGTACGAAAACCTCTTTCCTAAGGGCCGTAAGCCGGCCTTCAGGAAACGGGTTTTCTCCCGTTTTGGCCGGCCACCGACAGGTGGCGGGTGAACAAATAAAGGCCGCCGCCGAAGGTGGCCGAGAATGCAAGGCGAGCCGCGGCGAGGCTCGCCCCGAGAATCGAGCTAAGGAGCGACGATGGCCCAGACACAAACTTTCAATGGCCGCAGACGCGTACGCAAATTCTTCGGAAAGATTCCGGAAGTTGCGGAGATGCCGAACCTGATCGAGGTTCAGAAGGCATCCTATGACCAGTTCCTGATGGTCGAGGAGCCCAAGGGCGGGCGTCCTGACGAGGGACTGCAGGCGGTTTTCAAATCGGTGTTCCCGATTTCCGACTTTTCCGGCTCCTCGATGCTGGAATTCGTGAAGTACGAGTTCGAAGCACCGAAATTCGACGTTGACGAATGCCGTCAGCGCGACCTGACCTATGCCGCGCCACTCAAGGTGACGCTGCGCCTCATCGTGTTCGATATCGACGAGGATACCGGCGCCAAGTCGATCAAGGACATCAAGGAGCAGGACGTCTATATGGGCGACATGCCGCTCATGACCTTGAACGGCACCTTCATCGTCAATGGCACCGAGCGCGTCATCGTCTCGCAGATGCACCGTTCGCCGGGCGTCTTCTTCGACCATGACAAGGGCAAGTCGCACTCGTCGGGCAAGCTGCTGTTTGCCGCGCGCGTCATCCCCTATCGCGGATCGTGGCTCGACATCGAGTTCGACTCGAAGGACGTCGTGCACGCCCGCATCGACCGCCGCCGCAAGATCCCGGTGACGTCGCTGCTGATGGCGCTCGGCATGGACGCCGAGGAGATCCTGTCGACCTTCTACAACAAGATCACCTACAAGCGCGCCGGCGACCACTGGCGCATCCCGTTCAACGTCGAGCGTTTCCGCGGCCTCAAGGCTGTCGGCGACCTGATCGATGCAGACACCAACGAGGTCGTCGTCGAGGCCGGCAAGAAGATCACCGCACGCCAGGCCCGTCAGCTCGGCGAAAAGGGTCTCAAGGCGATCAAGGCGACCGACGAGGATCTGCTCGGCAACTACCTTGCCGAGGACATCGTCAACTATGCGACCGGCGAGATTTTCCTCGAGGCCGGCGACGAGATCGACGAAAAGACGCTAAAAGTGCTTCTCGCCGCCGGCGACGACGAGATCAAGGTTCTCGACATCGACCACGTCAATGTCGGCGCCTATATCCGCAACACGCTCAACGTCGACAAGAACGAGAGCCGCCAGGACGCGCTGTTCGACATCTACCGTGTCATGCGCCCCGGCGAGCCGCCGACGCTGGAAACCGCCGAAGCCATGTTCAACTCGCTGTTCTTCGACAGCGAGCGCTATGACCTGTCGGCCGTCGGCCGCGTCAAGATGAACATGCGCCTCGAGCTCAAGGCCGAGGACACCGTGCGCGTGCTGCGCAAGGACGACATCCTAGCCGTGGTCAAGACGCTGGTCGAACTGCGTGATGGCAAGGGCGAGATCGACGACATCGACAATCTCGGCAATCGCCGCGTGCGCTCGGTCGGCGAGCTGATGGAGAACCAGTACCGCGTCGGCCTCTTGCGCATGGAGCGCGCGATCAAGGAACGCATGTCCTCGATCGAGATCGATACGGTGATGCCGCAGGACCTGATCAACGCCAAGCCGGCGGCTGCCGCCGTGCGCGAGTTCTTCGGTTCCTCGCAGCTGTCGCAGTTCATGGACCAGACCAACCCGCTGTCGGAGATCACCCACAAGCGCCGTCTCTCGGCGCTTGGACCCGGTGGTCTGACCCGCGAGCGCGCCGGCTTCGAGGTGCGCGACGTGCATCCGACGCATTACGGCCGCATCTGCCCGATCGAGACGCCGGAAGGCCCGAACATCGGTCTGATCAACTCGCTGGCCACATTTGCGCGCGTCAACAAGTATGGCTTCATCGAGAGCCCGTACCGCAAGATCGTCAACGGCAAGCTGACCAATGAGGTCGTCTATCTCTCCGCGATGGAAGAGGCCAAGCACCACGTCGCCCAGGCCAATGCCGAGCTCGACAAGAATGGTGGTTTCGTCGACGAATTCGTCATTTGCCGCAATGCCGGCGAAGTGATGATGGCGCCGCGCGAAAACGTCGATCTGATGGACGTGTCGCCCAAGCAGATGGTGTCGGTGGCCGCGGCGCTGATCCCGTTCCTCGAGAACGACGACGCCAACCGCGCGCTGATGGGCTCGAACATGCAGCGTCAGGCCGTGCCGCTGGTGCGCGCCGAAGCGCCGTTCGTCGGCACCGGCATGGAGCCGATCGTCGCCCGTGACTCCGGCGCCGCCATCGGCGCCCGCCGCGGCGGCATCGTCGACCAGGTCGACGCGACGCGTATCGTCATCCGCGCCACGGAAGATCTCGATCCCGGCAAGTCGGGCGTCGACATCTACCGGCTGATGAAGTTCCAGCGTTCGAACCAGAACACCTGCATCAACCAGCGTCCGCTGGTGCGCATGGGCGACCTGGTCAACAAGGGTGACATCATCGCCGACGGTCCGTCGACCGAGCTCGGCGATCTGGCGCTCGGCCGCAACGTGCTGGTCGCGTTCATGCCGTGGAACGGCTACAACTACGAGGACTCGATCCTCTTGTCCGAGCGCATCGTCGCCGATGACGTCTTTACCTCGATCCACATCGAGGAGTTCGAGGTCATGGCGCGCGATACCAAGCTCGGGCCGGAGGAAATCACCCGCGACATCCCCAACGTCTCGGAAGAAGCGCTGAAGAACCTCGACGAGGCCGGCATCGTCTATATCGGTGCCGAAGTGCAGCCGGGCGACATCCTGGTTGGCAAGATCACGCCGAAGGGTGAAAGCCCGATGACGCCGGAAGAAAAGCTTCTGCGCGCCATTTTTGGCGAAAAGGCATCGGACGTGCGTGACACCTCCATGCGAATGCCGCCCGGAACCTTCGGCACCGTCGTCGAAGTGCGCGTCTTCAACCGCCACGGCGTGGAGAAGGACGAGCGCGCCATGGCGATCGAACGCGAGGAGATCGAACGCCTCGCCAAGGACCGCGACGACGAGCAGGCGATCCTCGACCGCAACGTCTATTCGCGCCTGTCCGACGTTCTCGTCGGCAAGGATGCGATTGCCGGGCCGAAGGGTTTCAAGAAGGGCTCGAAGCTGTCGAAGGACACGCTCGACGAGTATCCGCGTTCACAGTGGTGGCAGTTTGCGGTGGAGAACGAAAAGCTCCAGAGCGAACTGGAAGCCCTGCGTGGCCAGTACGACGATTCCAAGAAGGCGCTCGAACAGCGCTTCATGGACAAGGTCGAGAAGGTGCAGCGCGGCGACGAGATGCCTCCCGGCGTCATGAAGATGGTCAAGGTCTTCGTGGCCGTGAAGCGCAAGATGCAGCCCGGCGACAAGATGGCCGGCCGGCACGGCAACAAGGGTGTCGTGTCGCGGATCGTTCCGGTCGAGGACATGCCGTTCCTCGAGGACGGCACGCATGCCGATATCGTGCTCAACCCGCTGGGTGTGCCGAGCCGCATGAATGTCGGCCAGATCCTGGAGACGCATCTGGGCTGGGCTTGCGCCGGAATGGGCAGGAAGATCGGCGAGCTGATCGACGCGTACAAGACAGGCGGCGACATCAAGCCGCTGCGCAAGACGCTCGAGAGCTTCATGCCGGCCAACGACCGCAACGAGCCGGTCCGCGACTATGACGACGAGAGCGTCGTTCGCCTCAGCGAGCAGATGCGCCGCGGCGTCTCTATCGCGACACCGGTGTTCGACGGCGCGCACGAGGCCGACATCAACATCATGCTGGAGCAGGCGGGCCTGCACACCAGCGGTCAGTCGCAGCTCTATGACGGACGCACCGGCGAGCCGTTCGATCGCAAAGTGACGATGGGCTACATATATATGCTCAAGCTTCACCATCTTGTGGACGACAAGATCCACGCGCGTTCGATCGGGCCGTACTCGCTCGTTACCCAGCAGCCGCTGGGCGGCAAGGCGCAGTTCGGTGGCCAGCGCTTCGGCGAGATGGAGGTCTGGGCGCTCGAAGCATACGGCGCCGCCTACACGCTGCAGGAGATGCTGACGGTGAAGTCGGACGACGTCGCCGGCCGCACCAAGGTCTATGAGGCGATCGTCAGAGGCGATGACACCTTCGAGGCCGGCATCCCCGAGAGCTTCAACGTTCTCGTCAAGGAAATGCGGTCTCTGGGCCTCAATGTCGAGCTGGAGAACACCAAGCTCGACGACAACCCGATCCGGCTGCCCGACGCGGCCGAGTAAGCAAGACGTCCGGTCGCGGTTCCCCGCGGCCGGACGCCGAGCATGATCCCGAAAAGTGGTTACCGGTTTTCGGCCAAGATCATGCTCAAACAAGAGTTTTTTCGACCGATGGTCGACCAAGTCGGCGGGCGTTTGGCCCGCGCTAGATGCAAGGGGTTTTCGATGACCCCGAAAAGGAGAACGGCATGAACCAAGAGGTCATGAATCTCTTCAATCCCCAGGCGCCTGCACAGGTGTTCGATTCCATCCGGATTTCGCTCGCCAGCCCTGAGAAGATTCTGTCCTGGTCGTTCGGCGAGATCAAGAAGCCGGAGACCATCAACTACCGCACCTTCAAGCCGGAGCGCGACGGTCTGTTCTGCGCGCGCATTTTCGGTCCGATCAAGGACTACGAATGCCTGTGCGGCAAGTACAAGCGCATGAAGTACAAGGGCGTCATCTGCGAGAAGTGCGGCGTCGAAGTCACGCTGTCGCGCGTCCGTCGCGAGCGCATGGGCCATATCGAGCTGGCCGCGCCGGTCGCCCATATCTGGTTCCTGAAGTCGCTGCCGTCGCGTATCGGCACCCTGCTCGACATGACGCTGAAGGACATCGAGCGCGTTCTCTACTTCGAGAACTACATCGTCACCGAGCCCGGCCTGACCGCGCTGAAGGAGCACCAGCTCCTCAGCGAGGAAGAATACATGATGGCCGTCGACGAATATGGCGAGGATAGCTTCACCGCCATGATCGGCGCCGAGGCCATCCACGACCTTCTGGCCGGCATGGACCTGGAGAAGATCGCCGGCGACCTGCGTTCGGAGCTGGCTTCGACCACATCCGAGCTCAAGCAGAAGAAGTATCTGAAGCGGCTCAAGGTCGTCGAGAACTTCATGGAGTCCGGCAACCGTCCGGAATGGATGATCATGAAGGTGGTGCCGGTGATCCCGCCGGACCTGCGCCCGCTGGTTCCCCTGGACGGCGGCCGCTTCGCCACGTCCGATCTCAACGATCTCTATCGCCGCGTCATCAACCGCAACAACCGCCTGAAGCGGCTGATCGAGCTGCGCGCGCCCGGCATCATCGTGCGCAATGAAAAGCGCATGCTGCAGGAAGCCGTCGACGCGCTGTTCGACAACGGCCGTCGCGGCCGCGTCATCACCGGCGCCAACAAGCGTCCGCTGAAGTCTCTGTCCGACATGCTGAAGGGCAAGCAGGGCCGGTTCCGCCAGAACCTGCTCGGCAAGCGCGTCGACTATTCCGGCCGCTCGGTCATCGTGACCGGCCCGGAGCTCAAGCTGCACCAGTGCGGCCTGCCGAAGAAGATGGCGCTCGAACTGTTCAAGCCCTTCATCTATGCCCGTCTCGACGCCAAGGGTTATTCCTCGACCGTCAAGCAGGCGAAGAAGCTGGTCGAGAAGGAGCGTCCGGAGGTCTGGGATATCCTCGACGAGGTCATTCGCGAGCATCCGGTGCTGTTGAACCGTGCGCCGACACTGCACCGCCTCGGCATCCAGGCGTTCGAGCCGATCCTGATCGAAGGCAAGGCGATCCAGCTTCACCCGCTGGTCTGCACGGCTTTCAACGCCGACTTCGACGGCGACCAGATGGCGGTTCACGTGCCGCTGTCGCTGGAAGCACAGCTTGAAGCCCGCGTGCTGATGATGTCGACTAACAACATCCTGCACCCGGCTTCCGGCGCGCCGATCATCGTGCCGTCGCAGGACATGGTCCTGGGTCTCTACTATCTCTCGATCGTCAACCAGAACGAGCCGGGCGAGGGCATGGTGTTTGCCGACATGGGCGAACTCCAGCACGCGCTCGAGACCAAGGCGGTGACGCTGCACTCCAAGATCAAGGGCCGCTTCCGCACGGTCGATGCGGACGGCAAAGTCGTGTCGAAGATCTACGACACCACGCCCGGCCGCATGATCATCGGCGAGCTTCTGCCGAAGAACGTCAATGTGCCGTACGAGACCGCCAACCAGGAGATGACCAAGAAGAACATCTCCAAGATGATCGACACCGTCTACCGCCATTGCGGTCAGAAGGAGACGGTCATTTTCTGCGATCGCATCATGGCCCTCGGCTTCAGCCACGCCTGCCGCGCCGGCATCTCGTTCGGCAAGGACGACATGCTGATCCCGGATGCCAAGATCAAGCTGGTTTCCGACACCGAGGCCTTGGCCAAGGAATACGAGCAGCAGTACAATGACGGCCTGATCACGCAGGGCGAGAAGTACAACAAGGTCGTCGACGCCTGGGCCAAGTGCTCGGAAAAGGTCGCCGACGAGATGATGGCCCGCATCAAGGCGGTCGAGTTCGAGGACAATGGCCGTCAAAAGCCGATGAACTCGATCTACATGATGTCGCATTCCGGTGCGCGCGGCTCGCCCACCCAGATGCGCCAGCTTGCCGGTATGCGCGGCCTGATGGCCAAGCCGAGCGGTGAGATCATCGAGACGCCGATCATCTCCAACTTCAAGGAAGGCCTGACCGTGCTCGAGTATTTCAACTCGACCCACGGCGCCCGCAAGGGTCTGGCCGACACCGCCTTGAAGACGGCGAACTCGGGTTACCTCACCCGTCGTCTGGTCGACGTGGCGCAGGATTGCATCGTCAACTCCGTCGACTGCGGCACCGACAAGGGCCTCACCATGCAGCCGATCGTCGATGCCGGCCAGGTCGTCGCTTCCGTCGGCCAGCGGGTTCTCGGCCGCACAGCGCTCGACGACATCACGCATCCGGTGTCGGGTGAGGTTCTGGTCAAGGCCGGAACCCTGATGGACGAACGCGACGTCGAGCAGATCGAAAAGGCCGGCGTCCAGTCGGTCCGCATCCGCTCGGCGCTGACCTGCGACGTCAGGGTCGGTGTCTGCGCGGTCTGCTACGGACGCGATCTGGCCCGCGGCACCCCGGTCAACCAGGGCGAGGCTGTCGGCGTCATCGCGGCGCAGTCGATCGGCGAGCCGGGCACCCAGCTCACCATGCGTACCTTCCACATGGGCGGTACGGCGCAGGTGGTGGACTCGTCGTTCCTTGAAGCCTCGTATGAGGGCAAGGTCGAGATCCGCAACCGCAACGTGGTGCGCAACTCCGACGGCCAGCAGATGGTCATGGGCCGCAACATGGCGGTGCTGATCCTCGACGAGGCCGGCAAGGAGCGCGCCACGCACCGCCTCACCTATGGCTCGCGCATCTTCGTGGACGATGGCGACAAGGTGAAGCGCGGTCAGCGCATCGCCGAGTGGGATCCCTATACCCGCCCGGTCCTCACCGAAATCGAGGGCAAGGTGGCGTTCGAGGATCTGGTCGACGGCATTTCCGTCCAGGAAACGGCCGACGAATCGACCGGCATCACCAAGCGCGAGGTCATCGACTGGCGTTCGACGCCACGCGGCAACGACCTCAAGCCGGCGATCGTCGTCCAGGACGCCAAGGGCAAGGTCGGCAAGCTGTCGAAGGGCGGCGACGCTCGCTTCCTGCTCTCGGTCGAGGCCATTCTTTCGGTCGAGCCGGGTGCACAGGTTCGCCCCGGCGACGTGCTGGCGCGTATCCCGATGGAAAGCGCCAAGACCAAGGACATCACCGGCGGTCTGCCGCGTGTTGCCGAACTGTTCGAGGCACGCCGTCCGAAGGATCACGCCATCATCGCCGAGATCGATGGCACGATCCGCTTCGGCCGCGACTACAAGAACAAGCGACGCATCATCATCGAGCCGCATGACTCGACGCTTGAGCCGGTCGAATACCTGATCCCGAAGGGCAAGCCGTTCCATCTTCAGGACGGCGACGTCATCGAGAAGGGCGACTACATCCTCGACGGCAATCCGGCGCCGCACGACATCCTGGCGATCAAGGGCGTGGAGGCGCTTGCCTCCTACCTCGTCAACGAGATCCAGGAGGTCTACCGTTTGCAGGGCGTGTCGATCAACGACAAGCACATCGAGGTGATCGTTCGCCAGATGCTGCAGAAGGTCGAGATCACCGCGCAGGGCGACTCGACCTACATTCCGGGCGACCACGTCGACGTGATCGAGCTGGAAGAGGTCAACGAGCGCCTGGTCGAAGACGGCAAGAAGCCGGCCGAAGGCCAGCCGGTGCTGTTGGGCATCACCAAGGCCTCGCTGCAGACGCCGTCCTTCATCTCGGCCGCCTCCTTCCAGGAGACGACCCGGGTGCTGACCGAAGCGGCGGTTGCCGGAAAGACCGACATGCTGCAGGGGCTGAAGGAAAACGTCATCGTCGGCCGTCTGATCCCGGCCGGCACCGGCGGCACGATGAGCCAGATCCGGCGCATCGCCACCTCGCGCGACGAGCTGATCATCGACGAGCGCCGCAAGGCGTCGGGCGTCGAGGTCGCCGATCCGATGCTGACCGACATGGCTTCCGCCGCGCAGTAAGCGCGGCGGGTAAAGATCTCAGGCAACAAAGCCGTCGGGGCAACCCGGCGGCTTTTTTGCGTGTTGAGTTGGCGACGGACTGGAGGAGGCGTCGTCGATTGTTGCGACTTGTTTCGATCGTCCGGCGCCGCCCCTCATTGCCCTGCCGGGCATTTCTCCCCGTAAACGGGGAGAAAGAAGCTGGCCGCAACCTTGGCGCTCTTTCTGCGACGGTGGAGATTGGCGAAATCTTTGATGACGGCGTCCTTCTCCCCGTTCACGGGGAGAAGATGGCGGCAGCCAGATGAGGGCCGGCGCGACGCTTGCAAGATGGTCAGGGCCGGAGCGAAGGCCACTCCTTGCAGCGCCGCGGCGTCAATCGAAAAACGCTTCCACCACATTGCGCTTGCCGAGCATAAAAGCGTCGGCGACATGCTGCAGCGGAGCGAGATCGACATCGGAAACGCCGGCGCGCACGATCTCGGCGAAGCGCTTGTAGAGCATCGGATATTCGGCTTCCGGCTCGTCGTGAACGACGCGGCCGTCGACCGCGAGTTTTGCGCCGCCGCCAGACAGCACCATCGCGCCCTTGTCCGTCTCGGCCAGGATGTCCCAGCTTTGCGGGCCGGTCTGGCGCCAGTCGAGTTCCATCGTCACCGGCAAGCCGTTCGAGGTGCGGAAGGCGATGTGCGCGGCGATCGGGGCGGCGCGGTTTTCGGGAAAATCGAGGATTGCCGAGCTGATGAACATCGCCGGCAATATGTGGGTCGCGATCGACAGCGCGTTGATGCCGGGATCGAACACGCCGAAGCCGCCCGGCGCCCAGATCCAGTCCTGGTTCGGGTGCCAGCGGCGCACGTCCTCCTTCCAGTTGATGGCGGCCGACCTGATCTGGGTCGAGCCTAAAAATGCGCGCGCCGCTTCAACCGCCGGCGCATAGCGCGAATGCCAGCCGGCAAACAGCGAGACGCCGTTTGCCGCCGCCAGCGCTTTCAAATCCTCGACCTCGCTGACCGTGGCGCCGGGTGGCTTTTCCAGAAAAACATGCTTTTTTGCTTCCAGTGCCGTCCGCGCGGCGTCGTAGCGGAACTGCGGCGGCATGCAGAGCGATACGGCGTCGAGTTCCGGCACGGCGTCGAGCATCGCCTCGATATCAGGGAAATTCGCGATGCCGTCGACCTTGCCGTGCCGGCTGGCGGCGGCGGTGAGCAGGTAGTCGCGGTCCTTGGCCAGGGCCGGCAGGTGCTGGTCGCGAACGATCTTTCCCACGCCGACGATGCCGAGCTTGATGGGACCGCTATTCAGGGACATGGGAACTCCGCAGGTTGATATTGCGCTTGGTTCTTAGCAGAGAACCGATGCCGGGCAAGCAGTGCCAGACCGCGACGGCCCCAAACCGCGACGGCCAGGGACATGGCTGGTCACAGCGGCACGTCGAAGGTGACGATCGACACTTCGCCTTCGAGCGCGCCCTGATAGGCCGACAAATGCGGCTCTTCGTCGGGCACGCCGTCGAGGTCGCCGATCTGGTCGAGCTCCGCCTCGGCGTAGCCTTCGGCCGCGAGTGATTCGAGCGCCCGGCGCACCGCCGAATCGTCGTCGGGCGCGACCAGCATGAGGTGGACGCCTTCCGGCTTGCCGCCCTTTCTTTTCCACGCCCGGCCGGTGATGATGGTGACCGGGCGCTCATCATTGTCGTTCACGGGCCGATTCCTCCGGGCGAGGGGATTTGCGCTGTTCATGTCGCTTTTTCGCATGAAGCGTGGCTATGCAACAGCCGAGGGCCGGTCACTTTCTTCCTTGCTCTTGCAAAATGGCGAAAGAAAATTGCATGCGCTTTTCGCATGGCTGCCAAGCCTCGGTTTCAGCGTAATATTTGGTGCTCCGGGGTTGACGGGCAACAGGCTTGCGAGTAGAAGCCGCCCAGTCAGAACCGATGTGAGGCTCTCACTTCCGAAGCGACACGCTTTGGAGTTTGCCTCAAACAGGGTTCGTTTTACGAGCGAAAAGACATTTCCGGCGTGCATGAAGCGGTTTCCGCTTCCTCTGCCATTTGTTCGGGCAAGACCGCGAGGCGCGGTTTGTGGCCCGACTTTGCGTATGGAAATGACCCTTTGAGCGGCCCTGACCGGGCGAGACACGGAATTGAGAGACAAGAGGGTTTAATGCCTACCGTCAACCAGCTGATCCGCAAGCCGCGCATTGCGCCGGTGAAGCGCAACAAGGTCCCGGCCATGCAGCAGAACCCGCAGAAGCGGGGCGTTTGCACGCGCGTCTATACAACGACGCCGAAGAAGCCGAACTCGGCGCTGCGCAAGGTGGCCAAGATCCGCCTGACCAATGGTTTTGAAGTGATCGGCTACATCCCCGGCGAAGGCCACAACCTTCAGGAACACTCGGTGGTGATGATCCGCGGCGGCCGCGTCAAGGATCTTCCGGGCGTCCGCTACCATATCATCCGCGGCGTGCTCGACACGCAGGGTGTGAAGAACCGCAAGCAGCGCCGTTCGAAGTACGGCGCCAAGCGTCCGAAGTGACCGAAGCGTAGCCAAGGTCATCCCGGACGGCGCCAGGCGACGATCCGGGATCCAGGCCACCACGCAGAATTGAGGCAGAGAAAAAATGTCCCGTCGTCACAGTGCAGAAAAGCGTGAGATCAATCCGGACCCGAAGTTCGGCGATCTGATCGTCACCAAGTTCATGAACGCCGTCATGTATGACGGCAAGAAGTCGGTTGCCGAGACCATCGTCTACGGCGCGCTCGACCAGGTCCAGTCCAAGACCAAGCAGGAGCCGGTCACGGTCTTCCATCAGGCGCTCGACAATGTCGCGCCGCATGTGGAAGTGCGTTCGCGCCGCGTCGGCGGCGCCACCTATCAGGTTCCGGTCGACGTGCGCCCCGAGCGCCGTCAGGCGCTGGCCATCCGCTGGCTGATCGCCGCCGCCCGCAACCGCAACGAGACCACGATGGTCGACCGCCTCTCCGGCGAGCTGATGGACGCGGCCAACAACCGCGGCACCGCCGTCAAGAAGCGTGAAGACACCCACAAGATGGCAGAAGCCAACCGCGCCTTCGCGCACTACCGCTGGTAAAGCGCGAACGAGACTGAAGAGGCACCTCCCATGGCCCGCGAATATAAAATCGAAGACTACCGCAATTTCGGTATCATGGCGCATATCGACGCCGGCAAGACGACGACCACCGAGCGCGTCCTCTACTACACGGGCAAGTCGCACAAGATCGGCGAAGTCCATGACGGCGCTGCCACCATGGATTGGATGGAGCAGGAGCAGGAGCGCGGCATCACCATCACGTCCGCCGCGACCACGACCTTCTGGAAGGCTCGTGACGGCAAGATGCACCGCTTCAACATCATCGACACTCCCGGCCATGTCGACTTCACCATCGAGGTCGAGCGTTCGCTGCGCGTGCTCGACGGCGCCATTGCGCTGCTCGACGCCAACGCCGGTGTCGAGCCGCAGACGGAGACCGTCTGGCGCCAGGCCGACAAGTACCGCGTGCCGCGCATGATCTTCTGCAACAAGATGGACAAGATCGGCGCGGATTTTTATCGCTCGGTCGAAATGATCGGCTCGCGCCTCGGTGCGCAGGCTGTCGTCATGCAGCTGCCGATCGGCGCTGAGACCGAGTTCAAGGGTGTCGTCGATCTCGTCGAGATGAACGCGCTGGTCTGGCGCGACGAGACGCTGGGCGCCGCCTGGGACGTCGTCGAGATCCCCGACGACCTCAAGGCTCGCGCCGAAGAATATCGCGAGAAGATGATCGAGGCCGCCGTCGAAATGGACGAGACGGCGCTCGAGAATTACCTCGAAGGCAAGATGCCCAGCAATGACGAGATCCGCGCTCTGATCCGCAAGGGCACCATCGCGGTGAAGTTCTACCCGATGTTCTGCGGCTCGGCCTTCAAGAACAAGGGCGTGCAGCCGCTGCTCGACGCAGTCGTCGAATATCTGCCGTCGCCGGCCGACGTTCCGGCCATCAAGGGCGTCGACGCCAAGACCGACGCCGAGATCGAGCGTCACGCCGACGACAGCGAGCCGCTGTCGATGCTCGCCTTCAAGATCATGAACGACCCGTTCGTCGGCTCGCTCACCTTTGCCCGCATCTATTCGGGCAAGCTCACCAAGGGCATCTCGGTCGACAATACGGTGAAGGGCAAGAAGGAGCGCATCGGCCGCATGCTGCAGATGCATGCGAATTCGCGCGCTGACGTCGAAGAGGCCTTCGCCGGCGACATCGTCGCCTTGGCCGGCCTCAAGGACACGACTACTGGCGACACGCTCTGCGATCCGCTGCATCCGGTCATCCTCGAGCGCATGGAGTTCCCCGATCCGGTCATCCAGATCGCCATCGAGCCGAAGACCAAGAACGACCAGGAGAAGATGGGTCTTGCGCTGCATCGCCTGGCCGCCGAGGACCCGTCCTTCCGCGTCAAGACCGACGAGGAAAGCGGCCAGACGATCATCTCCGGCATGGGCGAACTGCACCTCGACATCATCGTCGACCGCATGCGTCGCGAGTTCAAGGTCGAGGCCAATGTCGGCGCGCCGCAGGTGGCCTATCGCGAGACGATCACCCGCAGGCACGAGCAGGACTACACCCACAAGAAGCAGACCGGCGGCACCGGCCAGTTCGCCCGTGTCAAGATCCTCTTCGAGCCGAATCCGGAAAGCAGCGAATTCCTGTTCGAATCCAAGATCGTCGGCGGCGCCGTGCCGAAGGAATACATCCCCGGTGTCGAAAAGGGCATCAACAGCGTCATGACCTCCGGCCCGTTCGCCGGCTTCCCGATGATCGGCGTCAAGGCGACGCTGATCGACGGCGCCTACCATGATGTCGACTCCTCGGTGCTCGCCTTCGAAATCGCCGGCCGTGCCTGCTTCCGTGAAGCGGCGCCCAAGCTTGGCGTGCAGCTGCTCGAGCCGATCATGAAGGTCGAAGTGGTGACGCCGGAAGATTATGTCGGCAGCGTCATCGGTGATCTGAACGGCCGTCGCGGCCAGATTCAGGGCCAGGAATCGCGTGGCGTGGCGGTTGTTGTCAACGCCATGGTGCCGCTCGCCAACATGTTCAAATACGTCGACAATTTGCGCTCGATGAGCCAGGGCCGCGCGGCCTACACGATGCAGTTCGATCACTACGAGCCGGTCCCCACCGCGGTCGCTCAGGAAGTCCAGAAGAAATACGCGTAACCCCAACGGGTTGCAGCGCTAACTTAATTCAAAGCCCGCACGGGCGAGCAGGAATGGAGAGATCACATGGCAAAAGGTAAATTCGAGCGTACAAAGCCTCATGTGAACATCGGCACGATTGGCCATGTCGATCATGGCAAGACGTCGCTGACGGCGGCGATCACCAAGTATTTTGGCGAATACAAGCGCTACGACCAGATCGATGCGGCGCCCGAGGAGAAGGCGCGCGGCATCACCATCTCGACGGCGCATGTCGAATACGAGACGGCCAACCGCCACTACGCCCATGTCGACTGCCCCGGCCACGCCGACTATGTCAAGAACATGATCACCGGTGCTGCGCAGATGGACGGCGCGATCCTGGTCGTGTCGGCCGCCGACGGCCCGATGCCGCAGACCCGCGAGCACATCCTGCTGGCCCGCCAGGTCGGCGTGCCGTCGATCGTGGTGTTCTTGAACAAGGTCGACCAGGTCGACGACGCCGAGCTGCTCGAGCTGGTCGAGCTCGAGGTGCGCGAGCTGTTGACCAAGAACGAGTTCCCCGGCGACGACATTCCGATCGTCAAGGGTTCGGCACTTGCGGCTTTGGAAGATTCCGACAAGAAGATCGGCGAGGATTCGATCCGCGAATTGATGGCTGCGGTCGACGACTACATCCCGACGCCGGTTCGCCCGCTGGACAAGCCGTTCCTGATGCCGATCGAGGACGTGTTCTCGATCTCCGGCCGCGGCACGGTTGTGACCGGCCGCGTCGAGCGCGGCGTGGTCAAGGTCGGCGAGGAGCTTGAGATCGTCGGCATCCGTCCGACCACCAAGACGACCTGCACCGGCGTCGAGATGTTCCGCAAGCTGCTCGACCAGGGCCAGGCCGGCGACAACATCGGCGCGCTGCTGCGCGGTGTCGACCGTGAAGGTGTCGAGCGCGGCCAGGTTCTGGCCAAGCCGGGCACGGTCAAGCCGCACAAGAAGTTCGTCGCTGAAGCCTACATCCTGACCAAGGACGAGGGCGGCCGTCACACGCCGTTCTTCACCAACTACCGGCCGCAGTTCTACTTCCGCACGACCGACGTGACCGGCATCGTGTCGCTGCCGGAAGGCACCGAGATGGTGATGCCGGGCGACAACATCACCGTCGATGTCGAGCTGATCGTGCCGATCGCCATGGAAGAGAAGCTGCGCTTCGCCATCCGTGAAGGCGGCCGCACCGTCGGTGCCGGCATCGTCGTCACCATCAAAGAGTAATTTGGACTTAAACCGATCTGTCGCGGGCGCTGCCCGCGCCGCGCCAGAACAAGGAAGTGACGCATGAACGGACAGAATATCCGCATCCGCCTGAAGGCGTTTGATCACCGGGTGCTTGACGCCTCGACGCGGGAAATCGTGTCGACGGCCAAGCGCACCGGCGCCAACGTCCGCGGCCCCATTCCGCTGCCGACGCGGATCGAAAAGTTCACGGTCAACCGGTCGCCTCACGTCGACAAGAAGAGCCGCGAGCAGTTCGAGATGCGCACGCACAAGCGTCTGCTCGACATCGTCGATCCGACCCCGCAGACGGTCGACGCTTTGATGAAGCTCGATCTTGCCGCCGGTGTCGACGTCGAGATCAAGCTCTAAGGAACCAGAGCGGCGGGGCGACCCGGAACTCTGAAGGAACAAGAGGCGTGGAGGGGCGAAAGCCCCGACAGGGAACTCTGAAGGAACAAGAGGCGTGGAGGGGCGAAAGCCCCGACAGGGAACTCTAAAGGAATGAACCGATGCGTTCAGGTGTGATTGCAAAGAAGGTGGGAATGACCCGCATCTACAACGATGCCGGGGAACATGTTCCCGTCACCGTTCTCCAGATGGAGAACTGCCAGGTCGTGGCGCAGCGCACGCAGGAGAAGAACGGCTATACCGCCGTCCAGCTCGGCGTTGGCCTTGCCAAGGTGAAGAACACGTCGAAGGCGATGCGCGGCCATTTCGCGACCGCTTCCGTCGAGCCGAAGGCCAAGGTTGCCGAGTTCCGCGTCTCCGCCGACAACATGATCGATGTCGGCGCCGAGATCACCGTCGATCATTTCGTCGTCGGCCAGAAGGTCGATGTGACGGGAACCACGATCGGCAAGGGTTTCCAGGGCGTCATCAAGCGGCACCACATGGGCGGCGGCCGCGCGACCCACGGCAACTCGGTCTCGCACCGTACGCACGGCTCGACCGGCCAGCGCCAGGACCCGGGCAAGGTGTTCAAGGGCAAGCATATGGCCGGCCACATGGGTGACACCCGCGTCACCACGCAGAATGTCGAGGTCGTCTCGACTGATGCCGATCGCGGTCTGATCCTGATCCGCGGCGCGGTTCCCGGTTCGAAGGGCGCCTGGATCCTGGTCCGTGACGCAGCCAAGGTTGCGCTGCCGGCCAATGCGCCGAAGCCCGCCGCAATCCGCGCCATTGCAACCAGTGATGGCGCCAAGAACGATGCCCCGGCCACAGTAGATGCCCCGGCCACAGAGGGAGCGGAATAATGGACCTCAAGATCACAACGCTTGGCGGCAAGGACGCCGGCAAGGTGAAACTCTCCGAGGAGATTTTCGGCCTTGATCCGCGCGAGGACATCCTGCAGCGCGTCGTGCGCTGGCAGCTTGCCAAGAAGCAGCAGGGCACGCACAAGACCAAGGGTCGCGCCGAGATCGCCCGCACCGGCGCCAAGATGTACAAGCAGAAGGGTACGGGCCGCGCCCGTCACCATTCGGCACGCGCTCCGCAGTTCCGCGGCGGCGGCAAGGCCCACGGCCCGGTCGTCCGCAGTCACGAGCACGATTTGCCGAAGAAGGTGCGTGCGCTGGGCCTCAAGCATGCTCTCTCGGCCAAGGCCAAGAGCGCCTCGCTCATCATCATCGATGAGCTGATGCTGACCGAGGCCAAGACCAAGGCGCTGATCGCGAATTTCGCGACGCTGGGCCTGTCCAACGCCCTGCTGATCGGCGGCGCCGAGCTCGACAAGAATTTCAAGCTGGCGGCGACGAACATCCCGAACATCGACGTGCTGCCCATCCAGGGCATCAACGTCTACGACATTCTGCGCCGCGGCACGCTGGTCCTTTCGAAGGCCGCCGTCGAGGCTCTCGAGGAGCGCTTCAAATGACCGACCTTCGTCACTACGACGTGATCGTCTCGCCGGCGATCACCGAAAAGTCGACCATGGCTTCCGAGCAGAACCAGGTCGTCTTCAACGTCGCCAAGAAGGCGTCGAAGCCGGAAATCAAGGCTGCCGTCGAAGCGCTGTTCGGCGTCAAGGTGATGGCCGTGAACACGCTTGTCCGCAAGGGCAAGATCAAGCGCTTCCGCGGCACGATCGGCCGCCAGAGCGACGTCAAGAAGGCGATTGTGACGCTGGCCGACGGCCAGTCGATCGACGTCGCGACGGGTCTCTGAGCAAGACCGCGAGGACAACAGACATGGCACTGAAAAAATTCAACCCGATAACGCCGAGCACCCGCCAGCTGGTCATCGTCGACCGCTCGGGCCTCTACAAGGGCAAGCCCGTCAAGGGCCTGACCCAGGGCCTGACCAAATCGGGCGGCCGCAACAATTACGGCCGCATCACGGCCCGCTTCATCGGCGGCGGTCACAAGCGTACGTACCGCATCATCGACTTCAAGCGCCGCAAGTTCGACATTGTCGGCACGGTCGAGCGTATCGAATACGATCCGAACCGCAGCGCCTTCATCGCGCTGATCAAGTATGACGATGGCGAGCTGTCCTACATCATCGCCCCGCAGCGCCTTGCTGCCGGCGACAAGATCGTGGCCGGCGAAGCGGTCGACGTGAAGCCGGGCAATGCGATGCCGCTGGCCTCGATGCCGGTCGGCACGATCGTCCACAACATCGAGCTGAAGCCGGGCAAGGGCGCCCAGGTTGCCCGTTCGGCTGGCGGTTATGCCCAGCTCGTCGGCCGTGACCAGGGCATGGCGATCCTGCGCCTCAACTCCGGCGAGCAGCGTGTCGTCCACGGCTCGTGCATGGCCACTGTCGGCGCCGTGTCCAACCCGGACCACGGCAACATCAATGACGGCAAGGCAGGCCGCACGGTGTGGCGGGGAAAACGTCCGCACAACCGCGGCGTGACCATGAACCCGGTCGACCACCCGCACGGCGGCGGCGAAGGCCGCACCTCGGGTGGCCGCCATCCGGTTTCGCCCTGGGGCAAGCCGACCAAGGGCAAGAAGACGCGGTCCAATAAGGCGACCGACAAGTTCATCCTGCGCTCGCGCCATCAGCGCAAGAGCTAAGAAGAGGTAACGCCAAGTGACTCGTTCGATTTGGAAAGGCCCCTTCATCGACGGCTACCTTCTCAAGAAGGTGGACAAGGTTCGTGAAGGTGGTCGCAATGAGGTGATCAAGATGTGGAGCCGTCGCTCCACCATCCTGCCGCAGTTCGTCGGCTTCACCTTCGGTGTCTACAACGGCCAGAAGCACGTTCCCGTTTCGGTGAACGAGGACATGGTCGGTCACAAGTTCGGTGAATTCGCTCCGACCCGGACCTATTACGGTCACGGCGCGGATAAGAAGGCGAAGAGGAAATAATCATGGGCAAGGCCAAAGCTCCGCGCAGGCTTGCTGACAACGAAGCGCGCGCCGTGTTGCGCACGATCCGTATCAGCCCGCAGAAGCTGAACCTGGTTGCCGCGCTGATCCGCGGCAAGAAGGTCGCGACAGCGCTTTCCGATCTCGAATTCTCGGCCAAGCGGATTTCCGGCACGGTCAAGAAGACGCTGGAATCGGCGATCGCCAACGCGGAAAACAACCACGACCTCGACGTCGATGCGCTGATCGTGGCGGAAGCCTATGTCGGCAAGTCGATCGTCATGAAGCGGTTCCATGCCCGTGGCCGTGGCCGCGCCAGCCGTATCGAGAAGCCGTTCTCGCACCTCACGATCGTCGTTCGTGAAGTCGAAGAAAAAGTGGAGGCCGCATAATGGGCCAGAAAATCAATCCGATCGGTCTGCGTCTCGGCATCAACCGCACCTGGGATTCGCGCTGGTTCGCGAACACCGGCGAATACGGCAAGCTGCTGCACGAGGACATCAAGATCCGCAAGTATCTTGAGAAGGAACTCAAGCAGGCTGCGATTTCGAAGGTCGTGATCGAGCGTCCGCACAAGAAGTGCCGCGTCACCATCCATGCGGCGCGTCCGGGCCTGATCATCGGCAAGAAGGGCGCCGACATCGAGAAGCTTCGCAGGAAGCTGATGGAGATGACGAAGTCCGAGACGCATTTGAACATCGTCGAAGTGCGTAAGCCCGAGATCGACGCGACGCTGGTCGCCCAGTCGATCGCCCAACAGCTCGAGCGCCGTATCGCGTTCCGCCGCGCCATGAAGCGCGCCGTGCAGTCGGCGATGCGCCTCGGTGCCGAAGGCATCCGCATCAACTGCGCCGGCCGTCTCGGCGGCGCCGAGATCGCGCGCATGGAATGGTATCGCGAAGGTCGCGTGCCGCTGCATACGCTGCGCGCCGACGTCGACTACGGCACGGCCGAAGCACACACCGCCTACGGCATCTGCGGTGTCAAGGTCTGGGTGTTCAAGGGCGAAATCCTCGAGCACGACCCGATGGCTTCGGAGCGCCGCGCCACCGAGGGCGATCATGCGCATGGCGGTGGTGGTGAGCGCGAACGCGGTCGCCGTCGCGAAAACGCCTGAGACAGTTGAGAATTTGGAGTTAGAACGATGCTGCAGCCAAAGCGCACAAAGTTCCGCAAGCAGTTCAAGGGTCGTATCCACGGTGCCGCCAAGGGTGGCACCAATCTGGATTTCGGCGGTTTCGGGCTGAAGGCGCTTGAGCCGAACCGCGTCACCGCGCGTGAGATCGAGGCGGCCCGCCGCGCGATCACCCGCGAGATGAAGCGCGCCGGCCGTGTCTGGATCCGTATCTTTCCGGACGTGCCGGTGACGTCGAAGCCGACCGAAGTCCGCATGGGCAAGGGCAAGGGCGCGGTCGATTACTGGGCGGCGCGCGTCAAGCCTGGCCGGATCATGTTCGAGATCGACGGCGTCAATGAGGAAACCGCCCGTGAGGCGCTGCGTCTCGGCGCGGCCAAGCTCTCGGTCAGGACGCGCTTCGTACAGCGCATCGCAGAATAAGGACGGGCTGATCATGAAAGCCGAAGACATCCGGACCAAGACCCAGGACCAGCTGACCGACGAGTTGGCCAGCCTGAAGAAGGAGCAGTTCAACCTGCGCTTCCAGAAGGCCACCGGCCAGCTCGAGAAGACCGCGCGCGTGAGGCAGGTCCGCAAGGACATTGCGCGTATCAAGACCATCGCTGCGGAAAAATCCGCGGCTAAGAAGGCTTAAGGACGAAAACCATGCCAAAGCGCATTCTGCAGGGCACCGTCGTCAGCGACAAAAACGAGAAGACGGTTGTCGTGAAGGTCGAACGGCGCTTCACGCATCCAGTGATGAAGAAGACCGTGCGCATGACCAAGAAGTACAAGGCGCACGACGAGAACAACGCCCACAAGGTCGGCGATCAGGTGTTCATCCAGGAATCGAAGCCGATTTCCAAGGACAAGCGCTGGACCGTCGTGTCTTCGGACCAGGCGTAAACAACGAATTTTGGACAGACCGGGGAGGGGCTTTGCGCCCGTCCCGTTAGAAGAGAAGAAGGCGGCCAGTCATGATTCAGATGCAAACAAACCTCGACGTCGCGGATAATTCCGGCGCCCGTCGTGTCATGTGCATCAAGGTGCTGGGCGGTTCGAAGCGGAAATACGCTTCCGTGGGCGACATCATCGTGGTGTCGATCAAGGAAGCCATCCCGCGCGGCCGCGTCAAGAAGGGCGATGTGATGAAGGCGGTCGTGGTTCGCACGGCCAAGGACATCCGCCGCCCGGACGGCAGCGTGATCCGTTTCGACAAGAACGCGGCCGTTCTCGTCGACAACAAGAAAGAGCCGATCGGCACGCGTATCTTCGGACCGGTTCCGCGCGAACTCCGCGCCAAGAACCACATGAAGATCATCTCGCTCGCGCCTGAAGTGCTGTAAGGAGCCGGACCAATGCAGAAGATTAGAAAAGGCGACAAGGTCGTCGTGCTGGCCGGCAAGGACAAGGGCCGTTCGGGCGAAGTCCTCTCGGTACAGCCGAAGGAAGACACCGCGCTGGTGCGCGGCGTCAACATGATCCGTCGTCACCAGAAGCAGTCCCAGTCCCAAGAGGGCGGGATCATCACCAAGGAAGCGCCGATCCAGCTGTCGAACATCGCGCTGGCCGACCCCAAGGATGGCAAGCCGACCCGTGTCGGCTTCATTTTCCAGAAGGACGGCAAGAAGGTGCGCGTCGCCAAGCGCTCGGGAGAAGTCATCAATGGCTAAGGCTCAAACCAAGCAGGCGACTGCCCAGAACACGCCGCGCCTCAAGCAGGTCTACAACGAGACCATCCGCAAGGCGCTACAGGAGCAGTTCGGCTACGAGAATGAGATGCAGGTTCCGCGCATCGACAAGATCGTGCTGAACATGGGCGTCGGCGAGGCGACCGGCGATTCGAAGAAGCCTTCGATCGCGGCGGAAGATCTGGCGCTGATCGCCGGCCAGAAGGCCGTCGTCACCCATGCGCGCAATTCGATCGCCGGCTTCAAGGTCCGCGAAAAGATGCCGATCGGCGCCAAGGTCACGCTGCGCAAGGAACGCATGTACGAGTTCCTTGACCGCCTCGTGAACATCGCGCTGCCGCGCGTCCGCGACTTCCGCGGGCTCAACCCGAAGAGCTTCGATGGCCGTGGCAATTATGCCATGGGCATCAAGGAACACATCGTGTTCCCGGAGATCAACTACGACAAGGTTGATCAGATCTGGGGCATGGACGTCATCGTTTGTACGACTGCGAAGACGGACGACGAAGCCAGGGCATTGCTCAAGGCCTTCAACTTCCCCTTCCGCCAGTAACGGCAGCGAGAAAAGGAAAAATCTGAAATGGCAAAGACCAGCTCAGTCGAGAAGAACAACAGGCGCCGCAAGCTTGTGGACCAGTACGCTGCCAAGCGTAAGGTCCTCAAGGCGATCATCATGGATCAGTCCAAGCCGATGGAAGAGCGCTTCCGCGCTCAGCTGAAGCTTGCGGCACTGCCGCGCAACTCGGCCAAGATCCGCATCCGCAACCGCTGCGAAGTCACCGGACGTCCGCGTGCCTATTATCGCAAGCTCAAAGTATCGCGCATCGCGCTTCGTGATCTCGGCAATAACGGCCAGATCCCGGGCCTGGTCAAGTCGAGCTGGTAAGGAGGACATAACATGTCATTGAGCGATCCTCTCGGCGATATGCTGACCCGCATCCGCAACGCCTATGGCCGCAAGAAGTCGAGCGTTTCGACGCCGGCCTCGCGCCTGCGCACCCGCGTCCTCGACGTGCTGAAGGCGGAAGGCTATATCCGCGACTACAGCCAGACCGACTTCGACAACGGCAAGTCCGAAATCGAGATCGAGCTGAAGTATTTCGACGGTGCGCCGGTGGTGCGCGAAATCGCCCGCGTCTCGAAGCCGGGCCGTCGCGTTTACGTTTCGGCGAAGTCGATCCCGCACGTCGCCAACGGCCTCGGTATCGCCATCCTTTCGACGCCGAAGGGCGTGATGGCCGACCACGAAGCGCGTGAACAGAATGTCGGCGGGGAAATCCTCTGCCAGATCTTCTGATCTGGAGCGCGATCCCGAACCGAACCACGCAGTGAAAAGTGGAACCCGGATTCGCACAAGATCACGCTCGAAACAGAGACCTGAAACAAGAGAAGTGACGAGGACAACAAAATGTCTCGTATTGGAAAGAAACCCGTTTCGCTGCCGCAGGGCGTGACCGCGACCGTCGACGGCCAGACCGTCACGGCGAAGGGCCCCAAGGGTGAGCTGAAGTTCGTGGTCAACGACGAAGTGCTGGTCAAGATGGAAGGCAGCGAGATCGCTGTCCAGCCACGCGACCAGACCAAGACCGCCCGTTCCAAATGGGGCATGTCGCGCACGCAGATCGTCAACATCCTGCAGGGCGTCAAGGACGGTTTCGAAAAGAAGCTCGAGATTACCGGCGTCGGCTATCGCGCCGCCATGCAGGGCAAGAACCTGCAGCTGGCACTCGGCTTCAGCCATGACGTCGTCTACGAAACGCCGCAGGACATCACGATCACCGTGCCGAAGCCGACGGAAATCACCGTGACCGGCATCGACAAGCAGAAGGTCGGTCAGGTTGCTGCCGAGATCCGCGAATATCGCGGTCCCGAGCCGTACAAGGGCAAGGGCGTCCGTTACGCTGGCGAGAAGATCGTCCGCAAGGAAGGCAAGAAGAAGTAGTTTCATCAATGGTGAACGGTGAATGGTAAAATGGCAGAAGGATAGAGCAGGAGCCGGGCGGCACCTGGTTTCTACCTTTCACCATTTTCCATTCACCATTCACTGCAAATCAACGCCGCGGGGAGCGGTCGCGGGAGGCTTGCCCTACCGCACAGGGTTGCCCCCGTTTTTTGAAGGCAAGGAACTGATATCATGGGCTCGAAAGACTCCACCCAACGCCGCGCTCAGCGCGTCCGCCGCCAGATCAAGAAGGTCGCCGGCGAGCGTCCGCGTCTGTCGGTCCACCGCACGTCGAAGAACATCTACGTCCAGGTCATCGACGACGCCAAGGGCCACACCATCGCTGCCGCCTCGACGCTGGAGAAGGACCTCAAGGGTTCGCTCAAGACCGGTGCCGACACTGCCGCCGCTGTGGCAATCGGCAAGCTGATTGCCGAGCGCGCTTCGAAAGCCGGCGTCAAGGAAGTCGTCTTCGACCGCGGACCATACATCTATCACGGCCGCGTCAAGGCGCTGGCCGAGGCCGCCCGTGAAGGTGGCTTGAGCTTCTAAAGCATGATCCCGAACCGGAGGTCAGCGCAGCAAAAAGTTGCAGACTTTTTGGATAAGATCATGCGAAGGGAAAAATGAATTTCGCTCCCGGCAACCCACAGAGGGAACCGGATATCATCATCAACCGTGCTTCCGGAAAAAAACAAGGAACAGGATATGGCACAGGAACGTAGGGATGGCGGCCGCGGCCGTGATCGCGAAGAGCGCGACGACGGCATGGTGGACAAGCTCGTCCACATCAACCGCGTCGCCAAGGTCGTCAAGGGCGGCCGGCGCTTCGGCTTTGCAGCACTCGTCGTCGTCGGCGACCAGAAGGGCCGCGTCGGCTTCGGTCACGGCAAGGCGCGCGAAGTGCCAGAGGCGATCCGCAAGGCGACCGAATCGGCCAAGCGCGACATGATCTTCGTGCCGCTGCGCTCGGGCCGTACGCTGCATCACGACGTCGAAGGACGCTGGGGCGCCGGACGCGTTCTGCTGCGCGCTGCCAAGCAGGGTACCGGCATCATCGCCGGCGGCCCGATGCGCGCCGTCTTCGAGACGCTCGGCATGCATGACGTGGTCGCCAAGTCGATGGGTTCGTCGAACCCCTACAACATGGTTCGCGCCACCTTCGACGCGCTGAAGAGCCAGATGCATCCCAAGGATGTGGCTGCCGCGCGCGGCATCAAGTATTCGACCCTTCAGGCCCGCCGCGGCACCGCCGTTGCGGCCGAAGAATAGTCGCGCTGACCAGGGATATTGACCATGGCCAAGAAAGCAACCAAGACCATCACCGTCGAGCAGATCGGTTCGCCGATCCGCCGGCCGAAGGAGCAGCGCGCGACGCTGGTCGGCCTCGGCCTCAACAAGATGCACAAGCAGCGCACGCTGGAGGACACCCCCTCCGTGCGCGGCATGATCGCTGCCGTCCAGCATCTCGTCCGCGTCGTGGACGAGGGCTGAACCAGAGCGCAGGAGAACTCAGATGAAACTCAACGATCTGCGTGACAAGGACGGCGCGACGCATTCCAGGAAGCGTCTCGGCCGCGGCATCGGCTCCGGCTCGGGCAAGACCGCCGGTCGCGGCGTCAAGGGCCAGAAGGCGCGCTCCGGCGTCGCCGTCAACGGCTTCGAGGGTGGCCAGATGCCGCTCTACCGGCGCTTGCCGAAGCGTGGCTTCAACAACATCTTCGCCAAGAGCTTTGCCGTCGTGTCGCTGGCCCGCATCCAGGCTGCGCTCGATGCCAAGAAGCTCGACGCCAAGACGACCGTGACCGCCGAAGCGCTGGTCGCGGCCGGCGTCATCCGCCGCGTCAAGGACGGCGTGCGCATCCTCTCCGACGGCGAGATCAAGTCGAAGCTTGCCTTTGACGTGGCCGGCGCCTCCAAGGCTGCCGTCGAGAAGATCGAAAAGGCCGGCGGTTCGGTGAAGCTGCCGGAAAAGGCAGCAGCCGAGTAACGGCGATTTGAAGCGCGATCGGCAAGAGCGGGACACGTTTCGCTTTTGATTGCGCTTTGATCCGATCAATATGGCGGCCGCGTCAACGCGGCCGCTTGCATGTTTGCAGTCCGGAGCTTATCTCGTGAGCTTCGGTGACACGCGCCGCCTGAGTTGCGGGCCATCGAGCGTGACCAAGCGGAGAATCAGGCATGGCTTCGGCTGCTGAACAACTAGCCTCGAATCTGAATTTCTCGGCCTTCGCCAAGGCGGAGGATCTGAAGAAGCGCATCTGGTTCACAGTTGGCGCGCTGCTCGTGTACCGCCTCGGCACCTATATCCCGCTGCCCGGCATCAATCCCGACGCTTTCGCCCAGGCCTTCTCGTCGCAAAGCAAGGGCGTGCTTGGCATGTTCAACATGTTCGCCGGTGGCGCCGTCGAGCGCATGGCGATCTTTGCCCTCGGCATCATGCCCTATATCTCCGCTTCCATCATCATGCAGCTGATGACCTCCGTCATCCCGTCACTGGAGTCGCTGAAGAAGGAAGGCGAGCAGGGCCGCAAGGTCATCAACCAGTATACTCGCTACGGCACCGTGCTTTTGGCGCTGGTCCAGGCCTACGGCATTGCGGTCGGACTGGAAGGCGGCAGCGGCATCGTCAGCGATCCCGGCATGTTCTTCCGCATCTCGACCGTCATCACGCTGGTCGGCGGCACCATGTTCCTGATGTGGCTCGGCGAGCAGATCACCGCCCGCGGCATCGGCAACGGCATTTCGCTGATCATCTTTGCCGGCATCGTCGCTGGCCTGCCGCAAGCCATTTCCGGTACGCTGGAACTTGGCCGCACCGGCGCGCTGTCGACCGGCCTGATCCTGGCGATCATCGTTCTTGCCGTCGTCGTCATCGCGCTGATCGTGTTCTTCGAGCGCGCCCAGCGGCGCTTGCTGATCCAGTATCCCAAGCGCCAGGTCGGCAACCGCATGTTCCAGGGCGACACCTCGCACCTGCCGCTCAAGCTCAACACCGCCGGCGTCATTCCGCCGATCTTCGCCTCCTCGCTGCTGTTGCTGCCGGCGACGGTCGCCGGCTTCTCGCAGACGACCAACATGCCAGCCTGGGCCAGCACCGTCCTGGCGGCACTCGGTCATGGCCAGCCGCTCTACATGGCGTTCTATGCGGCGATGATCGTATTTTTCGCCTTCTTCTATACGGCGATCGTCTTTAACCCGAAGGACACCGCCGATCAGCTCAAGAAGCATTCGGGTTTCATTCCGGGCTACCGTCCGGGCGAGCGCACCGCCGATTACATCGATTATGTCCTTACCCGCATAACTGTCGTCGGCGCCATTTATCTGGTGCTGGTGTGTCTGCTGCCCGAGTTCCTGATTTCAGCGACTGGCGTACCATTCTACCTCGGTGGCACATCGCTTCTGATCGTGGTCAGTGTAACGCTCGACACGGTGGCGCAGATTCAGGGTCACCTGATCGCGCACCAGTATGAGGGCCTGATCAAGAAGTCGAAGCTGCGCGGGGGGAAGAAGGCCAGATGAGGTTAATATTGCTTGGGCCGCCAGGGGCGGGCAAGGGGACGCAAGCACAAAGACTGGTAGAAAAATACGGCATTCCCCAACTCTCCACGGGCGATATGCTGCGCGCTGCTGTCCAGGCCGGCACCGAAGTCGGCAAACGGGCCAAGGCGGTGATGGACGCTGGCGAACTGGTTTCCGACGCCATCGTCAACGCTATCGTCGCCGAGCGTATCGATCAGGCCGATTGCGCAAGGGGATTCATCCTTGACGGATATCCGCGAACCCTGGTGCAGGCGGACGCGGTTGAATCGATGCTCTCGGCTCGCCGCCTCACTCTCGACGCCGTCATCGAACTTGTCGTCGACGACAAGGCGCTGGTTGGTCGAATCGGCAAGCGCGCCGAAGAGGCCAAGGCCGCGGGTCTGCCGGTGCGCAAGGACGACAATCCGGCGGTGTTCGAAGAGCGCCTGAAGGAGTACTACAAGAAGACGTCGCCGCTGATCGGCTATTACTATGCCAAGGGCAAGCTGAGAGGTGTCGACGGCATGGCCGACATCGATGCGGTGACGCGGCAGATCGAAGCGGTGCTCATGGCTGCGACCCCAGTGGCGGCGCAAGGGTCTGCGTACGGAAAATAAACGATTACGCTTGACTGGAGCGGTTCGCTGGGGTATGGCGGCCCGTCTTCCTATCAGGCACGAGGCTTGCTTGCCCGCAAGGGCAAGGCAGCCGCTTTGAACTGGAAACTCCCGCATGGGCCGGCCTCCACCGGACGCGGGGCAACTTTGACAGCGCCGGCTTGTCCGGCCCACATGGAGAAGAGAAGAACATGGCTCGTATAGCCGGCGTCAACATTCCGACCAACAAGCGCGTCGTCATCGCGCTTCAGTACATTCACGGCATTGGCAAGAGCTTCGCCCAGGAGATCGTCGACAAGGTCGGCATCCCGGCCGAGCGCCGCGTCAACCAGCTGACCGACGCGGAAGTGCTGCAGATCCGCGAGACGATCGACCGTGACTACCAGGTCGAGGGCGATCTGCGCCGCGAAGTGTCGATGAACATCAAGCGGCTCATGGACCTTGGCTGCTACCGCGGCCTGCGTCATCGCCGCTCGCTGCCGGTTCGCGGCCAGCGCACGCATACCAATGCGCGCACCCGCAAGGGTCCGGCCAAGTCGATCGCCGGCAAGAAGAAGTAATTTAGGGCAGTACGGGAGTAGGGCAGTAAGGCAATAGGATCGGCAGACATACTGCCCTACTGCCGTATTCCCCTACTGCCTTCTCCCTGGTGGAGCCGCTGGCATTACGGCGGTGTAGAGATCAACTGAAAGGACCATCATGGCCAAGGAAGCCACACGTGTTCGCCGTCGCGAACGCAAGAATATCTCGTCGGGCGTTGCCCACGTCAACTCGACCTTCAACAACACGATGATCACCATCACCGACGCGCAGGGCAATTCGATTGCCTGGTCGTCGGCGGGAGCCCAGGGCTTCAAGGGATCTCGCAAGTCGACCCCGTTCGCTGCCCAGATGGCTGCCGAGGACGTTGCCAAGAAGGCCCAGGAACACGGCATGCGCATGCTTGAGGTCGAGGTCTGCGGACCTGGCTCCGGTCGTGAATCGGCGCTGCGCGCATTGCAGGCAGCCGGCTTCACCATCACCTCGATCCGTGACGTGACGCCGATCCCGCACAATGGCTGCCGCCCGCGCAAGAAGCGCCGCGTCTAATGCCTGTTGCCCAAAACGCGCAGCGGTTTTGGGCAACGACATGCATAAGAACAGAGACCTGAAGCGCTACGCGCTTTCGGGAAAAAATTACCGAACGCCGCGCGAACGTCATTAGCGTTCCTCCACGGCATTCCAGGTCGCCCGCCACGATTGGATGGTGGCGGGTCAACGGAAGGAAAGCATCATGATCCAGAAAAATTGGCAGGAACTGATCAAGCCGAACAAGATCGAGTTCTCTTCGAAGAAGAAGACGCTGACCACGCTGGTCGCCGAGCCGCTCGAGCGCGGCTTTGGTCTGACCCTCGGCAACGCGTTGCGTCGCGTGCTTCTGTCTTCGCTGCGTGGCGCGGCTGTGACCGCCGTGCAGATCGACGGCGTTCTGCATGAATTCTCGTCTATCGCCGGCGTGCGCGAGGACGTGACCGACATCGTCTTGAACATCAAGGAAATCGCCATCCGCATGGAAGGTGACGGCCCCAAGCGCATGGTCGTGCGCAAGCAGGGACCGGGCGCTGTTCTGGCCGGCGACATCCAGACGGTCGGCGACGTCGAGATCCTCAATCCCGACCACGTCATCTGCACGCTGGACGAGGGCGCTGAAATCCGCATGGAGTTCACCGTCGATACCGGCAAGGGCTACGTGCCGGCCGACCGCAATCGCGCCGAAGACGCGCCGATCGGCCTCATCCCGGTCGACAGCCTCTACTCGCCGGTCAAGAAGGTCTCCTACAAGGTCGAGAACACCCGCGAGGGCCAGGTTCTCGACTACGACAAGCTGACCATGACGATCGACACCGACGGTTCGATCTCGGGCGAGGACGCGGTGGCTTTCGCCGCCCGCATCCTGCAGGACCAGCTTGGCCTGTTCGTCAATTTCGACGAGCCGCAGAAGGAAGTCGCCGCCGAGCAGGTGACCGAGCTTGCCTTCAACCCGGCGCTGCTCAAGAAGGTCGACGAGCTCGAGCTTTCGGTGCGTTCGGCCAACTGCCTGAAGAACGACAACATCGTCTACATCGGCGACCTGATCCAGAAGACCGAAGCCGAGATGCTGCGCACCCCGAACTTCGGCCGCAAGTCGCTGAACGAGATCAAGGAAGTCCTGGCGGCGATGGGCCTGCACCTCGGCATGGAAGTGCCGGATTGGCCGCCGGAAAACATCGAAGACCTCGCCAAGCGTTACGAAGATCAATACTGACCGGTGAATTGAGAATGGTGAATGGTCGTCGGTCGGCGACTTCGGAG
Source organism: Mesorhizobium sp. WSM4847 (assembly GCF_055811335.1). Taxonomy (NCBI): domain Bacteria; kingdom Pseudomonadati; phylum Pseudomonadota; class Alphaproteobacteria; order Hyphomicrobiales; family Phyllobacteriaceae; genus Mesorhizobium; species Mesorhizobium sp. WSM4847. The sequence continues at coordinate 110,886 of NZ_JBVVPY010000011.1, read as the reverse complement.
AGGTAGAGCCCTTCCATTCATCATTCACTATTGACCATTCACAAAACGAAACAGCCGGGCCAACCGCCCACAACACCAGGAGAAGAGCCATGCGCCACGGATTTAAAGGCCGCCGGTTCGCCCGCAGCATAAGCCACCGCAAGTCGATGTTTGCCAATCTTGCCGTGTCGCTCATCGAGCATGAGCAGATCCTCACCACCTTGCCGAAGGCGAAGGATCTGCGTCCGATCGTCGAGAAGCTGGTGACGCTAGGCAAGCGCGGCGACCTGCATGCCCGCCGCCAGGTGATTGCCCAGATCGGCAATGAAGGCGTCGTCAAGCGCCTGTTCGACACGATCGCGCCGCGCTACGCCACCCGCAACGGCGGCTATCTGCGCATCATGAAGGCGGGCTTCCGCCACGGCGACAATGCCGCCATGGCGGTCATCGAGTTCGTCGATCGCGACACCTCGGCCAAGGGCGCCGGCGACCGTGCCCGTATCGAGGCAGAAGGCACCGACGAGGAAGCCGCAGCCGCATAAGCTTCGGTTTTCCCTCAAGGAGTTCAAAAGGGCCTGCGGGCCCTTTTGTGCATTCTGGCAGCGGTAGGGAGCATTGCGGGGACTGTCTTGACTTAAGCCCATGTCTTTTCCTCGAGAATAATTCGATTACATCGACTTAGCCTTTCATTTTGCACAATCGTCGGGACAATGGCGCCCGACCCCGGAGGATTCGGAATGCGCGTAAAACGGCTGTCCCTTGTTCTACTCTGCGCCTTGATGGCGGCGGCAGTCGTGCCGGCCGCCAGGCAGGCGCTGGCTCAGGACACCAAGGCCGATCCCGGTCTGTCCGACGTGCTGACCGACATGTTGCGCGGCGCCGAAGGCGAAAATGCCACCTCCGGTCCAGACAAGCGCGTGCCGTTCGGCCGCGAGGAGATGCAACTGTCGTTTGCGCCGCTGGTCAAGCAGACGGCGCCGGCCGTGGTCAATGTCTATGCCTCGCAAACGGCCAGGCTGAGGTCGCCCTTCGACGGCGATCCGTTCTTCGAAGAGTTCTTCGGCCGTTCGCAACCGCGTGCGCAGTCCTCGCTCGGCTCCGGCGTGCTGGTCGACCCGACAGGCATAGTGGTCACCAATTTCCACGTCATCAAGGACGCCGATCAGGTCAAGGTCGCCACCGCGGACGGGCGTGAATTCGACAGCAAGGTGCTGCTCAAGGACGAGACGCTTGACCTCGCCGTGCTCAAGATCTCCGCCGACAAGCCATTTCCGGTCGTCGCCATCGGCGATTCCGACGCGCTCGAGGTCGGCGACCTGTTGTTGGCCATCGGCAACCCCTTTGGTGTCGGCCAGACCACCACCAGCGGCATCGTTTCGGCGCTTGCCCGCAGCCACATCGGCGTTTCCGATTCCAGTTTCTTCATCCAGACCGACGCCGCGATCAATCCCGGCAATTCCGGCGGTGCGCTGATCAACATGGGTGGCCAACTGGTCGGCATAAACACGGCGATCTACAGCCGCAGCGGCGGCTCGATCGGCATCGGCTTTGCTATTCCCTCCAATATGGTTCTCGCTTTTGCCGATGCGGCCAAGGCCGGGCGCGACTTCTTCGAGCGGCCCTATATCGGCGCCGAATTCGAGCGCGTGACGCCGCAAATCGCCGAATCGCTCGGTCTGGAGACGCCGACCGGGGCGCTGGTTTCGTCCGTCGACGAAGCCGGGCCGGCGGCCAAGGCGGGGCTCAAGGCCGGTGACGTCGTGCTGTCGCTCAATGGCACGCCGGTCGAGAGCATCGAGGCGTTGGATTACCGGATGGCGACGCTGTCGATCGGCACCAATGCCAGCTTCGCCGTTCTGAGCAAAGGCCAGCAAGCGGCGATGGACATCGCGCTGGAGCGTGCGCCGGAAGGTGCGAAACTCGCGGAGGTGACGCTGCGCGGTCGCAGCCCGTTCTCCGGCGCCAAGGTTGCGGAACTGTCGCCGCGGCTCGCCCAGCGGCTCGGCATCCGCACGGACGTCAAGGGTGTTACCGTGATTGACATCAATCGCGGTTCGCCCGCAGCCGGTTTCGGCTTCCAGCCGGGCGACATCGTTCGCGAGGTCAACGGCTTGACCATCGATACCGCCGCGACCCTGGAAAAGGCAGCCATGCAGGAGACGCGCTGGTGGCGCTTTACCGTCGAGCGCGGCGGGCAGATACTGCGCCAGGTGTTGCGTTACTAAGCCCGAGCGTCGATCCTTCGGACGAGATCGCGCTCCAATGAAAAGACGTGCATGGCCGATCTGTTCAGTGTCGATGAACCGGAAAAGGCGCCGCCCGGCAGGCCGCTGGCCGACCGGCTGCGCCCGCAGAACCTCAGCGAGGTCGTCGGCCAGGAGCATCTGACCGGACCCGACGGCGCGCTGACGCGGCTGATCTGCTCCGGCTCGCTCGGCTCGATGATCTTCTGGGGGCCGCCCGGGACGGGCAAGACCACGGTCGCGCGGCTGCTTGCCGGCGAAACCAGCCTTGCGTTCCAACAGATATCGGCGGTGTTTTCCGGAGTCGCCGACCTGAAGAAAGTGTTCGAGGCGGCGAAGCTGCGCCGCACCAACGGCCGTCAGACGCTGCTCTTCGTCGACGAGATCCATCGCTTCAACCGCGCCCAGCAGGACAGTTTTTTGCCTGTCATGGAAGACGGCACCGTGGTGCTGGTTGGCGCCACCACCGAAAACCCGTCCTTCGAGCTGAATGCCGCGCTTCTATCCCGCGCCCGCGTGCTGGTCTTCCATTCGCTCGGTGAGGACAGCATCGCAAAACTGCTGGCGCGTGCCGAGGAGACCGAGGGCAGGGCGCTGCCGCTCGACGACGAGGCGAGGGCGATGCTCGTCCGCATGAGCGATGGCGATGGTCGTGCGGCGCTGACGCTGGCAGAAGAGGTCTGGCGCGCCGCGAAGTCAGGCGAGGCGTTCGGCGCCGAGGGCCTGCAGCGCATCGTCCAGCGCCGCGCGCCGATCTACGACAAGGGCCAGGACGGCCATTACAATCTGATCTCGGCGCTGCACAAATCGGTGCGCGGGTCCGACCCCGACGCCGCCCTCTATTATCTCGCCCGCATGTTCGACGCCGGCGAGGACCCGCTCTATCTCGGCCGCCGCCTGGTGCGCATGGCGATGGAGGATATCGGGCTGGCAGACCCGCAGGCGCTGGTCGTCGCCAATGCCGCCAAGGATGCCTACGACTATCTGGGCTCGCCAGAGGGCGAACTCGCCTTCGCCGAGGCCACGGTCTATCTCGCCAGCGCGCCCAAATCCAACGCCGTCTACACCGCCTTCAAGGCCGCCACTCAGGCGGCTAAGGAGTTCGGCTCATTGCTGCCGCCCAAACACATCCTCAACGCCCCGACCAAGCTGATGAAGGAAGAAGATTACGGCGCCGGCTACCGTTACGACCACGACGAGCCGGACGCTTTTTCCGGACAGGATTATTTTCCGGAAAAGATGGGCCGCCGTAAATTCTATGATCCGCCCGCGCGCGGTTTCGAGCGTGATATCAGGAAGCGGCTCGACTATTGGGCGAAGCTGCGCGGCGAGCGGAAAAAGTAGGCTCGCGCTACTTTCCCGCTCAGGGGCAGGGATTGACCGAGCCACCCTGTAAGGGCAGTAAACGGCGATGATCAATCTCCTCCTCGTTGCTGCGGGCGGCGCTATTGGTGCCGGGCTCCGGCACGTCGTCAATTTCGTTGCGCTGCGTCTTGTCGGCCCGAGTTTTCCCTGGGGCACGATGGCGATCAACATTGTCGGCTCCTTTGCCATGGGCCTGTTCATCACGACCCTGGCGCGGCGCTACGGCGGATCGAACGAGCTTCGGCTGTTCGTCGCCACCGGCATCCTCGGCGGCTTCACCACTTTCTCCGCCTTTTCGCTCGATTTCGCGACGCTGTGGGAGCGCGGCGCGACGCTGCCGGCGTTCGGATACGCCCTTGCCAGCCTCATTGGCGCGATCATTGCCCTGTTTCTGGGTCTTTGGCTCGCAAGAAGCCTGCCTTAATGCTATTGCCCCGCTTGCAGCGCCGCGTGTCCCTCAGGGCGCGCCAAGGACGCTGCAGCTTTTTGATTTTGCGCATGACCCTTTCCGAAGATCGATTTCAGGTCATGCGCTGGAAACGGGTAAAAACGAGACAATGGCAGGCGTAGAACAGATCACGGTGGAGGCCGGCGAGGCGGGCATGCGGCTCGACCGCTGGTTCAAGACCCATTTTCCGGGCCTTGGCTTCGGCCATCTGCAAAAACTGCTGCGCTCCGGCCAGATCCGTGTCGATGGCGGCAGGGTTAAGGCCGATACCCGCGTCGAGCCGGGCCAGACGGTTCGCATCCCACCGCTCGAAGTGGACAAGAAGGGCGAGAGCCCGCTCACCGGTCACTCGATCCGCAACCAGGGCGACGCCGACGTTCTGGCCAAGATGCTGATCCATGAAGATCCGAAAGTGTTCGTCTTCAACAAGCCGGCCGGCCTCGCCGTCCAGGGTGGCTCAGGTGTCACCCGCAATGTCGACGACATGCTGGAAGCCTGGCGCAGCCAGAAGGGCGAGAAACCGCGTCTGGTGCACCGGCTCGACCGCGACACGTCTGGCGTGCTGGTCGTCGCCCGCACCAGGCTCGCCGCCATGAAGCTTGCCGAGGCGTTCCGGGCGCGTGAGACCAAGAAGACCTACTGGGCGCTGGTCAAGGGCGTGCCGCCGAAGCGCGAGGACAAGATCTCGACCTGGCTGATCAAGGAACCGACGCCCGACGGCGATCGGGTGCGCGTCGCCAAGCATGGCGAAAAGGGCGCCGACCACGCAGTGTCTTATTACCGGATCGTCGAGCAGGCGGCGCAGACCCTGTCCTGGCTGGAGATGGAACCCTATACCGGCCGCACCCACCAGCTTCGCGTCCATGCCGCTCACATCGGCTGCCCGATCATCGGCGATCCCAAATATTTCGAGGCCGATACCAATTGGGATTTTCCCGGCGGCATGCAGAACCGCTTGCATCTGCACGCGCGCCGCATCGTCATCCCGCATCCCGACAAGGGTTTCATCGACGTCACCGCACCGATGCCGCCGCATATGCGCCAGAGCTGGAACCTGATCGGCTTCGACGACGCCAGCGCGGAGGACTAGTTCCAGTGGGCATGGCCACAGATACGCTCGACCGTCGCGACAGGGTCGACATGGCCGCCGCCGCCATCATGGTCGGGCTGACCTTTTCCTGGGGGCTGAACTACGTCGCCGCCAAGATCTCCTATGCCGGCTACGATCCCGTTTTCCTGTCGATCGCACGGTCGGTCATCGGCGGGCTGTGCGTTCTCGTCTGGTGCCGCTGGCGCGGCATTGCGCTTTTTACCCGCGACGGAACCCTTGTCGCCGGCATTCTGGCAGGCGCGCTTTTTGGTCTCGAGTTCCTGTTTCTCTATGTCGGGCTCGAACAGACGACCGTCGCGCGCAACACCTTGTTGGTCAACACCATGCCGTTCTGGGTGCTGGTCGGCGGGCATTTCCTGCTCAACGAACGCATCACCGCGCGCCGGCTCGTCGGCCTTCTGCTCGCTTTCGCCGGATTGGTCGCGGTGTTCTCCGACCAGTTGAGCGCCGATAACGGTGCGACCCTGATTGGTGATCTGCTCAGTCTCGGCGCCGGCATTCTGTGGGCCTTGACCTACATCGCCATCAAGCGCACGAAACTGGCGGAAACGAGCGCCGAGAAGTTGCTGCTCTACCAACTGGCCGGCGCTGCGATGGTCGGCGCCTTGGTGCTGCCTTTCGCCGGGCCGCCCGTCCGCGACTTCGCCGCTTTGCCGACCTTGGCCTTGCTTTTCCAGGCGGTCTACATCGTCGCCTTCACCTATGTGCTCTGGTTCTGGTTGCTGCGGCGCTATCCGGCATCGGGCCTGTCGAGCTTCACCTTCCTTTCGCCGGTGTTCGGCGTCCTGTGCGGCGCCATCTTCTTGAACGAGCCTCTGACCATCCGTATTTTCCTGGCACTCGGCCTCATCGCAGCCGGTCTGATCATTGTGAATCGGCCGGCCCGAAAACAGATCCCCGGATGAAAGGCTCCGGCATGCGCGATATTCTCAACGACCTCGAAGCGGGAAAGCAGCTTTCCGATCCGGATCCGGTACGCCGTGCCCAGATCCAGATGAAGACGCACCTGCCGAAACGCTTCTACAAAACCGTCTCGGTCGCACCGGCCGAAGCTGGTTTTGCGGTTCATCTCGATGGCAAGCCGGTCCGTACGCCGGGCAAAGCGCTTCTGATCCTGCCGACCGAAAAAGCCGCCGCTCTGGTCGCCGGCGAGTTCGCCGCGCAAGGCGAGACGATCGACCCGATGACGATGCCGGTCATGCGTCTGGTCAACACGGCCATCGACGGCGTCGCCAGCGACCCGCAGGCGGTTTTGGAAGACATCCTGCGCTTTGCCTCGTCCGACCTGCTCTGCTATCGCGCCGATGCCCCCCAAGGGCTCGTCGATCGGCAGAACGAATATTGGGACCCCGTCATCGATTGGGCGCGGAGCGCGCTCGGCGCCCGGTTTCAACTCGCCGAAGGGGTGATCCATGTCGAGCAGCCGCGCGAGAGCATCGCGGTGCTCGGCGTTCATCTTGCCCAGCGTGCCGACCCGCTCCGGCTTGCCGCCATCCACGTCATGACGTCGCTGACGGGATCGGCACTGCTGGCGCTGGCCGTCGATTTCGGCGAGATCGACGGCGAGGCAGCCTGGGCCGCCGGCCATGTCGACGAGGACTGGCAGGCCGAGCACTGGGGCCATGACGCGGAAGCCGTCGCCCGCCGTGCCCACCGCAAGCGCGACATGATGGCCGCCGTCGGTCTCCTCGAGGCGCTCAAGGGCTGACGGCAATCGCCGCCCTCATTCGTTTCGCCTTGCCCTATTAGAGCGACGTGCGTTCCAGTTGGACGTGCAAAATACGCTCTAACACTTTGAATCTATGCATCGTGCTTTCCGAACATCGATTCCGATGTTCGGGCCGATGCATTGGACCAAAGTCATAATCCCAAAGACGGGCTGCCTCTGGGCGGCGCTTTCTGTCACTTCTCGCGGCGATAGCTGCCCGAGTTCGTGTCCAGAGGCGACACCGCGCAGCATCAAGCACAGCGAGATGTCACGGGAGGACGAATTCATGGCAATGGCAGCGACCGCCGGCAGAGCAAGCCGCGGAATGACGCGGGAAGAGAAGAAAGTCATCTTCGCTTCCTCGCTCGGCACCGTTTTCGAATGGTACGATTTCTATCTCTACGGCGCATTGGCGGCAGCGATCGGCTCGACATTCTTCAACTCGTATCCGGAAGCGACGCGCAACATCTTTACGCTGCTGGTTTTCGCCGCTGGCTTCCTCGTGCGCCCGTTCGGCGCGCTGGTGTTTGGCCGCATCGGTGATCTCGTAGGTCGCAAATACACCTTTCTCGTCACTATCATGATCATGGGCCTGTCGACCTTCCTGGTCGGCCTGCTGCCTGGTTCGGCAAGCTGGGGCATTGCAGCGCCTATTACCCTGATTGCGCTGCGCATGCTGCAGGGCCTGGCGCTCGGTGGTGAATATGGCGGTGCGGCGACCTATGTGGCCGAGCATGCGCCCGACGACCGTCGCGGCTTCTACACATCGTGGATCCAGACGACGGCGACACTTGGCCTGTTCCTGTCGCTGGTCGTCATCCTTATCGTGCAAAATTCGCTGAGCAAGGAGGATTTCGAGGCCTGGGGCTGGCGCGTTCCATTCCTGCTCTCAGCCATTCTGCTCGGCATATCGGTCTGGATTCGCCTGTCGCTTGCCGAATCGCCGACCTTCCAGCGCATGAAGGACGAGGGCAAGGGCTCCAAGGCGCCGCTTACGGAAGCCTTCGGACAGTGGAAGAATGCCAAGATCGCCATTTTGGCGCTTTTCGGCCTTACTGCCGGCCAGGCCGTGGTTTGGTACAACGGCCAATTCTACGCGCTGTTTTTCCTGCAGAACGTGCTCAAGGTCGACGGCCAGTCGGTCAACATCATGATCGCCATCGCGCTGGCGCTCGGCACGATCTTCTTTGTCGTGTTCGGCTGGCTCTCCGACAAGATCGGCCGCAAGCCGATCATCATGGCGGGCCTGGCGCTGGCGATCGTCACCACCTTCCCGCTGTTCAAGGCGCTGACCTGGGCAGCCAATCCGGCGCTCGCCACCGCACAGCAAAACACCCGTGCCACGATTACCGCCGCGCCTGGCGACTGCAAGTTCCAGTTCAATCCGACCGGAACGCGCAAGCCTCTGACGTCGTGCGATATTGCGACCGACTTCCTTGCCAAGAGCTCGGTGCCCTATGACATTGTCACCACAGCGGCACCGGGGACCGCGGCCAGTGTCAAGATCGGCACCGCAACGGTGACGTCCTACGATGTCGTGGCAGCCGCAGACAAGGCCACTTCAAGCGACGCCGCGTTCAAGAAGGCAATCAACATTGCATTGCGGGACGGCGGCTATCCGCTGAAGCGTGGTGCGGCCAAGGTCGCCGACCAGAAGCTCGACGCCTTCGTCGCGGCCAATCCGGAACTGAAGCTCGACGCCGCCGCAATCCGCGCCGGCGACAAGACGACGGTTGCGGCCGACCGGGCGGTCAAGGACAAGCTGCTGACGGCCGATGAGGCCGCGGCGGTGCCCGAGATCACCGTCTACAACGTCCCGGCGGCAGGCGCCTTTGCGATGTTTGCCGACCCTGAACAGGTCAACTGGGCAAAGGTCATCGGCGTCCTGTTCATCCTGGTCATTTACGTGACCATGGTCTACGGACCGATCGCCGCGATCCTGGTAGAAATGTTCCCGACCCGCATCCGCTATACCGGCATGTCGTTGCCCTATCACATCGGCAATGGCTGGTTCGGCGGCCTGCTGCCGGCGACGGTGTTCGCGCTCAGCGCCTACAGCGGCGATATCTATTACGGCCTCTGGTATCCGGTGGTGATCGCTGCGATGTCGCTGGTCATCGGTACGATCTTTGTTAGGGATACGCTGGGAACGGACTTGCACGCCAAGACCTGATCCTCGCCTGACAGCAAAAATGAAAAGCCCGGCGCGAGTGATCGCGCCGGGCCTTGCTTTGCAATTCGTCAAAAGCGATGCGGAGGAATGGTTTAGCTCTTCCGGTCCTGTTTTTCTTCCTCGATGGCCGCTTCGTGATACCAGCCGCTTCCGAAATCCGTACGGTTGCGCAATGAAGCAAGTTCTGCCGCGAACTTAGCCTTTCCGCTTAAATTTGAGGCAGAAGCGCGCGCTGCCCCCGGGAACATCAGGATTTTGGCCGACTGACGGGTAGGAGTGATTTCCATTGTCGGTCTCCCTTCTTCTGCAGAGCCTTGCCGATTCAATCTTTCCCGAAGATAGGTTCTGCAATCCAGTTAGGCAATATGATTATAAAAAGATCAGTATCTGCCTGTTATTTATGCAGAACATGCTTGTGATTGATCCGGACGCATTGCGATTACGCGGCAGCGGATTTGTCGGGATGCGCGTCAGTTTTGTCGCATCCTTGGCCGGTGAAAATGGCACACGAATTGCTTTCTGATAATCCGGCAGGTCGGCTGCAGGGTGGCTGGCATGCCGGCGCCGTCCAAGGTTCGGTGATCAAAGCAACGAGAGGCTAGAATGACGAAATACAAGCTCGAGTACATTTGGCTCGATGGATACACCCCGGTTCCCAACCTTCGTGGAAAGACGCAGATCAAGGAATATGCCGAATTCCCGACGCTCGACCAGCTTCCGTTGTGGGGCTTCGACGGTTCCTCGACCATGCAGGCCGAAGGCCACTCGTCCGACTGCGTGCTGAAGCCGGTCGCCATCTATCCCGACCCCGCGCGCAGCAATGGCGTGCTCGTCATGTGCGAAGTCATGATGCCGGACGGCGTGACGCCGCATGCATCCAACAAGCGCGCCACCATCCTCGACGACGAGGGCGCCTGGTTCGGCTTCGAGCAGGAGTATTTCTTCTACAAGGATGGCCGCCCGCTCGGCTTCCCCGAGAGCGGCTACCCCGCGCCGCAAGGCCCGTACTACACCGGCGTCGGCTACAGCAACGTCGGCAGCGTCGCCAGGCAGATCGTCGAGGAGCATCTCGACTTCTGCCTTGCCGCCGGCATCAACCATGAAGGCATCAACGCCGAGGTGGCCAAGGGCCAGTGGGAATTCCAGATTTTTGGCAAGGGCTCCAAGAAGGCCGCCGACCAGATGTGGATGGCCCGCTACCTGATGCAGCGCCTCACCGAGAAATACGGCATCGATATCGAATATCACTGCAAGCCGCTCGGCGACACCGACTGGAACGGTTCCGGCATGCACGCCAACTTCTCGACCGCTTACATGCGCGAAGTCGGCGGCAAGGACTATTTCGAGGCACTGATGGCCGCCTTCGACAAGAACCTGATGGATCACATCGCCGTCTACGGGCCGGACAACGACAAGCGTCTGACCGGCAAGCATGAGACCGCGCCATGGAACAGGTTCAGCTATGGCATCGCCGACCGCGGCGCCTCGATCCGCGTGCCGCATTCCTTCATCAACAATGGCTACAAGGGCTATCTCGAGGATCGCCGCCCGAACTCGCAGGGCGACCCCTACCAGATCGCTTCGCAGATCCTGAAGACGATCGCCTCCGTCCCGACCAGCGCCGAGGTTTCGGCTGCCGCTTGAGCACGCGTCACGGCGCGGAACTGAGTGTCTGCGCCGTGACTGCTCTCCGTCGCGTCGGCCTTTTGTCAGGGCGACAACACCAACTGCTGGATTGAGTGTTCGCCATCCCAAACAAAAACCCCGCCGGATCGCTCCGGCGGGGTTTTGTTTGTCGCTTAGCTCGTCCGCTCAGACCGAGTAATACATGTCATACTCGACCGGGTGCGGGGTCATTTCGAAGCGCATCACTTCGGCCATCTTGAGCTCGATGTAGCTGTCGATCTGGTCGTCGTCGAAGACGCCGCCGGCCTTCAGGAAGCCGCGGTCCTTGTCGAGGCTCTGCAGCGCTTCGCGCAGCGAACCACAGACGGTCGGGATCTTCTTCAGTTCCTTAGGCGGCAGGTCGTAGAGATCCTTGTCCATCGGCTGTCCCGGGTGGATCTTGTTCTTGATGCCGTCGAGCCCGGCCATCAGCATGGCGGCAAAGGCGAGGTAGGGGTTGGCGCCCGGATCGGGGAAGCGGACCTCGACGCGCTTGGACTTCGGCGACGAGCCGAATGGAATGCGGCAGGAGGCAGAGCGGTTGCGGGCCGAATAGGCGAGCAGCACCGGCGCTTCATAGCCCGGCACCAGGCGCTTGTAGGAGTTGGTTAGCGGGTTGGTGAAGGCGTTGATGGCCTTGGCATGCTTGATGATGCCGCCGATGTAGAACAGGCAGCTCTCCGAGAGGCCGGCATATTCATTGCCGGCGAAGGTCGGCTTGCCGCCCTTCCAGATCGACTGGTGGACGTGCATGCCCGAGCCGTTGTCGCCGAAGACCGGCTTCGGCATGAAGGTGGCCGTCTTGCCGTAGGCGTTGGCGACCTGGTGCACGACATATTTGTAGATCAGCATCTTGTCGGCGTTGCGGACCAGCGTGTCGAACTTGATGCCGAGCTCGTGCTGGGCAGCGGCCACTTCGTGGTGGTGCTTTTCGACACGCACGCCCATTTCGGCGAGCACGGTCAGCATTTCGGAGCGCATGTCCTGCGCCGAGTCGATCGGCGGCACCGGGAAATAGCCGCCCTTGATGCGCGGGCGGTGGCCTAGATTGCCGGTCTCGTAGTCAGTGTCGTCGTTGGACGGCAATTCGGTGGAGTCGAGCTTGAAGCCGGTGTTGTACGGATCGGCCTTGTACTTGACGTCGTCGAACACGAAGAACTCGGCTTCCGGGCCGACGAAGATCTGATCGCCGATGCCTTCCGCCTTCATATAGGCTTCAGCTTTCTTGGCGGTGCCGCGCGGGTCGCGGTTGTAGGATTCTCCTGAGATCGGATCGAGGATATCGCACAGGATGACCATGGTCGACTGCGCGAAGAACGGGTCCATATGCACCGTCTCGGTGTCGGGCATCAGCACCATGTCGGACTCGTTGATCGCCTTCCAGCCGGCTATGGAGGACCCGTCGAACATGACGCCGTCGGCAAACATGTCTTCCTCGACCTCAACGACATCCATCGTCACGTGCTGCAGCTTGCCCTTCGGATCTGTGAAGCGCAGGTCAACGAATTTCACGTCGTTGTCCTTGATCTGCTTCATGATGTCTTTGGCTGTCGTCATGTCATGTTTCCCTGTCTGATGACGTTTCGAGGAGATGATCTGAAATCAGAATCCTCAGACCGCGTCCATCCCTGTTTCGCCGGTGCGGATGCGCACGACTTCCTCGATGTTGGAGACGAAGATCTTGCCGTCGCCGATGCGGCCGGTCTGGGCCGCCTTGCGAATGGCTTCGATCGCGCCTTCGACCGCGTCGTCGCCGAGCACGACCTCGATCTTCACCTTGGGCAGAAAATCCACGACATATTCAGCGCCGCGATAGAGTTCGGTATGGCCCTTCTGCCGGCCAAAACCCTTGGCCTCCGTTACGGTGATGCCCTGCAGCCCGGCCTCCTGAAGCGCTTCCTTCACTTCGTCTAGCTTGAACGGCTTGATGATCGCTTCGATCTTTTTCATGTAAAAAGTGGCCTCCACTGTCAAAAAAGACGGGTTGTGAGCCCCGCTTGCGCCTCTTTCAAGCACGAACTGTGCCAATTTGAGCGGATTCGAAGCGGTATCACGCGATTTCGATGCCATGCCGCGTTGAGGGCTAAATTCGCGTCATTCGCTGCATTGGCTGCGTCATGGATACTGGGAACCTACACATTGTCGACGCTACCGTCCGCACAATAATTGGGCAGATAGAGCATTTCGCGGGCAATTGTGCTTCGAGGACGCCATTGTCCCTAACGATGTGCTTACAGATCGTGCCATTTCATCGCCGTTTGCTTCGAACCGAAAACTGGACAATGTTTGACCACAGGGATCGGGGTTTGACCACAGGGATCGGGGTTTGACCACAAGGATCGGGGTTTGACCACAGGATCGGCTTGAGCCAATGCGGATCGGCATCCATGAGCAATGAAATTCTGTCTCCGGCCGAAATGGCTGAGGCCGACCGGCTGACGATTTCCGCCGGACCATTCGACGGCATTGTCCTGATGCGCAATGCAGGTGGCGCAGTCGCTGCGGTGGTGCTCGCCCATTGTCCGGCTGCCAGGCGCGTCCACGTGCTGTGCGGGCCTGGCAACAATGGCGGCGATGGCTATGTCGTCGCCCGCATTCTAAGGGACAGCGCCGTCGACGTGTTGCTGTGGGCATCCGGCTCGCCCAAAGCCGGCAGCGACGCGGCGCTCGCCGCGTCGGAATGCCGGGTCAGTCCACGGCCGCTGTCGGAATTTGCTGCCGATAAAGGTTCGATCCTGGTCGATGCGCTTTATGGGGCGGGGCTGTCCAAGCCGCTGTCCGGTGATGCCGCCAGGGCGGTCGAGGTTGCGACAGAACTGAACCTGCCTGTCGTCGCGGTCGATCTGCCCTCAGGCGTGTCAGGCGACAGTGGCCAGATTCTCGGCCAGGCATTCCGCGCCCAATTCACGGTAACATTCGCGCGAAAAAAGCCCGGCCATCTGCTGTTGCCGGGGCGCGGGATGTGCGGCGAGCTGGTGCTTGCCGATATCGGCATTAGCGACGATATCGTTGCTCAGCTTGAACCGCTCACCTTCGAGAACATCCCGCCGATTTGGCTCGAAAATTTCCCAGTCCCAGCCGTCGACGCGCATAAATACAGGCGCGGCCATGTCGGCGTCTTTTCCGGCGGGCCATCGGCGACGGGTGCCGCACGGCTATCGGCGCTTGCCGCGGCCAGAAGCGGGGCAGGGGCGGTGACCGTGCTGTCGCCGGCGAATGCCGTGCAGGTGAATGCCGTGCATCTGACTTCGATCATGCTGCAAAAGGTCGACAGCATCGCGGATGTGCAGAAATTCATTGGCGACCGCCGGCCGTCGGCGTTCGTCCTCGGACCCGGATTTGGCGTCGGCGAAAAAACACGCGATTTTGCCCTCGACGTACTGGCCGCCGGACAACGGCAACACGGCAGGGTCGACGGGCTGGTGCTCGATGCCGATGGCATCACTTCGTTTCGCGATACGCCCGACGTTCTGTTCGAAGCCGCCCGTCGCCCGAACGCACCGGCGCTGGTGCTGACGCCGCATGAGGGCGAATTCGCTAGGCTGTTTGCGGACATCGCCGGAGCCAGGAACCTGTCCAAGCTGGCCAAGGCGCGCACTGCCGCCGCGCGCGCCGGCGCCATCGTCGTCTACAAGGGCGCGGACACGGTGATCGCGGCGCCCGATGGCAGGGCGGCGATCAACGGCAACGGCGCGCCATGGCTGGCCACCGCCGGTTCGGGCGACGTGCTGTCGGGCATCATCGCCGGCCTCCTGGCACAAGGCATGCCGGCTTTCGAAGCCGCCTGCGCGGCGGTCTGGATTCATGCTGAGGCCGGCAGCCGTTTCGGACCTGGGCTGATCGCTGAAGACTTGCCGCTGGCGCTGGTGCCGGTGCTGCGCGAGCTTGCCGAAAATCGCAACAGGATGACCGCTGAATGAACCGTCGGCTCGCCCTGATCGCCGTGATTCTCGCCAATTTTTTCTTGGCCAGCCTGGCGCGCGCCGAAGGTCCGGTGATGATCGTCGACGATCCGGCCGTGCTCGCCGCTCTCGACGCCAGGGGTTTTGATTTCGCCGGCATTTTCGATGTCGACGGCAAGGCCGACCTGAAGACGCTTTATGACAAGGCGCCGGCCTATCATCAGATCGTCGAAACGATTGCCGGCGATGTTACCGCGCTGCGCGCCGAGATGAAGGCTGGCGGGCGGTCGCTCTACGAAGTCACCGACGGCAATGTCGGCCGCATCATCGACATGCGCTGGCTGAAGACCGACGCTGCGCGCTTTCGGCTGGTCGGTGTCGTCAACCGGCTCGATCGGCGTGATTTCGCCGAAATACGAGGCGACGGGGGCTGCGGCGAGGTCCGTTTCATTTACCGCCTCGCCTACAGCTTCAAGAAAAATGGCAAGGTTCTGGCCTCGCGCCTGCCGTTCAATTTCAATGCCATCTATAGCGTCGCGCCGGACGCCGATGGCGGCTGCGTCGGCGTTGCCGGACGCTGGACGCCGCAGCTCGATGAGACCGTCGATATCGGCTGGCTCATCGGCGGGCCGCTTGAAAAGGCCGGGCTGAGCTTCAAGCAGCTCGAGCTCAACGCACAAATGGTGCGCTTTCCCTCCGGCCAGGAGACCGAATTTGGCGGGCAGGCTGCCTACCTCCTGCGGATTTTTGGCATCGATGGAGAGACGGTCAGCGAAAAGCCGCTGGAAAACACGCCGGATGTGGCGCTGCTCTCGGAAGACGCCGCGCTGAAAGCAAAACTTTCCGATTATATCAGCGCCAATGTCGCGGCGGTCGATCTCGGCGTCTACGAAATCCCGGATGAATTCCTGGCCAAGAAAGTCGTCTCGTGGTCGACTTTCGGCAGCGCAAGGCAGGCCAATCACCCGTTCACGCCGCTGTTCCATCCCGCGGATTTTTCCGGGCTGGACTATTCCGCGCTGAAGCTGCTGCGCACGCCGGAAGCGCTGGTCGAGCGGCTCGACAATGGCGCCTGCCAGGGTTGTCATCAGGCTGGTTCGACCGCCGGTTTCCATTTCATCGGCCACGACGACAAGACGACATCGCCGCTGAACCGCATCGAGGTCGGCATCTCGCCGCATCTTCATGCCGAGATGCCGCGGCGCGAAGCCTGGCTGCGTGCGACCGCCGACGGCAAGGAGCCGAACCGCCTCCGCCCGCTGTCCTTCGCGCCGCCGGCCGCATGGAAAGACGCCCGCGAGGTCGCTTACGCACCGGCCGAGATGGCGATGCCGTGTTTGATGCCGGAGGATGCGGCCCGCTTCGGCACGACCTGGCAATGCGGCGGCGGCACCGTCTGCACGGCGCTGGCGACGGCATCGGGGGTGCGGCCGAAACTGGCGCAATGCCTGCTGCCCAAGGACAGCGAAAAGATGTTTTCCGGCCATCCATGCCTGACCGGCTCGATCGCCAGCAACGGCACGCAGCCTTTCAATGACCGCTACAGCATTACAGGCCAGTTCGCGGCCTTCGCCACCGACATGTCGCGCACCGCCTACACCTGCCGGCCACCGAAGATCGGTGTGCCGGCCGGCATCGCCTATCGCGGATGCAATGACAAGGACCGTGCCTTTGCCGGCTTCAAGCCGGGCAAGCCGATGCCGAACGAGATCTGCGGCCTGGTCGGCGGCAAGAAATTCGACATCTGCGTGGCGACCAATAATTTCGACCAGTGCTTGGGCGGCGCCGTCAACCGCGGCAATCGGCCGGCTTGCTCGGCCGACCATTTCTGCCGCGAAGATTACATGTGCCAATCGCTGCCGC
Source organism: Mesorhizobium sp. WSM4847 (assembly GCF_055811335.1). Taxonomy (NCBI): domain Bacteria; kingdom Pseudomonadati; phylum Pseudomonadota; class Alphaproteobacteria; order Hyphomicrobiales; family Phyllobacteriaceae; genus Mesorhizobium; species Mesorhizobium sp. WSM4847. The sequence continues at coordinate 94,429 of NZ_JBVVPY010000011.1, read as the reverse complement.
CCGATACGCCCGGTATCGGCAAGGTGAAAGGTGTCGGTTTCTGCTCGCCAACCTATTTTATCTTCCAGATGCGCATCGACAATCATGCCACCCCGTGGTCTGGAGCCGTCCGCGCGACGATGGGCGCTGGGTTCGGCGCCGCGGAAGCGGAGTGAGCTTTTGCGGTGGTCGCTTTCGCGACATCAGCGCCTCACAACGGAATGTTGTCGTGCTTCTTCCAGGGGTTCTGCATGTCCTTGTTGCGCAGCATGCGCAGCGCACGCGCAATGCGGCGGCGGGTCGAATGCGGCATGATCACCTCGTCGACATAACCGCGCTCGGCGGCGACGAAGGGCGACAGGAAGCGATCCTCGTAAGCCTTTGTATGTGCTGCGATCTTCTCAGCATCGCCGATGTCCTTGCGATAGATGATCTCGACCGCGCCCCTGGCGCCCATCACTGCGATCTGCGCCGTCGGCCAGGCATAGTTCATGTCGCCGCGCAGATGCTTCGACGCCATCACGTCATAAGCGCCGCCATAGGCTTTTCGGGTGATCACGGTGATCTTCGGGACGGTCGCTTCGGCATAGGCGAACAAGAGCTTGGCGCCGTGCTTGATCAGGCCGCCATATTCCTGTGCGGTGCCGGGCAGGAAGCCTGGCACGTCGACGAAGGTGACGATCGGAATCGAGAAACAGTCGCAGAAGCGCACGAACCGCGCCGCCTTGCGACTGGCGTCCGAATCGAGCACGCCGGCCAGCACCATCGGCTGGTTGGCGACGAAGCCAACCGTGCGCCCTTCGACGCGCCCGAAACCGGTGACGATGTTTTTCGCAAAATCCTGCTGGATCTCGAAGAAATCACCCTCATCGGCAACTTTAAGGATCAACTCCTTGATGTCGTAGGGTTTATTGGCATTGTCGGGGATCAGTCGGTCGAGCGACAGATCGTCATCGGTGACCGACTGATAACACTCGATCTCGGGGATTTCAGCCGTGTTGGAGGCAGGCAGCAGATCGACCAGTCGGCGCATCTGCAGCAGCGCCTCGACGTCATTGTCGTAAGCGCCATCGGCGATCGACGACTTCGTCGTGTGGACCAAGGCGCCGCCGAGGCTCTCGGCGGTTACCGTCTCGTTGGTGACGGTCTTCACCACGTCCGGGCCGGTGACGAACATGTAGGAGGTGCCGCGCACCATGAAGATGAAGTCGGTCATTGCCGGCGAATAGACGTCGCCGCCGGCACAAGGGCCCATGATCACTGAAATCTGCGGGATGACGCCGGAGGCGAGCACATTGCGCTGGAAGATCTCGGCATAGCCGCCAAGTGCTGCCACGCCTTCCTGGATGCGGGCGCCGCCGGCGTCGTAGAGGCCGATGATCGGCGCGCGGTTGCGCAGCGCCATCTCCTGCACCTTGACCACCTTTTCGGCGTGGGCCTCGGACAGCGAGCCGCCGAACACGGTAAAGTCCTTGGCAAAGACATAGACCGGCCGGCCATTGACGGTACCCCAGCCGGTGACGACGCCGTCGCCGGCGATCTTGGTTTTTTCCATGCCGAAATCGGTTGAGCGATGCTCGACATACATGTCGAACTCCTCGAACGAGCCTTCGTCGAGAAAGACGTCGATGCGTTCGCGCGCGGTGAGTTTGCCCTTCTTGTGCTGAGCGTCGATACGGGCCTTGCCACCGCCCATGCGCGCCATGGCGCGGCGGCGCTCGAGTTCCTTCAGCACGTCCTTCATCGCTCGATCCCCAAAAGAAGCTGATTTGTGGTAATCATGGCGGTAAGCGAGCGCAAGCGCCGCTTTTCGGCCTGCTTTGTTTTCGCAACGCTGGCGTGCTTTCGCCGCCGATCGATACGCTGGCGGGCATAGCTGGCCGTCTGTTAGGTGCGGCTTACCAACCGCTCTCGCTTCGCTTGTTGGGGCAGCGTCCGCCGCAAACGGGCCGATCTCAGCGGCAAATCACTGACCTTCGAGATTAGCCGAAGCATCCCTCCACTTCGTCATCCTAGGGCGGAGCAAGGAGCGAAGCGACGCGGCGCAGACCCTAGGATGACGAAGGCGCGGATTGGATCTGGCCAATCGCCAGCGTATCGGGTGAAAGACACTCAAATAGAAGTTCTGTTCGTCCAGCATGGGGCGAGGGAATGGCCGGGTGAAGTTTGAGCAGACGTTCACGGCTGCTCTTCTTGACTGGTTCGCTGCGCTGCAACATGACGGCCCTTGCATTTCGCGGCGAACTGGGCCATATGCGGCGGCATAGGCGCTTGGGCCGGACTATCCGGCCTTCTCGACGAATGAGACTGGTTGCGTCTGTTTTCCCTCTTTCCGACATATCGGCAAGGCGGCGAAAAAGCCCCGTGGCATGATGCCTGCGGGCACGACAGCGCAGCCGTGCGGACGATAACGTCCGCCCGCCTTGTCGTTTTCATGACAGTTTTTTTGACGGCAGGTTGCGCCCTGCCGCCATCGATGTTTGCGGCCAGGAGCCGCGTGAAAGAAGAATATTTTGACCAACGAAAACACTCTGACCGGCAAGAACACTCTGCCCGGTAAAGACACTGGGGAACTTTCGGGTTTCGCAGCACTTGGCATTACGGGCGCGCTGCTCAAGGCGACCCATGGCGCAGGCTTCACCGAGCCGAAGCCGATCCAGGCCCAGGCGATCCCGCCGCAGCTGGAAGGCCGTGACATTTTCGGCATCGCCCAGACCGGTTCGGGCAAGACCGCGGCGTTCGCGCTGCCGATCCTGTCGAAGATCATCGCGCTCGGCACCAAGCGCCGGCCAAAGACCGCTCGTGCGCTGATCCTGGCGCCGACGCGTGAGCTCGCCGTGCAGATCGAAGAGATGATCAAGCTGCTCGCCAAGGGCGCGCATGTCTCGACAGCACTCGTGCTTGGCGGCGTCTCGCGCTTCAGCCAGGTGAAGAAGATCGCTCCCGGCGTCGACATTTTGATTGCCACGCCCGGCCGGCTGACCGATCTGGTGCGTGAGGGCGACCTCGTGCTTGCCGACACCAAATGGCTGGTGCTCGATGAAGGCGACCGCATGCTCGACATGGGCTTCATCAACGACGTCAAGCGCATCGCCAGGGCGACCGCGCCGGACCGTCAGACGGTGCTGTTCTCGGCGACCATGCCGGCCGAAATCGCCGAGCTGGCGAAAGGCCTGCTGAAGAACCCGATCCGCGTCGAAGTGGCGCCGCACAGCACTGCGGCGGCCGAGATCGTACAGGGCGTCGTCTTTGCCCGCACCAAGCAGAAGCGCCAGGTTCTGGCGACGATGCTCGCCGACCAGGCGATGAAGTCCGTCATCATCTTTTCGCGCACCAAGCATGGCGCCGACAGGGTGACCAAGGATCTCGAGCGCGATGGCTTCAAGGCCGCCGTCATCCACGGCAACAAGTCGCAGAACGCCCGTCAGAAGGCGCTGAACGATTTCCGCGAGGGTTCGGTGCGCATTCTTGTTGCGACCGATATCGCGGCGCGCGGCATCGACGTGCCCGGCATCAGCCATGTGGTGAATTTCGACCTGCCGGACGAGGCAGAGAGCTATGTCCACCGCATCGGCCGCACCGGCCGTAACGGCATGGACGGCATCGCCATCACGCTTTGCGACCCGTCCGAGAACAGCAAGCTGCGCCAGGTCGAGCGCATCATCCGCACCAAGCTGCCGATCGTTGCCGATCATCTCGGCAGTCCCGACCCGCAGCGCAATCCTGCCGAAAAGAACGAGCGCAGCTTCGAGCCGGCCAACGACCGCAGCGGTCGTCGCGACGGCAGGCGGCCGGGCGGCCACAACAACGGCAACAAGCGCTTCGGCGACAAGCCGGCCTTCGCCGGCGAGCGCAAGCCGGAAGGCGCCAAGGCGTTCAAGGGCAACAACAAGCGTCGTTTCGGCGGCAAGCGGCCAGCAGCGCGGGCTGCGTAACCAGATAGTGCATCCGGCCCGCGCCGGTCGGCTCGGCCCGGCTGCTCACAATTGAAAAAGGCGATCGGAGCGATGCTTCGGTCGCCTTTTTCGCCTGAGACCTACTTCACCACCGCCTGTACCCACACGACAATGCGCTGCGCCAGGAAAGCTGTGGTTGCTGGCGACAGCGCGTCTCCGGCAATGACATGATTGTCCCGATCGCCGGTATCGTCGACCGGCACCAGTTCGTGCGCCGCGCCCCAGCGCCCGGCGATGTCGCGGGTGCGGTCCGGCCGCACGATCTTGTCCGAATCGGAAAAGATGAACAGGGCAGGGATGGTCGCCTTCTCCACCGGCGCGCCATTGGCCAGCTCGGTCAGCGCCACCATCGGCAGCGTCGCCGCGATCGGATAGCGCCAGGTCCAGAATTTCTCGTGCAGCGCATTGCGCGGCACGAAGCTGCGCTCCTTGCCGGCGACCAGCTCGGCGATCTCTCGGCCCCACGGCATGGTCAGAAGTTCGGCGCCGGAAGCCTTGACGCCGAAATTCGGCGAGATGAATGCTATGGCCGCCACCCCGTCCGATGCGCCCGGCTGCGTCGCAGCCCAGGCTGCCAGCGAGCCGCCGGTCGAGGTGGCGATGACGATCACCTTGTCGCCGATCGCTCGGCCGATGGCGAGCGCTTCCTCATAATCGTTGATCCAGGCGTTGACGCTGCCGTCCGCCATCGCGGCACCGCCCTGTCCGTGACCGGTGAGACGGGTGTAGTAAAGATTGGCGTCGAGCCCTTCGGCCACCTCGTCGGGAAGCGGACGAACCTCGCCCTTCGACGCCGAAAAGCCGTGGATATAGACGATCGACAGCGGCGTCCTGGCGTGAACCATCGGATTGACCCAGATGATTTCCTTTTCCAGCCCGTCGTGGATATCAGGTACGGCCGCCTCCTTGCGTGCCAGGTAGGCTTGCGGGTCATCGCCGATCACGGAAGGATCGAAGCGGATCGTGATGTCGGCTGGGGCGCGCGGGCCGAAGACGTAGGCAAGGACGAGAATGACGGCGAGACCCAATACCGCAAGCACGATCCGTCGCCCCATCGCAGACTCCATGCAATTAATCTCAACCTATGGCCACGATGGCAAACAGGCAACGACGTCCCGCCGGCGGCGGGAGCGCCAACTTGATGGCCGGTCTATTCGCTCGGCGGCTTGCGGTCGAAATTCAGCGGACGCGCCTTCCAGCGGGTCGCGGTGCTGATGACCCATCGGCAGAACGGTCTCGGCAGGATTCTGAGCAGCTTCAGGCCCCAGCACAAGCGCCACGGGAAGGTGACTTCGAAGCCGCCGGATTTGATGCCGCGCGCCATGCGGCGCGAGGCGCGATTGACGGGCATCAGCCCGGGCATCGGCAGCAAATTCTTCTCGGTCAGCGGGGTGTCGACGAAGCCCGGGTTTATCACCTGGATGCGGACGTTCATCTTGTCGAAATCGTACTTCAGCGACTCGGCGAGGATATTGATCGCCGCCTTGGTGCCGCCATAGGCGGCCGTGGTCGGCCAGCCGAAATAGGCAGTGACCGAACCGACCAAGACGATATGGCCGCGCGCGCGGACGCGCATGCGCTCGATGACCGGCACCAGGCCATTGATGATGCCGAAATAATTGACATCGAAGGACTGGCGAAATCCACGGGCAGTGAGGTCTTCGCCGACGGTCGCAATATAGCTCCCGGCATTGAACACGGCCAAGACGATCGGGCCGAGATCCTTCTCGATCGCCGCGACCGTCCTTGCCATGCGTTCTTCGTCGGTGACGTCGCAAGGATAGGCCGTGACGTGGCCCGGCATCTGCGCCGTCTCGACAACAAGCGTGTCGATCGGATCGTCGTCGAGCGCCGTCACCGCGACGACATAGCCTTGCGCCGCAAGGTCCTTGGCCAGTGAACGGCCGATGCCGCTGCTGCCGCCGTTAATCCAGGCGACGCCGTGCTTCGGGTCGGCCCGATAGAGTGTCATGCTATGCCCTGCGACTTTTTCTTAGCCTGTGCTCTAGCGGTGAAGAAATCGGATGAAAAGAGCGCTTTTCAATGGTGAGCTTCAATGATTGGCTCAACGCAACATCTGTTTTAGGAAATTGCAGCCCGGAAATGCCGCTGGATCAGGCAAATTCTTGCCTTGAAACCCAAGCTTCGGGTTTCTAGGGTTCGGCCGCAAGCATAAAGGAATCTCCATGCCCCGTTCTGTGATCGAAGCGATCGGCAATACACCTCTGATCCGCCTCAACAAAGCCTCGGAAGAAACCGGCTGCGAGATCCTGGGCAAGGCCGAATTCATGAATCCGGGCCAGTCGGTCAAGGACCGTGCCGCGCTGTTCATCATCCGCGACGCCGAGCAGCGCGGACTTTTGAGGCCGGGCGGGGTGATTGTCGAGGGGACGGCCGGCAACACCGGCATCGGATTGACGCTGGTTGCCAAGGCGCTTGGCTACCGCACCGTAATCGTCATCCCGGAGACGCAAAGCCAGGAGAAGAAGGACACGATCAGATTGCTCGGCGCCGAGCTGATCGAGGTGCCTGCCGTTCCCTACAAGAACCCCAACAATTATGTGAAACTGTCGGGCCGTCTGGCCGAGCAGATGGCCCGGTCCGAGCCGAACGGCGCGATCTGGGCCAATCAGTTCGACAACGTCGCCAACCGTGATGGCCATACCCGCACCACGGCGGAAGAAATCTGGGCCCAGACCGGCGGCAAGGTCGATGGTTTCGTCTCGGCGGTCGGCTCCGGCGGAACACTGGCAGGGGTCGCCTTCGGGCTCAAGGCCAGGAGCAAGGACGTCAAGATCGCGCTCGCCGATCCGCTCGGTGCGGCGCTCTACAGTTTCTACACCAGCGGCGAGCTGAAATCCGAAGGCAGCTCGATCACCGAAGGCATCGGGCAGGGGCGGGTCACCGCCAATCTGGAAGGGTTCACGCCGGATTTCTCCTTCCAGATTCCGGACGAGGATGCACTGCCGATCGTCTTCGACCTGATCCAGGAGGAAGGCCTGTGCGTCGGCGGCTCGACCGGCATCAACATTGCCGGCGCGATCCGGCTGGCACGTGAGATGGGTCCCGGCCATACCATCGTGACCGTGCTTTGCGACTACGGCACGCGCTATCAGTCGAAATTGTTCAACCCGGAATTCCTGCGTCAGAAGCAGCTGCCGGTGCCGGGCTGGATGGAACAGCGGAGCACAATCTCGGTGCCGTTCGAAAAGGTTGCGTGATGGCTTACAGGACGGATGCCCTGTTTCGCGACGACGCCTATCTCAGGACGGCTGATGCCGTGGTTGTCGCCGTCAACGACCGTGGCGGCATCATTCTGGACCGGACGATCTTCTATGCCACGTCGGGCGGGCAGCCTGGCGATACGGGCACCCTCGAACGCGCCGACGGCAGCCTGATCGCTGTTGCCGCCACCATCACCGGTGAGACCAAGGATGACATCATCCATGTGCCGCCGCCTGAGCAGGCGGTGCCTGAGGTCGGTGAGCCGGTAAAGCTTGCCCTCGATTGGCAGAGGCGGCATCTTCTGATGCGCATGCACACAGCCTGCCACTTGCTTACCGTCGTCTGCCCGTTCCCGATCACCGGTGCCTCGGTTTCCGAGGACGACAGCCGTATCGATTTCGATATTCCGGATGCCGGCTTCACCAGGGAAGACGTGACGGCCCGGCTGATGGAATTGGTGCGGGCCGACCACCCGGTCTTTGTCAGGCTGATCACCGACGAGGAGTTGGCGGCCAATCCGGGACTGGTGAAATCGAAGAATGTTCGGCCGCCGGTCGGCACGGGCAAGATCCGCTTGGTCTGCATTGGCGAGAACGCCTCGATCGACAGCCAGCCTTGCGGCGGCACTCATGTGAAGAGCACTGGAGAAGTCGGCGAGATACATATCGGCAAGATCGAGAAGAAGGGTCGCGAGAACCGGCGCTTCCGAATACGCTTTGGACCAATGCCGCCGGCCTGATAAACAGCCGGCCTGATAAACAGATTGTCGAAGGCGGGCAGGAGAAGAACAATGGCCGAAGACAGCCCTTTCACCGTCGATGCGGACTGGTTGCAGAAGCGCCTCGGCGAGCCTGGCCTGACCATCGTCGACGCGTCCTGGTATTTGCCGGCGCAGAAACGCGACGCGCGCGCCGAATATGACGCAGCGCACATTCCGGGCGCCCGTTTCCTGGATCACGATGCGATCTCGGATCCTGATTCCCCACTGCCGCACACGCTGCCGTCGCCGCAGCATTTCGCCCAGTATGTCGGCGCCATGGGCATTTCGGCCGACGACACCATCGTTGTCTATGACGGCCCGGGCTTCTTCTCGGCGCCGCGCGCCTGGTGGATGTTCCGTGTCATGGGGGTGTTCCAGGTCTACATATTGGACGGCGGCTTCGATCGCTGGAAAGCGGCTGGACGGCCGGTGACGGCGGAGCCGACGAAGATCGCGCCTTGCGTGTTCCATGCCGACTTCGATGCCGCTCGCGTCGCCAGCCTGGCCGACATGCGCCGGATCGTCGAGACCGGAGAAAGCCAGATCGCCGATGCGCGTTCGCCTGGCCGGTTTGCCGGTACCGAGCCGGAGCCTCGCGCCGGCGTCCGCTCGGGCCATATGCCCGGCGCGCGCAATGCGCCGTTTTCGGCGCTTGCCGAGGATGGCGAGTTGCTGTCGAAAGACCGGTTGCGCAAGGTGATCGAGGACGCCGGCATCGACCTGTCAAAGCCGGTCGTCACCTCTTGCGGCTCAGGCGTTACGGCGGCGGCGATCACGCTGGCGCTCGAGACGCTAGGCCACACCGACAACAGGCTCTACGACGGTTCATGGACCGAATGGGGTGGGCTTGGCGATACGCCCCTCGTGACGGGCAAGGACTGACTGTGATGGAAAACGGCGCGCTTGACGACATCGAGGTCACGGTGACGTTTCTCGAAATGCATGCGCCGCCGGCCTATTCGCCGCCGCTGCCGTACAACCGCCAGATCGCATTGCTAAAAACCAAGGACATTCCGCTGCATTTCTACCGCTATTTGATGGATCGGGTGGGCCGCAAATGGCACTGGGTCAATGTGCTGAGGCTGAGCGACGAGGAGCTTTCTGCCGGGATCCATCGCGAGGACCGCGATATCAGGGTGCTGTATCTCGACGGCTCGCCGGCCGGCTTTTTCGACCTGAAGCCACATCTGCCGGGAGAAGTGGAACTGGCCTATTTCGGCATGATGGAGCACGCCACCGGCCAAGGCATCGGCCGCTGGTTCCTGGGTGCGGCGATCGACGCCGCCTGGTCGCACGGACCAAGGCGGGTGACGGTGCAGACCTGCACGCTCGACCATCCGGCGGCATTGCCGCTCTATCAGAAGCTCGGCTTTGAACCGGTCGCGCAAAAGAAGGAGATGGTGCATCCAATGACCTTCGCCGAACGTGCGGCCAGCGTCATGCGGCCATGATTTTCTCCGCAGACTGAATTTCATCGATGCTTCAGCTCGGAGGCAAACTGTTGGAGCGTTCGCCACGCATCCAAGGGAACGCGTGGCGCTCGAAATGGCGATGGGAGGATCAATGACGATTCGGGTGGTGATGGCCGGTGCGACCGGCTGGGTCGGCAAGGCACTGGTTCCGGCGATCGGGGCGCAAGGCGACATGGCGCTGGCCGGTGCCGTGTCACGCAGCGGCGCTGGGCAGGATTCAGGCCTGCTGGTCGGCCTGTCGGCAAACGGCATCATCGTTGCCGCCTCGCTGGCCGAGGCAATGGAGGTGCCCTCGGACGTGCTGGTCGACTACACCAAACCGCATGTCGTGAAGGACCATGCGCTGCTGGCCATCGAAAACGGACGGCACGTGGTGATCGGCACCTCGGGGCTGGGTGCGGCCGATTTCGGCGAGATCGATGCTGCAGCCCGCGCCAATCGTGTCGGCGTCATTGCCGCCGGCAATTTTTCGATCACCGCCACGCTGATGAAGCGGTTTGCCCTGATGGCGGCGAAATACGTGCCGGATGTCGAGGTCATCGACTATGCCAGCGCCAAAAAGCCCGACGCGCCGTCCGGCACGGCGCGCGAGCTTGCCGAAGCGCTGGCCGATGTCCGCAAGGCTTCGACCGCGCGGCCGGTCTCGGAGGTCTCCGGTGTGCCGGGAACGCGCGGTGCGGCGGTTGGCACGGGCGAGGGGGTGCAGGTGCATGCGCTTCGCCTGCCTTCCTACATCCTGTCCTGCGAAGCGCTGTTCGGCCTGCCCGACGAGCGGCTGACCATCCGCCACGACGCCGGCTCGTCCGCTGCCCCTTATGTGGCCGGGACGCTGCTCGCCATCCGGCGGGTACAGGAGATCACAGGGCTGGTGCGCGGTCTCGACGCGCTGATGGACTGATCCAGATTGGCAGGAATCGGGTGGGAAGCGCTGGCGCAGCGACGTAATTTCCGGTCGATGACATCGGAGATTTCACCATGACCATCCAGTTCAAGGCCTTGCCCACGGAATGCGTCAGAGCTTTGCAGCGCGGCGGGCCGGACGCCTATGGCCTGATCCCAGAGCGGAAAATATCCGACGGTGACGGCGTGCCTTGCCGCCACTGCCTGAAGAACGTCGCCGCTGGAGAAGCCTACCTTGTCCTGGCTTATCGGCCATTCCCGCAATTGCAGCCTTATGCCGAGACCGGCCCGATCTTCCTCCATGCCGAGCCTTGCGAGTGCGCTGCCGAGGCCGAGGCGCTTCCCGAAATTCTCGAAGGCAGCGACTACATCGTGCGCGGTTACGGCAGCGACGATCGCATCGTCTACGGCAGCGGCGGCGTCATCCCAACGGCCGCTATTGCGGCACGGGCCGAGAGTTTGTTCGAGCGCGACGACATCGCCTATGTGCATGTTCGCTCGGCACGCAACAACTGCTATCAGTGCCGGATCGAGCGCGCGTGACCGGATCGGTCGCAGCTGTCGTACGCCTGTCGCAATGTCGCGTTATGGAATGATTGTCGATCGATTTGCCGACCGCGGATGAACCGGCGGGAGATCTCGATATCAGAGGAAGCGGGGCTTTGGCTCCGCTTTTTTGCTGCCTGCATTATATTTCTTTACCCAAAGAAAAAGCCCGCCGGAATGACCGACGGGCTTTGACTGTTGTCTGGACGGCTCGAAAATTAGTTGAACTTGTACTTCGCACCAATGCGGACGGTATGGAACGAAGGCGTCGAGGTGAGAGTGTCGTCCGGCAGCCCAAGTTCCGACGAGAAATCCTCCTCGGAGAACTGCGAATAGCGGTACTCGAGGCCGACGGTCACGTTGCTGGACATGGCCGTTTCCAGACCACCACCCACCGAGAAGCCGCTGGAGTCCCAATCGAGGATATCGCCGATCGGCGAAGACGCGTTCAGATCGAAGTGCTGCCAACTGTAACCACCGAGCACGTAGGCGAGGGTTGATTCGTTGACTTTCATACCGACGCGGGCAAGCACATCGAAGCCGTAATCGGTATCCAGATTGATCGATCCGCCTGGAAGTTCCAACTCGGAAGTCATGCCGGAGTAGCGGGCATCCACCATGACACCTGCGACCCAGCTGCCGAAATCATGGTCATAGCCGACGTTCAATTCGCCGAACACACCTTCGCCGCCGAGCCCGTTGAACTCGAGCCCGCCAAGCGGCGGAACCTCGATCTGATGCACCGACGCACCCGCGCCGGCGGCGCCGCCGACGTAGAAGCCGGTCCAGTTGTAGGCAGGCGCTTCAAAAGAGGCGACGCCGCCATTCTGGGCGCCAAAGCGATAGTTGGCCCCGACCTGGAACGTATGCCGCGACGTGTCGATATTGAGGGCGCCATCCGGCAAACCGAACTCGGAAAGCAGATCATCATTGGTACCGAAGCGGGTATAGCGATATTCTGTCTTGATGGTCCAGTTGCTGTTGATGGCCGTTTCAACGCCGGCTCCGACGAAGTAACCGCTCTGGTCCCAATCCAGGTCAAAACCAGCGTTGGTGTCGAGTTTGTATTTCTGCCAGGAATAGCCGCCGAGCACATAGCCCAACGTGTTCGGCGTGAACAGGTAACCGGCTCGCAGACCAGCATCGAAACCGTAGGTCTCGCGGACCGAAGCCTCTAGTCCAGCTACATCGAGCGTGGTTTCAATGTTGCCGATATGGGCGTCCAGGAGTCCGCCGATCAGGAAGCGCGGCGACACCATATAGTCGTACCCAACGGTCAGTTCACCGTATACGCCTTCACCACCAATGCCGTTCAACGAGAAGCCCGGAAGGAAATCGCTGCTGAGCTCGTGGACATTGGCGCCGGCGCCAACGCCGAAGCCGACATAGATGCCACTCCAGTTGAAGGCCGACGTTTCGACCACCGGCACAAGCGCGTCGGCGGCCTGAGAAGCCGATCCGAGCGCCAGTACGGAAACCGCGCCAAGAAGAAGAGATTTTGCGAATCGTTTGCTGGTCATTGCCCCTGCCTTTTGAAAAACCCGTCAGCCGTCTAGCACCTGCCCACGCCGGCGGATGTAACAAAAAAGCCACAACAATGACACATTGCAAGCAAAACGGGTAAAGCCGGCCGGCCTAGCGCAATTCGTGAAATTTTCTTGTGGAAAAAAGAGCCGCCGGGGGCGTCGGCGGCTCTTTCGGGAGAGGATCGAGCGGCGGGTTCAGGCGGCGAGAACGGCCTTCGGCTCGACCAGTTCATAGCCGAGCGATTCGGCCACCGCGCGGTTGGTGATCTTGCCCTTGTGGACATTGAGGCCGTTGCGCAAATGATGATCGTCGACCAGCGCCTTCAGGCCTTTGTCGGCGAGCTGCAGGCCGTAATGCAGCGTCGCGTTGTTCAACGCCTGGGCCGAGGTGACCGGCACCGCGCCCGGCATGTTGGCGACGCAATAGTGAACGACGCCGTCGACCTCATAGGTCGGGTCGGCATGAGTTGTGGCGTGCGAGGTCTCGAAGCAGCCGCCCTGGTCGATGGCGACATCGACCAGCACCGAGCCTTTCTTCATTCCCGACAGCATTTCGCGCGAAACGAGTTTTGGCGCGGCGGCACCCGGGATCAGCACGGCGCCGACGACGATGTCGGCCGAAAAACATTCCTCTTCCAGCGCCTCGACCGTCGAGTAGCGGGTGTGGACGCGGCCGCCGAAGATATCGTCGAGTTGGCGCAGCCGCGGGATCGAGCGGTCGATGATGGTGACGTCGGCGCCAAGGCCGGCCGCCATCCGTGCGGCATGCAGGCCGACAACGCCGCCGCCGAGCACAGTGACCTTGCCAGGCAGCACGCCGGGCACGCCGCCGAGCAGAACGCCGCGGCCGCCATTGGCCTTCTGCAGCGCGGTGGCGCCCGCCTGGATCGACAAGCGGCCCGCGACTTCCGACATCGGCGCCAGCAGCGGCAGGCCGCCGCGGTCGTCGGTGACCGTCTCGTAGGCGATGGCCGTCACGCCCGAGGCCAGCAGGCCCTTGGTCTGCTCCGGATCCGGAGCGAGATGGAGATAGGTGTAGAGGATCTGGCCGTCACGGAGCTGGACCCATTCGTTGGGCTGCGGCTCCTTGACCTTGACGATCATGTCGGACTTGGCAAACACGTCGGCGGCCGTCTTGGCGATGGTGGCGCCGGCGGCGCGATAGGCGTTGTCGTCGGCGCCGATGCCGGCGCCGGCGCCGGTCTCGACCAGCACTTCGTGGCCATGCGCGACATATTCGCGGACCGATCCCGGCGTCAGGCCGACGCGGTATTCGTGGTTCTTGATTTCCCGGGGGCAGCCGACGCGCATCTTCTTCTCCTCCTGATCCAGCCTTTTGGGGCATGTTCGCTGTTGAGAGACAGTGAACCACGAATCGTCGCGTAGGTGTTTGCGAATACGCTTGCGCAAGACGGTGCGGTTCGATAATCGTTGCGTAAAACAGCTGGATTGTCGCAGGAATCCCGAAAAATGCCGCTCGACAGGATTGATATCGCCATCCTCGAAACGTTGCAACGGGATGGGCGGATACCCAACGCGGCGCTTGCCGAGAAGGTCGGCCTGTCGCAGTCGGCCTGCTCGCGGCGGCTCGACAATCTGGAGAAATCCGGAACCATCCGCGGCTACCACGCCCGGCTTTCCAATGCCGCTCTTGGCCACCAGATGACGGCGATCGTGCATATATCGCTGTCGGGGCAATTCGAAAAGACACTGTCGGATTTCGAGGCGGCGATAAAGCGCTGCCCGAATGTGTTGTCCTGCCACCTGATGTCGGGTGAATACGATTATATCCTGCGCATCGCGGCAAAGGACCTCGTCGACTATGAGCGCATCCACAAGGAATGGCTGTCGGCAATGCCGCATGTGACGAAGATCAACTCGTCGTTCGCCTTGCGCGAGATCGTCGACCGGACGGCGGTCGGGATGAAGCCGGAACTTGCCTAGGCTTTGAAAGCCTCCGTTACCACCCGGTCCATCGGGATATCATGCGGCTGCGGGTAGATGGTGGCGATGCGCTGCAGTTCGTAGCCGACACCGATGACCAGCGGCTTGAACGGCATCGCCGCCAGCGTGCGGTCGAAGAAGCCGCCGCCATAGCCCAGCCGATACTGTCCCGGATCGATGCCGACGATCGGCGAGATGACGATGTCGGGCAGCACCGGATCGCCTTCAGCCGGGATCGGGATATTCCAGACACCTTTTTCCAGCCGATCGCCCGGAACGTAGGCGCGAAAGATAAGCGGGCGGGCTTTTTCGACGACAACAGGCAGCGCGGTACGGCCGCCGCGGTCATTGACGGAAGCCATCCAGGCCCGCAAATCCGGCTCGCCGCGGAACGGCCAGTAGAGGCTGACCATGCGGCCGGCAATGTCGCCGATCATCGCGTCGAGGCTTTCGCCGATGCGCTGCGACATTGCCGTCCGCACGTCAGCCGGGACAGCGAGGCGGGCCGCAATCAGCCGCTCGCGCTCGGCCTTGCGCCATCGTTTCACGTCGTTCCAATCGGATAGGGGCGGCCGGAATTCCGGGTCGAACTCGTGCATGAAGCAAGGCGGCGAGGAATATCGCCCCGGACCGTCGTCATGATCGCTAGCCAAGTTCCTCTCCTTTCGTCTGCTTTCGATGAAATTATACTCGGCGGCAGGATGGGGCATGTACAACAGCGACATGTTAGGGCCGGCAGTAGGCAAAGTCGGATGTTGTTGCGGTGCACAAAAGTAGCTACATCAGCCTTGGCGAAATTGCTCCCCAGTCTGCCCTCACGGCCAACTGCCCTCACGGCCCACCTGCTCTCCCGGCCAACCTGCTCCCGGCCAGCCTGCTCCCGGAGTGAATGAGATGAACGAAACCAGACATCATGTCGTCGTCGTCGGGGCGGGCTTTGGGGGTCTCGAATTCACCCGCGCGCTTGACGGTGCGCCGGTGCGCATCACCATGATCGACAAGCGCAACCATCATCTTTTCCAGCCGCTGCTCTATCAGGTGGCGACTACGGCGCTGGCGACCTCGGAAGTCGCCTGGCCGATCCGCCATCTTCTGCGCAAGCGCAAGGATGTGACGACACTGCTCGCCACTGTCAGCGGCGTCGACCGCGCCGGCAAAAATGTGCTGCTCGATGATGGCGACGCGATCGCCTACGACACGCTGCTGCTGGCCACCGGCGCCCGCCACGCCTATTTCGGCCATGACGAATGGGAGCCTTTCGCACCGGGGCTAAAGACGCTGGAGGACGCCACCACCATTCGACGGCGCATTCTGCTCGCCTTCGAGCAGGCCGAGCGGGAAAGTGATCCCGCCAGGCGCCAGGCGCTGCTGACACTGGCGATCGTCGGTGGCGGACCGACCGGCGTGGAACTGGCCGGCACCATTGTCGAACTGGCGCACGAGATGCTGCGCGGCGAGTTCCGCAACATCGATACGCGGCAGACGCGCGTGGTGCTGATCGAGGCCGGCGACCGTATCCTTCCCAATTTCGCGCCGGAACTCTCCGACTATGCCAGCAAGGCGCTCGAGCGGCTTGGCGTGACGGTCGAACTCGGTCGGCCCGTGACACGTTGCGACGCGGAGGGTGTCGTCTTCGGTGAAACGCATCTGCCGGCCAGGACTATCCTGTGGGCAGCAGGCGTCGCCGCTTCGCCGGCCGCCGAATGGCTGGGGGCGGCAGCGGACCGCGCGGGCAGGGTGCTGGTCGAGCCTGATCTGACCGTGCCGGGCAACCCGGAGATTTTCGTCGTCGGTGACGCTGCACACGTCCTGCGGCCGGATGGCCGCATGGTGCCCGGCGTAGCACCCGCCGCCAAGCAGCAGGGCCGGCATGTCGCCGCGACGATCAAGGCCCGGCTTGCCGGCGACGCAGCCCCGCGGCCTTTCCGCTACAGGCATGACGGCGATCTGGCGACGATCGGCAAGCGCGCCGCCGCGATCGATTTCGGCTGGATCAAGCTCACCGGCCGGCTGGCCTGGTGGCTTTGGGGCCTGGCGCACATCTATTTCCTGATCGGCTTCCGTAACCGGCTTGCGGTTTCGCTGAGCTGGCTATGGATCTACCTGACAGGGCAGCGCAGCGCGCGGCTGATCACCCAAGGCGACGACGACAGGAACTGACGTCTCCGCCCGCGCACATGCATCCGCACGTCATCTGTTCCCTTATGGACTCGACCGGATTCAGGCGCGAAGCTATGCTTCGGTCAGGACTTGGCACGCTGTTGAAGGCTGGCACGTCGTTGAACAGCAGCCGCCTCGAACCGCACCATCGACTTGATGTTCGACGGAGAACCAATTGATCCCATGCGGAAATTAGTCGTCGCCACCCTAAGCCCTGTAAACCACCTGGCGGACATCGATGTAGCTGGCGCGGAAGCCGGCTTCGCAATAATGCAGGTAAAACTCCCAGAGCTTCTTGAAGCGGTCGTCGAAACCGAGCGGGACGATCTTTTCCCATGACCCACAAAAACGGTGGCGCCATTCGGCGAGCGTGCGGGCATAGTCGTCCGGGAAAATGCGCTCGCGCAGATGAGCAAGGCCATGGTCTTT
Source organism: Mesorhizobium sp. WSM4847 (assembly GCF_055811335.1). Lineage (NCBI taxonomy): Bacteria > Pseudomonadati > Pseudomonadota > Alphaproteobacteria > Hyphomicrobiales > Phyllobacteriaceae > Mesorhizobium > Mesorhizobium sp. WSM4847. Next base: position 77,532 of record NZ_JBVVPY010000011.1, on the reverse strand, counting down.
GCCGAGCGTTTTCAGGATCGACGGCGTCGGCAGCATGCCGCCCGGGAAGACGTAACGCTGGATGAAATCCGGCCGGGCGCGATAGGTATCGTAGGCTTTCTCGTTGATGGTGATGATCTGCAGGCCGGCGGTGCCGCCAGGCCGCAGGCAATCCTTCATCTTGCCGAAAAACACGGGCCAGTACTTTTCGCCGACCGCCTCGAACATCTCGATCGAGGCGATGCGGTCGTAGGAACCGGTTTCGTCGCGGTAGTCCTGCAGCTTGATGTCGATCTTGTCGGCAAATCCAGCCTTCTGGACGCGTGCTCTGGCGAAGTCATGCTGCTCGCGGCTGATCGTCAGCCCGGTGACGCGGCAGCCGATCTCGCGCGCGGCGAATTCGGCAAAACCGCCCCAGCCGCAACCGATTTCAAGCACGTGGTCGTTCGCGCCGATGCCCGTGTCCTTGGCCAGCGCGCGATATTTGGCGGCTTGCGCGCTTTCCAGATCGTTGGCGCCAGCCGCATAGAGCGCGGACGAATAGGTCATGCTCGGATCCAGCCATTCCTTGTAAAAGGCGTTGCCGAGATCGTAATGCGCCGAAATGTTGCGCTTCGAGCCGGTGCGGGTGTTTTGGTTGAACCAGTGGCGGACACGCTGGACGGCGTTGATCAACCAACTGGCGCCGCCGGCGATGCGCTCTCCGATTTCTGAATTGACTACGAACAGTTCGAGGAAACTGGTCACATCGGGGCTGTCCCAATCGCCGTCGATGTAGGATTCGGCGATGCCGATGGTGCCGCCGGTGAAGGCGCGGCCGGGCAAGCGCCAGTTCTTGAGCACCAGTTCGGCGTCCGGACCCGGGCCCTTGCCGCCGACGAGGACGGCGCGGCCGTCCGGCATCCTCACCTTGAGCGAGCCACGCTGCAGGTTCATCGCCGCCGACAGCACCATGCGCGCCTTGGCCGGCAGGCCTTTGACGGTCTCGGCGAAATTGAATTCGTCCAATCTGACCGCGTCGCCCGACGCAACGCCGGTGTCTTCCTTGTGAGCCATGTCACGCCCCCGGGACTTCTGCGGCGCCGGCGCAAAATCGCCGGTTTCCAACTCTCTCGCAGTTCATCGGCAGGGCGCGAACGCCGCTTCCCGATGAATCCCCGCAGCAATCTTTCACGTCATCAAGGGGAACTTCAAGAGCCAAGGCAAGCGAGCACGGATCATGGAAAGATTTTGGGGGAGGGCGCTGATCAACGCCGGAATCACTATGGTTGCAGCCACCCGGATGCAGTAGTTTTAGCCATGCGTTATGTCATCGTCATCTGCGCCGTCACGTTCTTCCTGATCTGGGACGGGCTCTACAATCAGGGCAGCTATCTCGACACCACGGTCAGGGAGATTAACCGCATCGTGCGCTACATCACCAGCATGATGTAGGTTTCCTCGCCTTCGCCCCAACGCGTTGGTGCCGCGACATCGTTGCCGATTGACGCGATCGTGTCGCCCACACAAAACATGCCTGCACATCGATCGAGGAGGCTGGGGTTGATCCGGCATATCGTTTTCTTCAGCGCACGGCACAAAGAGGATGTCGAGGCCGTACGCACGGGCTTGCTGGCGCTGGGCAACATCCCCCATTCCCGTCAGTTCGAGGTGACGCTCAACAGCAAGGTCGACCCGCTTTCGGACGAGATCGACGTGGTCGTCTATGCCGAGTTCGAGGATGACGCCGCTCTGGCCGCCTACAAGGCGCATCCGCTCTATGCCGAGACAACCAGCCAGGTCAAACCGCTGCGCGAATTGCGCTATTCGGCGGACATTGTGGCTGCGACTTGAAGGGAAACTGACCGAAGCAGGAGCGCACCCGTCTGCGGCCATTGGTTCGGTCGGATCAGCGCCCTGCCGCTTTCGCGCGTCGCCAAGGCAGCGTGGCCAAGAACAGCCATCGCGCGTCCGCTGCCGCCATGAAATCCCTGCGCGTCAGGCGAGGGCCCTTGAACCAACTTCCGGAATGATGCACACCGCGCCGGCATGACCGAGACGATGCCAGCACGCCCTCATTCGCCCGGCGCTTATCCGCCCGGCGCTTGTCCGCTTGACCATCTTGTGCTGCCGACCGCGAGCCTCGACGTGGCGCGGGCGCGGCTGGTTTCGCTTGGCTTTGTTGTGGCGCCGACCGGCATCCATCCTTTCGGCACGGAAAACTGCTGCGTCTTCCTTGAGGACGGCACCTATCTCGAGCTGCTGGCAGTGGGCAATGCGCAAGCGGCGGCGAAAGCGGTCGCTGACGGCAACGTCTTCGTCGCGCGCGATCGTGCCTATCGCGACAGCTGCGGCAATGAGGGATTTTCCGCCCTTGTCCTGGGCACCCAGAATGCCGATGCCGAACACGCACGCTATGTCGAAGCCGGCCTGTCGGCTGGAGACATGCTGAGCTTTTCGCGCGCCTTCACCGACTCGGCGGGAAACAGCGACACGGCATCGTTCAAACTGGCCTTCGCCTCCGGCACCGGGGCGACGGATGCATTCCTGTTTGCCTGCGAGCGGATCAATGCGCCGAAAGTGGACCGGAGCGCGCTGCAGGTCCACGCCAATGGCGCAACCGGCATCATCGAAGTCGTGGCGGTCAGCACCGAGCCAGCCGAACAGCACCGATTGATTTCGATCGCGACGCGCAGTCCGGCGACCGGGCAGGGGAGCAGCACCGCGCTTGACCTGCCGAACGCGACCTTGACCCTGCTTGACCCCGCCGCCTTCGAAACGCGCTTCGGCATACCTGCCGGCGCGCCATCGGACCTCCGCTTCGCGGCGATCGTCTTTTCAGTTGGTTCCGCCGACACGGTCGCCAGGCTGCTTGCAGCAAGTTCCGTCGAACATGACATACGCGGCGATGATATTGTCGTGCGGCCGGCATCCGGGCAGGGTGCGGCCTTCGTTTTCCAGGAGAAAGCATGAGCAAGCCCAATTCGTCCGTAACCGTCGGCAATGTCGTCTTTGGCAACAGCGCGCCGCTGTCGCTGATTGCCGGCCCGTGCCAGCTTGAATCGCGCCAGCACGCCTTCGACATGGCTGGCGCGCTGAAGGAACTGACCGAGAAGCTCGGGCTGGGCCTCGTCTACAAGACCAGTTACGACAAGGCCAACCGCACCTCGCTTGGCGGCACGCGCGGCGCCGGGCTCGATGCGGCGCTGCCCGTCTTCGACGATTTGCGCAAGGCGTTTTCGCTGCCGATCCTGACCGATATCCACACCGAGGAACAGTGCGCGCTCGTGGCGCCGCATGTCGATATCCTGCAGATTCCGGCTTTCCTCAGCCGCCAGACCGATCTGCTGATCGCGGCGGCAAGAACCGGCAAGGTCGTCAATGTGAAGAAGGGCCAGTTCCTCGCGCCGTGGGACATGAAGAACGTCGTCGCCAAGGTCACCGGTTCCGGCAACGCCAATGTGCTGGTCACCGAGCGCGGCGCGTCCTTCGGCTACAACACGCTGGTGTCCGATATGCGCGCCCTGCCGATCATGGCCGAGATCGGCGCGCCGGTGATTTTCGACGCCACGCATTCGGTGCAGCAGCCGGGCGGGCAGGGCGGCTCGTCAGGCGGCGATCGGCGCTTCGTCGAGACGCTGGCGCGCGCCGCGGTTGCGGTCGGTGTCGCCGGCGTCTTCATCGAGACGCATCAGGATCCCGACAACGCCCCCTCCGACGGTCCCAACATGGTGCCGCTGAAGGACCTTCGGGCGCTGCTTGAAAGGCTGATGGCATTCGATCGCGTCGCCAAGGGCTGAGCAAGTTCAGCGGCCCAGCCCTAAGTCCGACCCGAAACTTGTGATCAACAGGCGCCAGTTGTACGCTACCCAGGCAACCGAGTGCCTTGGAGGAGGAAGCCATGTCCGTCGCCCGCGTCACCGAAATCACATCATCGTCGAATAAGAGTTTTCAGGACGCCATCGAACAGGGGATTGCCCGCGCCGCAAAGACTTTGAAGAACGTCGAAGGCGCCTGGATCCAGGACCAAAAGGTCGTCGTCGAGAACGGCACGATCTCCGCCTACCGCGTCAACATGAAGGTCACCTTCATCCTCGCTGAGTGATCAGCCCTGTACGTATGACCGCGTCCATAAAAGTCTGGAACCTTCGCAGCCCTCTCCTCATTGTCGAAGCTGAAGTGAACGACAAGAGGAGCACATCATGACAACCCAGACAGGACACACTGAAGCCATCGCTGCCTCGCGGGTGATCGGCACTTCCGTCTACAACACGGAAGGCACGCACATCGGCGACATCGAGGATGTCATGCTCGACAAATTGTCGAATGGAATCATGTTTGCCGTGATCGGCTTTGGCGGATTTCTCGGCATCGGCGAGAAATACCACGCCATTCCGTGGGCGAGCCTCGACTATGACGAGAACAAGGGCGGCTATGTCGTGCCGTTCACCAAGGAGCAACTGAAGGCAGCTCCCGCCTATTCGATCAACGAATTGACGGGCGCCGACGGCGAGGCCGCGCGTGATGCTTCATACAGTTACTACAGGGTCGAGCCTTATTGGCATTGATCTTGCTCTGCCGGAATCAAAAGGCCCCCGGTTGAACCGGGGGCCTTTTCTCTGGGATATCTACTCCGCTGCAATGGTGGACAACTCTACCGCGCCCTGTTGAGGCTGCTGAGTGTCACACGACGTCAAAAACGCCGCCGCGATCAGGAACAAACTCACAATACCGCTCAACTGAGACATGGCGAAACTCCTCCTGTTTCGCCCCGCGCAGCTGTGAGCATAAACCAGAAAGCCGCATGCCGCCAAGGCCTATGACTGACATGACTTATGATGACAGCAATTTGTGCTTCGTGATTCGATGTGGCGGAAGTGGCGGCACTATTTGCGGACGCCCCGATTGCGTTTTGCGGCACTTTGGCTAAGACGTGCGCGACGCTTCGTCAGATCAATCGGGGACATCGCAATGACTGCCATCATCGACATTGTCGGGCGCGAAATCCTGGACAGCCGCGGAAACCCGACCGTCGAGGTCGACGTCGTGCTCGAAGACGGCTCGATGGGCCGCGCTGCGGTGCCTTCCGGCGCCTCGACCGGCGCGCATGAGGCGGTCGAGCTGCGCGACGGCGGCGCCCGCTACCTCGGCAAGGGCGTCCTGCGGGCGGTAGAGGCCGTCAATGGCGAGCTGTTCGAGGCGATCGGCGGGATGGAAGCCGAGAACCAGATCCACATCGACCAGACCATGATCGAGCTCGACGGCACACCCAACAAGAGCCGCCTCGGCGCCAATGCGATCCTTGGCGTGTCGCTGGCGGTGGCCAAGGCTGCGGCGGAAGCGGCTGGCCTGCCGCTCTACCGCTATGTCGGCGGCACTAAGGCGCATGTGCTTCCGGTGCCGATGATGAACATCATCAACGGTGGCGCCCATGCCGACAACCCGATCGATTTCCAGGAATTCATGATCCTGCCGATCGGTGCGCCGACACTGCGTGACGGCTTGCGCTGGGGTTCGGAAATTTTCCATACGCTGAGGAAGCGGCTGAAGGACGCCGGCCACAACACCAATGTCGGCGACGAGGGTGGCTTCGCTCCTAACTTGAAAAGCGCGCCCGCAGCGCTCGATTTCATCATGGAATCGATCGAGAAGGCCGGCTTCAAGCCGGGCGAAGAGGTTGCGCTCGGCCTCGACTGCGCCGCGACCGAATTCTTCAAGGACGGCAACTACGTCTATGAAGGCGAGAAAAAGACCCGCGATCCGAAGACCCAGGCCAAGTATCTGGCCAAGCTCGCCGCGGACTATCCGATTATCACCATCGAGGATGGGCTGGCCGAAGACGACTGGGACGGCTGGAAAACGCTGACCGACCTCATCGGCAACAAGACCCAGCTGGTCGGCGACGATCTGTTCGTCACCAATACGGCCCGGCTGCGCGACGGTATCCGCATGGGCGTCGCCAATTCTATCCTGGTCAAGGTCAACCAGATCGGCTCACTGACCGAAACGCTCGATGCCGTCGAGACCGCGCACAAAGCCGGCTACACCGCGGTCATGTCGCACCGCTCGGGCGAAACCGAAGATTCGACCATCGCCGATCTCGCCGTCGCCACCAATTGCGGGCAGATCAAGACGGGTTCGCTGTCGCGGTCGGATCGCATGGCCAAGTACAATCAGCTCATCCGCATCGAGGAAGAGCTCGGCAAGCAGGCGCTCTACGCCGGCAAGTCGATCGTGAAGGGCTGAGCCGCAGAAAATCCTAAAACCCAGAAAATCCGAAAACGAAAGGGCGGGGCATTCTCGCCTTTTTTGTTTCAACACCGCCAGATCCGGTCGTCCGTAACCGTCCATTAAGCACAATCGGGCGAGAAAGGGCTAGGTCGCAGAGTGGTTAGAGTGCCCTTTGCGCGTCCAGGCGCGCGCGGCGCTCTAAGGGATTTGGGTCATGTGGACACGTCAGCACAAGCAGAGAAATACCGGTCGGCTGATCATCCCCTCGCTCTGCGTGGCGTTCCTCGCCTATTTCGGCTTTCATGCCTACCACGGCGAATTCGGCATCTATTCCAAATACCGGTTGCAAGCCGAAGCCGTCGACCTGCAAGGTAAGCTCGATGCCGTCAAGGCGCGCCGGCTCGATCTGCAGCGGCGTGTTCAGCTCATGCATCAGGGCACGCTGGAGAAGGACATGCTCGACGAGCAGGCGCGCAAGGCGCTCAATGTGTCCCACGCCGACGAAATCACCATCATGTTGCCGGCTACGGCAAGATAACCGAATTCAAGTTAATCGCCGATATTTTCAACGATTTTAATCGCTTAGACGCATGTCAGCCATGCATTTTTCAGCATGGCGAAACGCTTTCCCGCGTGTTAGCCTTTGCCAAATCGGTGGGGAGAACTGATCTCCCTCAGTGTCCGCAAGAGACGCCAACAGGGAGTGATGTATGGCCACCGCCGCCAGAAAAGCGCCTGCCAAAACCAAACCCAAATCCGACGGCAAATCGGCAGGGCTTTCAGCCCCCAAACCTGTCGACTTCACCAAGGATGAGGAGCTTGACGCCTACCGGCGCATGCTGCTGATCCGCCGCTTCGAGGAAAAGGCCGGCCAGCTCTACGGCATGGGCTTCATCGGCGGCTTCTGCCACCTCTATATCGGCCAGGAAGCAGTTGTCACCGGCATGAAGATGGCGCTGATCGACGGCGACCAGATGATCACCGCCTACCGCGACCATGGTCACATGCTGGCGATGGAACTGTCGCCGCGCGGCGTCATGGCCGAATTGACCGGGCGCCGCGGCGGCCTGTCCAGGGGCAAGGGCGGCTCCATGCACATGTTCTCCAAGGAGAAGCATTTTTACGGCGGCCACGGCATTGTCGGCGCGCAGGTTTCGCTCGGCACCGGCCTCGCCTTCGCCAATCGCTATCGTGGCAACAACAATGTGACACTGACCTATTTCGGCGACGGCGCCGCCAATCAGGGCCAGGTCTATGAGAGCTTCAACATGGCCTCGCTGTGGAAGCTGCCGGTGATCTTCATCATCGAGAACAACCGCTATGCCATGGGCACCTCGGTAACGCGTTCGTCGGCCGAGACGGATTTTTCGCACCGCGGCGCCTCCTTCAAGATTCCGGGCATCCAGGTCGATGGCATGGACGTCCGTGCAGTCAAGGCAGCCGGCGATCTCGCCACCGAATGGTGCCGTGACGGCAAGGGGCCGCTGATTCTCGAAATGCAGACCTATCGCTACCGCGGCCACTCGATGTCCGATCCGGCAAAATACCGCTCCAAGGAAGAAGTGCAGAAGATGCGCTCCGAGCGCGACCCGATCGAGCAGGTCAAGGCGCGCCTGCTCGACAAGAAGTGGGCTGATGAGGACGAGCTCAAAGCGGTCGACAAGGAGGTCCGCGACATTGTCGCCGACGCCGCCGAATTTGCCCAGAACGACGCAGAGCCGGATCCGTCCGAGCTCTGGACCGATATCGTACTGTAACGAGAGGGCAAGGCCATGCCGATCGAAATTCTCATGCCCGCTCTCTCGCCGACTATGGAAGAGGGCAATGTTTCCAAATGGTTGAAGAAAGAGGGCGATAAGGTTGTCGCTGGTGATGTGATCGCCGAGATCGAAACCGATAAGGCGACGATGGAAGTCGAGGCCGTCGACGAAGGCACGCTAGCCAAGATCGTGGTTCCTGCCGGCACCGAAGGTGTCAAGGTCAACACGCTGATCGCCGTGCTCGCCGTTGATGGTGAAGACATCGACAAGGCAGGCGAAGGCATCGGTGAGGAACCTGCCAAGGCGGAAACTGCAGCGCCAGCGCCTGCTGCGGCCAAAAGCGAGGGCGCAGCACCTGTCGCCGCGGCGCCGAGAACCGAAATCGCCGCCGATCCCGACATCCCGGCCGGCACGGAGATGGTCTCGACCACGGTGCGCGAAGCGCTGCGTGACGCGATGGCCGAGGAAATGCGCCGTGACGCAGACGTCTTCGTGATGGGCGAGGAGGTCGCCGAGTACCAGGGCGCTTACAAGATCACGCAAGGGCTGCTGCAGGAATTCGGGGCGCGTCGCGTCGTCGACACACCGATCACCGAGCACGGTTTTGCCGGCGTCGGTGTTGGCGCGGCGATGGCCGGCCTGAGGCCGATCGTCGAGTTCATGACCTTCAACTTCGCCATGCAGGCGATAGATCATATCATCAACTCTGCCGCCAAGACGCTCTATATGTCCGGCGGCCAGATGGGCGCGCCCATCGTCTTCCGCGGGCCAAACGGCGCGGCCGCCCGCGTCGCCGCCCAGCACTCACAGTGCTATGCCGCCTGGTACAGCCACATTCCCGGCCTCAAAGTGGTGATGCCCTACACCGCCGCCGACGCCAAGGGATTGCTGAAGGCCGCGATCCGTGACCCGAACCCGGTCATCTTCCTCGAGAACGAAATCCTCTACGGCCAGTCCTTCGATGTGCCGAAGATCGACGATTTCGTGCTGCCGATCGGCAAGGCGCGCATCCACAAGTCGGGCAAGGATGTCACCATCGTCTCTTTCGGCATCGGCATGAGCTACACGGTGAAGGCAGAGGCCGAATTGCGTGGCATGGGCATCGATGCCGAGATCATCGACCTCAGGACCATCCGCCCTCTCGATTTCGACACCATCATCGCCTCGGTCAAGAAGACCAATCGTCTCGTGGTGGTGGAGGAAGGATTCCCGCAGAGCTCGGTCGGCGACCACATCGCCAGCCAGGTGTCGCAGCGCGCCTTCGATTTCCTCGACGCGCCGGTCATCACCATTGCCGGCAAGGACGTGCCGATGCCCTATGCGGCAAACCTCGAAAAGCTGGCGCTGCCCAATGTCGGCGAGGTCGTCGAGGCGGTCAAGGCCGTCACATATCGCTGATGAATGGGGAGGATCCGGTGGCGACTGCGAGAGAGACTCTTTCGCTATCTGTATAGCGCTGCTGACACGGTGAACGCATTTCGCTTGGGAGAAGAATACCTATGCCGATCAACATCACCATGCCGGCCCTGTCGCCCACGATGGAAGAGGGCAATCTTGCCAAGTGGCTGGTCAAGGAGGGCGACAAGGTTTCGCCGGGCGATGTGATCGCCGAGATCGAGACCGACAAGGCGACGATGGAAGTCGAAGCTGTCGATGAGGGCACGGTGGCCAAGCTGGTGGTTCCAGCCGGCACCGAAGGCGTCAAGGTCAACGCGCTGATCGCCGTGCTCGCGGCCGAAGGTGAAGATGCGGCGGCTGCCGCGAAAAGCGGCGACGGCGCTGCGCCGGCAAAGGCCGAGGCAAAACAGGATAAGGCGCCAATCTCCCCATCCGTGGGGGAGATGTCGACGAAGTCGACAGAGGGGGGCGCTGTCCCGCCAGCGGCAAGGAACGAGGCGCCCCCCTCTGGCCTGCCGGCCATCTCCCCCACAAGGGGGGAGATCAGCCAGTCGGACGGTCGCACCTTCGCCTCGCCGCTGGCCCGTCGCATCGCCCGGGAAGCCGGTGTCGATGTCTCCGCCGTGACCGGCTCCGGCCCGCATGGACGCGTGGTCAAGGCCGATGTCGACGCAGCGATTTCCAGCGGCGGCGCCAAGGCGGCACCCGCCGCGAAAGCCGCACCTGCCGGCGCTCCGGCTCCGGCGGCCGCAGCCAAGCCAATGTCGGACGACCAGGTGCTGAAACTGTTTGCCGACGGCTCTTACGAGCTTGTCCCGCATGACAACATGCGCAAGACCATTGCGCGCCGGCTGGTCGAGGCCACGACCACCATCCCGCACTTCTACCTGACGCTCGACTGCGAGCTTGATGCGCTTCTGGCCCTGCGCGCGCAGCTCAATGCGGCCGCCCCGGTGAAGAAGACCGACAAGGGTGAGGCGCCGGCCTACAAGCTGTCGGTCAACGACATGATCATCAAAGCGATGGCAATGGCGCTGATGGCGGTGCCGGATGCCAATGCGTCATGGACCGAGAGCGCCATGGTCAAGCACAAGCATGCCGACGTCGGTGTCGCCGTGTCGATCCCCGGCGGGCTGATCACGCCGATCATCCGGCGCGCCGACGAAAAGACGCTGTCGGTCATCTCCAACGAGATGAAGGATCTTGCCAGCCGCGCGCGCAGCCGCAAGCTGAAGCCGGAAGAATACCAGGGCGGCACCACGGCGGTGTCCAATCTCGGCATGTTCGGCATCAAGGACTTTGCCGCCGTCATCAACCCGCCGCATGCGACGATCCTGGCGGTCGGCGCCGGCGAGGAGCGCGCGGTGGTCAAGAACGGTGAGATCAGAACAGCGACAATCATGTCGGTGACATTGTCGACCGATCACCGCGCCGTCGACGGGGCGCTCGGCGCCGAACTCCTTGTCGCCTTCAAACGCATGATCGAAAACCCGATGGGCATGCTGGTCTAGAAAGGAAGGAGGGGGTGCGGAAAAACTCTTCACCAGCCTTTTTGCCTTCAGCCTTTCCAGCGTCGCAACGATCGTCGTGCATTGGCTGTTCGTGGGTTGGCGGGTGAGGCGCGCGCAGGCGAATTTCGACCGGAGTGGGGCAAACGCATGAAAACAGTCCTTTGCTACGGCGATTCGCTCACCTGGGGCTATGATGCGGCAAGTCTGGATCGTCACCCGCTCAACGACCGCTGGCCGAGTGTGCTGCAGGCGACGTTGGGAGGCGGTATCGAGGTCATCGCCGAAGGCTTGAACGGCCGCACAACGGCTTTCGACGACCATCTGGCCGGCGCCGACCGTAACGGCGCAAGAGTGCTGCCGACGATCCTGATGACGCATGCGCCGATCGACCTGGTCATCATTATGCTCGGCGCCAACGACATGAAGCCGTGGATTCACGGCAATCCGGTCGCCGCCAAGCAAGGCATGCAGCGCCTGATCGACATCGTGCGCGGTCACGACTACCCGTTCGATTGGCCGTCGCCGCAAATCCTGATCGTCGCGCCGCCCGCCGTCAGCCGCACGGAAAACGCCGAATTCAAAGAAATGTTCGCCGGCGGCGATGAAGCGTCGAAGCGGCTGGCGCCACAATTTTCCGTCCTTGCCGACGAGGTCGGCTGCGGCTTCTTCGATGCCGGCTCGGTGGCCGAGACCACGCCACTCGACGGCGTCCATCTCGACGCAGAGAACACGCGCAAAATCGGGCAGGCATTGGCGCCAATCGTGCGCGTCATGCTGGAACTCTAGAGAATCATGGGAGAAATCCGTGGCTGAGAACTACGACGTCATCATCATCGGCTCCGGCCCCGGCGGCTATGTCACGGCGGTGCGTTCCGCCCAACTCGGGTTCAAGACAGCGATCGTCGAGCGCGAGCATCTCGGCGGCATCTGCCTCAACTGGGGTTGCATCCCGACCAAGGCGCTGCTGCGTTCGGCCGAGATCATGCACTATTCGGATCATTTGAAGGACTACGGCTTGAAGATCGACGGCAAGGTCAGCGTCGATACCGCTGCCGTGGTCGACCGCTCGCGAAAGGTCTCGCTGCGGCTGAACGGCGGCGTCGCCTTCCTGATGAAGAAGAACAAGGTCGATGTCATCTGGGGCGAAGCCAGGCTGTCCAAAGCGGCTTCCGGCGACAGACCGGGCGAGATCGTCGTGTCGAAATCGTCGAAGAAGCCGATGGAGCCTCAGCCGCCGGCGCCCAAGGGCGTCAAGGGCGAGGGCACCTACACCGCCAAGCACATCATCCTGGCGACCGGCGCCAGGCCGCGGGCGCTGCCCGGCATCGAGCCCGACGGCAAGCTGATCTGGACCTATTTCGAAGCGATGGTGCCGAAGGAGATGCCGAAATCGCTGCTGGTGATGGGTTCGGGCGCAATCGGCATCGAATTCGCCTCATTCTACCGCACCATGGGCGCGGAGGTGACGGTGGTTGAGTTGCTGCCGGCGGTGATGCCGGTCGAGGACGCAGAGGTCTCGAAATTCGCGCAAAAGCAGTTCGAGAAGCAAGGCATGAAGATCATCCTCGATGCGAAGGTCACCAAGGTCGAAAAAGCTGCGAACTCGGTAACCGCGCATGTCGAGATGAAGGACGGCAAGGTCGAGAAGATCACCGCCGACCGGATGATCTCGGCCGTCGGCGTGCAGGGCAATATCGAGAATCTCGGCCTCGAGGCGCTCGGCGTGAAGACCGATCGCGGCTGCGTCGTCGTCGACGGCTACGGCAGCACCAATGTGCCCGGCATCTATGCTATCGGCGACGTTGCCGGCCCGCCTATGCTCGCCCACAAGGCCGAGCATGAAGGCGTGGTCTGCGTGGAGAAGATCGCCAACGTCCCCGGCGTGCACGCCACTGACAAACTGAAAATTCCGGGCTGCACCTATTGCAACCCGCAGGTTGCTTCCGTCGGGTTGACCGAAGCGAAAGCCAAGGCCGAAGGCAAGGACATCCGCGTCGGCCGCTTCCAGTTCGCCGCCAACGGCAAGGCCATCGCGCTCGGCGAGGACCAGGGTTTCGTAAAAACCATCTTCGACAGGAAGACCGGGCAGTTGCTCGGCGCGCATATGGTCGGTGCCGAAGTGACCGAGCTGATCCAGGGCTTTGTCGTGGCGATGAACCTGGAGACCACCGAGGAAGAACTGATGCACACGATCTTCCCGCACCCGACGCTGTCGGAGATGATGAAGGAAAGCGTGCTCGACGCCTATGGCCGCGCGCTCAACGCGTGATAAATTGACCGCGTGAGACTCAAAAGGTGAGAGCCAAGGAACTCAACCGTAAGGTAATTCGTTTCCGGATGCATTTATCACCAGAGGAGAGGGCATATGGACGTGAATGGCGTGGGCTGGATCGCAGCCATCATCATCGGCGGGCTGGCGGGCTGGCTTGCCGAGATGTTCATGAAAAGCAACATGGGCATCTTGATGAACATCGTTCTGGGCATCGTCGGCGCGATCGTGCTGAATGCCATCCTGCAGGCGCTCAACATCGGCGCCTTCGGCACCGGCTGGATCGCCTATCTGATCACCGGTTTCGTTGGCGCCTGCCTGCTGATCTTGGCAGGGCGCATGGTGCGTCGTTAGTTGCTGAACTCTTGCCATGCGAAAACGGCTGTGGCGGCATGCGTCGCCGCGGCCTTTTTCTTTGCAGCGAAAAGTCCTAGATGGAAAGCGAACGCCGGAAGCGATCGCGAATGAACTGGATTTCTGATGGTCACCGTCCTCGACACGATCGCCAATGCGCCGCGCCTGCGGCATCCTGAAAAGGCGCACAAGCCTGACCAGGATGTGCTGCGCAAGCCCGACTGGATCCGCGTCAAGGCGCCGATGTCGAAAGGCTATGCCGAGACGCGCGACATCGTGAAGTCGCACAGGCTGGTGACGGTGTGCGAAGAGGCCGGGTGCCCCAATATCGGTGAGTGCTGGGAGAAGAAGCACGCCACCTTCATGATCATGGGCGAGATCTGCACGCGCGCCTGCGCCTTCTGCAACGTCGCCACCGGCATTCCGACCGCGCTCGATCCCGATGAACCGGCGCGCATCGCCCACGCCGTCAAGCAAATGGGTCTAACCCATGTCGTCATCACCTCAGTCGACCGCGACGATCTCGCCGATGGCGGCGCTCAGCACTTTGCCGAGGTCATCCGCGCCATCAGGGCGGCAACGCCTTCGACGACGATCGAAATCCTGACGCCCGACTTCCTGCGCAAGGACGGCGCGCTGGAGATCGTGGTGGCGGCCAAGCCTGATGTGTTCAACCACAATCTGGAGACCGTTCCGTCGAACTATCTGACGGTCCGGCCGGGCGCCCGCTATTTCCATTCGATCAGGCTGCTGCAGCGGGTCAAGGAACTCGATCCCTCGATCTTCACCAAATCCGGCATCATGGTTGGCCTTGGCGAGGAGCGGAACGAGATCCTGCAATTGATGGACGATCTGCGTTCGGCCAATGTCGACTTCATGACAATCGGTCAGTATCTGCAGCCATCGAAAAAGCACCATCCGGTGATCCGTTTCGTCACGCCGGAGGAATTCAAGTCCTTCGAGACAATCGGCAAGACCAAGGGCTTCCTGCTGGTGGCATCGAGCCCGCTGACGCGTTCGTCGCATCACGCCGGCGACGATTTCGCCAAGCTGCGCGCGGCACGGGAAGCGTTTCTCAAGAAGTCCGCCTAACACACTGGTTTCATGCCACAATTCGAAGCCCATCGCCGCGTTGCGCATACGCCGGAACAGATGTTCGCTCTGGTCGCCGATGTCGAATCCTATCCGCAATTCCTGCCGCTTTGCGAGGCGCTGACGGTTCGCTCGCGCAAGGAACGCGACGGACGCACCCTCCTCGTCGCCGACATGAGCATTGGCTACAAGGCGATCCGCGAGACTTTCACCACGCAGGTGCTGCTAAAGCCTGACGAGAAGGCCATCGACGTCAAATATATCGACGGTCCGTTCAAATATCTGAGCAATGCCTGGCGTTTCGAGCCGGCCGACGGCGGCTGCAATGTCTGCTTCTTCATCGACTACGAATTCAAGAGTCGTATTCTGGGTGCGGTGATGGGAGCGATGTTCGATCGCGCCTTCCGCATGTTTTCCGAGGCGTTCGAGAAGCGCGCCGACGTCATCTATGGCGCAGCGCCGGCAGCCTGATCCGCAGCGAGCGCGCGCAAGCCCAGTTCAAGCGCGTGCCTGACCGTCTCCCGGCGGATGAACTTGCGGCCTTTGTCGGCAAACAACTGGCATTCGCTGACGACCGGCCGGCCGGTCAAGGCGATACCGAACCAGACCAGGCCGACGGGCTTTTCCGTCGAGCCGCCGCCCGGACCGGCAATGCCGGTGACGGCAAGGGTTAGCCCGGCGCGCGAATGGTCCAAGGCGCCGGCCGCCATCTCGACCGCCGTTTCCCGTGAGACCGCGCCGTGCGCCTCGAGCGTGGCGGCGGAAACGCCGAGCATCTCAGTCTTGGCCTCGTTGGAATAGGTGATGAAACCCCGGTCGACCACTGTCGAAGAGCCGGCGATGTCGGTCAAGGCGGCGATGATCATGCCGCCGGTGCAGCTCTCGGCCGTCGCCAGCATGATGCCGCGCTGTTGGCAGGCTTGAAGCAGGGCATCTGCGAGATCGCTGTTGCTCATTCGGGGACATCACCTGGAAACACGACGCTGGCGGTGGCGATGGCGGCTATGCCTTCCTCGCGTCCGACAAAGCCGAGCTTTTCGTTGGTTGTCGCCTTGATCGAGATGCGGTCCCGGGAAATCGCCAGCATTGCCGAAAGGATTTCGGTCATCGCTTCGCGATGCGGGCCGACGCGCGGCGCCTCGCAGATCAGCGTGATGTCGGCATTGGCGATGCGCCCGCCGCGCGCGCGTACCAGTTCTGCCGCATGCTCGACGAAGATCCGCGAGGCCACGCCTTTCCACTGCGGGTCCGATGGCGGGAAATGCGTGCCGATGTCGCCGGCGCCGCAAGTGGCGAGCAGCGCGTCGGTCAAGGCGTGCAGGCCGACATCGGCGTCCGAATGGCCGGACAGCTTCTTGTCGTGCGGGATGGAGACGCCGCACAGGACGACATGGTCGCCGGGCTCGAAGGCATGGACGTCGTAGCCATTGCCGGTGCGGATGTCCGGAAAACGCGGCCGTTCGCCGGAAAGCCGCTGATCCGCCATCGAGATATCCCTTGCCCAGGTGAGTTTGACATTTTCCGGCGAGCCCGGGACGATTTTCACTGGAATATTCGCCCATTCGGCAATCGCGGCGTCGTCGGTGAAGTCCGCCTTGCCCAGATGATGGGCCTTTTCGTGGGCAGCCAGGATCGGCCAGAACGGGAAGCCCTGCGGCGTCTGCGCGGCATGAAGCCCGTTCCTGGAAACCGTCTCGCCGATCATGCCGGCGGCCGATTCACGTTTCAGCGTATCGGCGACGGGCAGGGCAGGCAGCGCTCCCTGGCGCTCGCCGATGGCGGCGACCGTGCGGTCTATCAATTCCGCGTCGACGAACGGGCGGACGGCATCATGGACCAGAACCCGGCGCGGCGCATGGCTTCTCAGCGCAAGCAATCCGAGCCGCACGGAGTCCTGCCTGGACGCGCCACCGGTCACCGTGACCACCCGGTCGGCATTGGCGCCGGCGGCGCTGCGAAAAAGCCCGCTGTCGTCGGCATGGATGGCGACGACGACAGGACCGATTCCCGGATGCGCCAAAAACACGTCCAATGTGCGCGCGATGACGGCACGGCCGCCGATCCTTTGGTATTGCTTCGGCCCGTCGGCCTGACCGGCGCGCGCGCCGCGGCCGGCCGCGACGATAACGACGGCAACCTTGTCGTCCGCAGCCAAAGCCTGCTTTTCGCTTGCGTCTGTCATGCCGAGACGCTTAGCGCATCATCCCAGAAAGTGGAATCGCTTTTCGGAACAGATCATGTGCAGATGCAAAGTGCCAATAGCGTCCCCAACACGCACCGCACTTTGGCTAGTGCCAGCATTTTCCCAAATGCGCCTTAATGCGACGTCATTGCGCGTTGCACATTGCCGCCATTCTGGCTAGTGAATGTGCAGCTATTAAAAATGCTTGGTTTTTGTGCATGCTTGACCTGACCAAATTGGCATCTCCGCTGGATGTGGGTCGTGTGAGAATCCGCAATCGCGCTTTTCTCGCCCCCATGTCGGGCATAACAGATGAGCCGTTCCGGCAGCGTGCCTATGCGCATGGCGCCGGGTTGGTGGTGTCGGAGATGGTGGCGAGCGGCGAACTTGCCAGGGGCAGAGCCGGTTGCGGCCTGCGCATCCGCCATTCCGGGCTGCCGGTGCACATGGTCCAGCTTGCCGGCCGTGAGGCGGTGCATATGGCAGAGGGCGCCCGTATAGCCGCGGGCGAGGGCGCCGACGTCATCGACATCAACATGGGCTGCCCGGCCAAGAAGGTGACGGGCGGCTATGCCGGTTCGGCGCTGATGCGCGATCTCGATCACGCTTTGTCGCTGATCGAGGCGGTGGTCGGCGCCGTCGAGGTGCCGGTCACGGTCAAGATGCGACTCGGCTGGGACGAAAGCGCGCTCAATGCGCCGATACTGGCGCGCCGCGCCGAGCAGGCGGGGGTTCAGATGGTGACGGTACATGGCCGCACGCGCTGCCAGTTCTACCAGGGCAAGGCCGACTGGCGCGCCATCGCACGCATAAAGCAGGCTGTTTCGATCCCGGTCGTTGCCAATGGCGATGTCGGCTCGCCGGCGGAGGCAGCAATGATCCTCGACCAGTCGGGCGCCGACGCGGTGATGATCGGCCGCGCCCACTACGGCGCACCCTGGACGGCAGGCAGCATCGCGGCAGCCGCGGCAAAAGAGATGACGCCCGGTGTGCTGGAAAGCCCGCAAGCGCTGGCCGACTACGTCGTTGCTCACTACCACGACATGCTGTCGCTCTACGGCATCGAAAGCGGCGTGCGACAGGCGCGCAAGCATCTTGGCTGGTATCTCGACCGCCACGCCGCTGGCGTCGTCGATGAACAGCGAAAGGCCATCCTTACCTGCTTCGAGCCCGTCCGCGTCATTGCCGCGTTGCACGAGGTGTTTTCAAGCGCTGCCGAACCGATGAACCTGCGGAGCGCAGCATGAATGCCACCGTTGCACAAAACACGGACATGGCGGACGCCGCAAACATCGTGCTCAACACCATCCGCCGCCCGGTGATCATGCTCGATGCGGAAGGGTTCATCACCTTCGCCAACGCCGATGCCGAGGATTTCTTCCGCTCGAGCGCGACCATGCTCGCCCGCAACACATTACCCAAGCTCATTCCATTCGGCAGTCCGTTGCTGACGCTTGTCGACCAGGTGCGCGAGCGCCGGGCACCCGTCAACGAATACCGGGTCGACGTATCGTCGCCGCGCCTCGGCATCGAGAAGGTCGTCGACCTCTATGTCGCGCCGGTGTCGGAATTCCCGGGCTCCGTCGTGGTGATGTTCCAGGAACGGTCGATGGCCGACAAGATCGATCGTCAGATGACGCACCGCGGTGCGGCACGCTCGGTGACCGGCCTTGCCGCGATGCTCGCCCACGAGATCAAGAACCCGCTATCCGGCATCCGGGGTGCTGCCCAACTGCTCGAATTGTCGGCTTCCGACGAGGATCGCGCGCTGACCCGGCTGATCACCGACGAGACCGACCGCATCGTCTCGCTGGTCGATCGCATGGAGGTGTTTTCCGACGAGCGGCCCGTCGATCGCTATCCGGTCAACATCCATGTCGTGCTCGACCATGTGAAGGCGATTGCCAAGAACGGTTTTGCCAAGCGGATCAAGATATTGGAGGATTATGATCCATCATTGCCTCCGGTTTTCGCCAACCGCGACCAACTCATCCAGGTGTTCCTCAACCTGGTCAAGAATGCGGCCGAGGCCATTGGCGGCGACCCGCAAGGCGAGATCACCCTGTCGACCGCGTTCCGGCCGGGCATTCGTGTTTCCGTTCCAGGATCGCAGGGCCGCGTGTCGCTGCCGCTGGAATTTTGCGTGCGCGACAACGGTTCTGGCGTCTCCGAAGATATCCTGCCAATCCTGTTTGATCCCTTCATCACCACCAAGCCTAACGGGTCGGGACTTGGTCTGGCGCTGGTCGCGAAAATCGTCGGCGAGCATGGCGGCATCATCGAATGCGATTCGACGCCGCGCGCAACCACCTTCCGCATCCTGATGCCAGCCTGGAAAGAAACGCCGTTCGGCACAGACGACGACGGCGAAGGAGACCGCAAATGACGGTTCGCGGCAATATTCTCGTCGCCGACGACGATGCGGCCATCCGCACCGTCCTCAATCAGGCGCTTTCGCGCGTCGGCCATGAGGTGCGTGTTACATCCAACGCCTCGACGCTGTGGCGCTGGGTGGCCGCGGGCGAGGGCGATCTCGTCATCACCGATGTGGTCATGCCGGACGAAAACGCCTTCGACATGCTGCCGCGCATCAAGAAGGCGCGACCGGAACTGCCCGTCATCGTCATGAGCGCCCAGAACACGTTCATGACCGCGATTCGCGCTTCCGAAACCGGCGCCTACGAATATCTGCCGAAACCGTTCGACCTGACCGAGCTTCTCAACATCGTCAACCGGGCGCTTTCCGAGCCCCGACGGCCGAAGATCGATGCACGGGCGGACGAGCCGCCGGAAACGATGCCGCTGGTCGGCCGCTCGGCCGCCATGCAGGATATCTACCGCATGCTGGCGCGCATGATGCAGACCGACCTGACGGTAATGATTTCAGGCGAATCGGGCACCGGCAAGGAACTGGTGGCGCGCGCGCTGCACGAGTATGGCCGCCGCCGCGGCGGCCCCTTTGTCGCGATCAACATGGCTGCGATCCCGCGCGACCTGATTGAATCGGAACTGTTCGGGCACGAGAAAGGCGCCTTCACCGGCGCGCAGAACCGCTCCACCGGCCGTTTCGAGCAGGCCGAAGGCGGCACGCTCTTCCTTGACGAGATCGGCGACATGCCGATGGAGGCGCAGACCCGCCTGCTGCGTGTCCTGCAGCAGGGCGAATACACCACCGTCGGCGGCCGCACGCCGATCAAGACCGACGTGCGCATCGTCGCCGCCACCAACAAGGATCTGCGCACGCTGATCAATCAGGGGCTTTTCCGCGAGGATCTGTTCTATCGCCTGAATGTCGTGCCGCTAAGGCTGCCGGCGTTGCGCGAGCGGTCCGAGGACGTTCCGGATCTGGTCCGGCACTTCTTCAAGCTCGGCGCCAGCGAAGGCCTGCAGACCAAGCGCATTTCTACAGGCGGCATCGAGTTGATGAAGCGCTATCCGTGGCCAGGCAACGTGCGCGAGCTCGAAAATCTTGTCCGCAGACTTGCCGCGCTCTATTCGCAGGACGAGATTTCCGCCGAAGTCATCGAGGCGGAACTGAAGACCGGCGAGAGGCCGGTCGTTCCCGGCGGCGGCAATCTCATACCCGACGATCTGTCCATCGGCCAGGCGGTGGAGCATTTTCTGCAGCGTTATTTTGCGTCGTTCGCCGGCGATTTGCCGCCCGCCGGCCTCTATCAGCGCATCCTTTCCGAGGTCGAATATCCGCTGGTGCTCGCGTCGATGACGGCAACCCGCGGCAACCAGATCAAGGCTGCGGAACTCCTCGGGCTCAACCGCAACACCCTGCGCAAGAAGATTCGCGAACTCGGCGTCAACGTCTACAAATCGACCAGGCAAGCTTAGAGCGCCGTTTCTTTCATCAAATCGTGCCCGAATTTCGGGCCGGTGAGACAGAGCGAAGCCTTTTCCGGGGGATCGAGCGCCGAAACAGTTCCGTCCAGGCCACACTTGTTGCATAATCGCCACAATGCGTTGCATACATCCGACGCAATCACTGGCTCTAGACGGCGACATGGCTCCACGGGCATCGAGACTGAGCGAAACGCTTTTCAGCGAACCCCGCACAAGTGACGGGCGCCGGCTGCTTGCGCTGCCGGGCGTGGTGGCAATTGCCGGTGCGCTGGTTACGGCGGCGATCTCCTTCGCCATCCTCGTCGGTGCCACGCCGATCACGCCGGACGAGAGCACAACGCTGGCGCTAATCGCCGTCAATGCGGCGTTCATCCTGTTCCTGATCGCGCTGGTTGGCCGCGAAGTACATCGTATCGTGATGGCGCGCCGGCGCGGCAAGGCGGCATCGCGGCTGCATGTGCGGATCGTCGCGATGTTCGCACTGGTCGCCGCGATTCCCGCCATCATGGTGGCGATCATCGCGTCGATCACCCTCGACATCGGTCTGGATCGCTGGTTCGAAATCCGCACCAAGACGATTGTCAATTCGTCGCTGTCGATAGCCGATGCCTATGTGCAGGAGAACGCGCGCAATCTCCAGGGAACAACCCTGTCGATGGCTTACGATCTCGACGCCTCCCGCACGCTCTACGGCCTCGATCGAACCGGTTTCCTCGATCTGATGAACAAGGAAGCCGTCGGACGCTCGCTGGCCCATGCCGCACTGATCAGGTCCGACGGTTCGTTCGTCATGAGCGCCAAGACCGACGCCGATTTTGCCATGCCGGAGCCGCCGGAAGGCGCCATGAGCGGTGCCGCTGACGGCAGGCCGGTGCTGATCGAGCCGAAGACGCGCAACATCATGGGCGCCATCGTCAAGCTGCGCGAGATCGAAGGGCTCTATCTCTACACCATCCGGCTCGTCGATCCCGAGGTGATCAAGGCGCGGCAGATTGTCAGGTCGAACACAGACGAATATCGCGGCCTCGAAGACAGTCGCCGCACTTCGCAGGTGGCCTTTGCACTTCCCTATCTGTCGCTGACGCTGATCATCATCCTGTCCGCCATCTGGACGGGCATCGCCGTGGCCGACCGCCTGGTGCGGCCGATCCGCCAGCTCATCGGCGCCGCCGACGAGGTCGCGACCGGCAATCTCGACGTTGCCGTGCCGGTTCGGCCCTCCGACGGCGACGTCGCCTCGCTCGGCGACACCTTCAACAAGATGCTGCTGGAGCTGAAATCGCAGCGTAACGAGATTCTGTCCGCCAAGGATTTGATCGACGAGCGGCGGCGTTTTTCGGAAGCCGTGCTTGCCGGTGTCACCGCCGGCGTGATCGGCGTCGATCCCTATGGCATCGTCACCATCGTCAACCGGTCGGCCGAAACGATGCTGGCCATATCCGCCACCGCCGCACTCGGGCAAAATCTCTCCGCCGTGCTGCCGCATGTCGGCCGCGTCTTCGAGATCGGCCGCAAGTCGGGCAAGCCCGCCCATCGCGAGCAGGTGACCTTCTATCGCGCCGGTGCGGAGCGCACCTTCAACGTGCAGATCACGGTCGAGGCCGGCGACGACGGTTCGGAGGAGAAATCCTATGTCGTGACGGTCGACGACATCACCGATCTGGTCCAGGCGCAGCGTTCCTCGGCCTGGGCGGATGTGGCGCGGCGCATCGCCCACGAGATCAAGAACCCGCTGACACCGATCCAGCTTTCCGCCGAGCGCATCAAGCGCCGCTACGGCAAGGTCATCACCGAAGACCGCGAGGTTTTCGATCAATGCACCGATACGATCATCAGGCAAGTGGAGGACATCGGCCGCATGGTCGACGAGTTCTCCGCCTTCGCACGCATGCCCAAGCCCGAAATGAAGGCCCTTGATTTGCGCGAATCGTTGCGCGAAGCCTCGTTCCTCGTCGAGGTGAGCCGCTCCGATATCACCTTCGAGCGCGTATTCGGCAACGAACCGCTCAAAGGCACATTCGACAGCCGCCTGATGGCGCAGGCTTTTGGCAATGTCATCAAGAACGCAGCCGAGGCGATTGACGGACTTGATCAAAAGGACCGCTCGCACGGCATAATCCGGATTCAAGCCGGGCGCCAGGATGGTGCGGTTCGCATCGATGTCATCGACAACGGCAAGGGCTTGCCGCGTGAGAACCGCCAGCGATTGCTCGAGCCTTACATGACGACACGCGAGAAGGGCACCGGGCTCGGCCTCGCTATCGTCAAGAAGATAGTGGAGGACCATGGCGGCCGGCTCGAATTGCATGACGCGCCGGCGGATTTCCACGACGGGCGAGGCGCGATGATCAGCATCATCCTGCCGCTCGCCGCCACCGTGCCGTCGCGTGGCGAAGGCAGGACGGAACCCGAAAGAGAAACTGAAAAGGTCGGTAATGGCGTCTGACATTCTCATCGTCGATGACGAGGAAGACATCCGCGAGCTTGTCGCCGGTATCCTGAGCGACGAAGGTCACGAAACCCGCACGGCATTCGATGCCGACAGCGCCCTGGCGGCGATCGCCGACCGGGCGCCGAGGCTGATTTTCCTCGACATCTGGCTGCAAGGCTCGCGCCTGGACGGGCTGGCGCTGCTGGACGAGATCAAGACGATGCATCCGAGCCTGCCGGTGGTGATGATCTCGGGCCACGGCAACATCGAGACCGCGGTCTCGGCAATCCGCCGCGGCGCCTATGACTTCATCGAAAAACCCTTCAAGGCCGACAGGCTGATCCTCATCGCCGAACGTGCGATTGAAACCTCGAAGCTGAGACGCGAGGTTTCGGATCTCAAGCTGCGCAGCGGCGAGACCTTCGACCTGATCGGCATGTCGTCGGCGATGAGTCAGTTGCGCCAGACCATCGAGCGCGTCGCGCCGACCAACAGCCGCGTCATGATCATCGGCCCCTCCGGCTCGGGCAAGGAACTCGCGGCGCGCGCCATCCACACGCTGTCGGCGCGCAAGGGCGCCCCGTTTGTCACGCTGAGCGCCGCCAACATCACGCCCGAGCGCATGGAGGTCGAGCTGTTCGGCACCGAATCAAACGGTGTCGAACGCAAGGTCGGCGCGCTTGAGGAAGCCCATCGCGGCATTCTCTACATCGACGAAGTGGCCGACATGCCGCGCGAAACGCAAAACAAGATCTTGCGCGTGCTGGTCGAGCAGCAGTTCGAGCGGGTAGGGGGCACCAAACGGGTCAAGGTCGATGTCCGCATCATTTCGTCGACGTCGCAGAACCTGGAGGCGATGATCGCCGACGGTCGTTTCCGCGAGGATCTCTATCACCGCCTGGCGGTGGTTCCGGTCATGGTGCCGGGATTGGCCGAGCGGCGTGAGGACATCCCCTATCTTGTCGACAATTTCATGAAGCAGATCGCCCGTCAGGCCGGCATCCGGCCGCGGCGCATCGGCGACGACGCGCTGGCGGTGCTGCAGGCGCACAACTGGCCAGGCAACGTTCGCCAGTTGCGCAACAACGTCGAGCGGCTGATGATCCTGGCGCGCGGCGACGATATCGACGCACCGATCACCGCCGATCTCTTGCCTGCCGAGATCGGCGATGTCATGCCGCGCACGCCAAACCAATCCGATCAGCACATCATGGCACTGCCGTTGCGTGAAGCGCGCGAACAGTTCGAGAAGGACTATCTGATCGCCCAGATCAACCGTTTTGGCGGCAACATCTCGAAGACGGCCGAGTTCATCGGCATGGAGCGCTCGGCGCTTCACCGGAAGCTGAAGTCGCTGGGCGTCTGACAGCCAATCCGGTCGTGGCCTACGCAATTATCGGTTACGGCGGCGGCGGAATCGCATAAGAAACGCTGCCGCACGTCTTTCGGGACGCGCAACGGACGCTGTAGCATTTTGTTTTTTGCGCATGGTCTTCCCCGAAAAATGGATTCCGATTTTCGGGGGCCATGCGCTGACTTCTTCAGGGGTGACCCATGCCGCGCATTGCCTATGTGAACGGGCGCTATGTCGCTCACGCCGACGCTTTCGTGCATATCGAGGACCGTGGCTATCAGTTCGCCGACGGTGTCTACGAGGTCTGCGAGGTGGCGCGCGGCTTCATCGTCGATATGCCTCGCCATCTCGGACGGCTGAACCGCTCGCTGACCGAATTGTCGATCGACTGGCCGGTCACGCCGGGCGTGTTGCCGATTATCCTGCGCGAGGTGGTCCGCCGCAACCATGTCGCCGATGGCCTGGTCTATCTTCAGGTGACGCGCGGCGTCGCCAGCCGTGATTTTGTTTTCCCGGCGGGCACGAAGCCGTCGCTGGTGGTTACCGCCAGGAAAGCCGACCCCGCTGCTGCCACCAGGAGGGCCGAAAGCGGAATCAAGGTCATCACCGTGCCGGAGAACCGTTGGGACCGGGTCGACATCAAGTCGGTCGGCCTGCTGCCAAACGTGCTCGCCAAGCAGAAGGCCAAGGAAGCCGGCGCCCAGGAAGCCTGGTTCATCGATGCCGACGGCACCGTCAAGGAAGGTGGGTCGTCGAACGCCTGGATCGTCACCAGGGACGGCGTGCTGGTGACGCGTCCGGCCGAGCACGGCATCCTGCGCGGCATCACCCGCACCACGCTGTTCGAAGTGGCCGCCAAGCTCGGCCTGACGATCGAGGAGCGGGGCTTTTCGGTCGCCGAAGCCAAGGCCGCGCGCGAGGTTTTCATCAGCTCCGCGACCACAATCGCCATGCCGATCGTGGCGATCGACGGTGCTCCGGTCGCCAACGGCCATCCGGGCTCGATAACACTTTCCTTGCGGCACGCCTTTTTTGACGTTGCGGAAAAAAGTCCAGCCTGATAACCGCACAGGTGGAATGAACATCAATATATCTCGTTCTGCTTGTCGTTGTTGACGGCAAGACGGTGTTTGCGCGCTTGACATGTGCCAGTTAATTTGGCGCATTGGCCTGCAAACCGAAGGGGATCGGCGAAAGACAAGAACAATGGCGGAACGATCGCAAAATCTTCAGGACCTGTTCCTGAATTCAGTTCGCAAAAGCAAAAACCCACTCACCATCTTCCTCATCAACGGCGTGAAGCTGACCGGTGTGGTCACTTCCTTCGACAATTTCTGTGTTCTGCTGCGTCGAGACGGCCACTCCCAGCTCGTCTACAAGCACGCCATTTCCACGATCATGCCGAGCCAGCCGGTTCAGATGTTCGATGGCGAGGAAAGCCAGGGCGCCTGATTGGCACGTAAGAAAGACGCGGATCGCAGCGTTCGCGAAAAACCAGCATATCAGCCGGGGGCGGAGGCCGAAGGCCCGACCCGCGCCGTGGTCATCGTGCCGGTGCTTACCCGCCAGCCGCGCAGCGACGAAGACACCAATCGCCCGCGCCTGACGCGTTCTGCCGAGGCCCGCCACGACGAGGCGGTCGGCCTTGCCCAAGCCATAAACCTCGACCCGATCCATACCGCTGTTGTGACCGTCAACGATCCCCGGCCTGCCACCTTGCTCGGCAGCGGCAAGGTCGCGGAGTTCGCCGAGATCGTCAAAGAGGGCCGTGTCGAACTGGTCATTGTCGATCATCCGCTGACGCCGGTGCAGCAGCGCAACCTGGAAAAGGAATTGAACGCCAAGGTGCTGGATCGCACCGGCCTGATCCTGGAAATTTTCGGCGAGCGGGCGCGGACCAAGGAAGGCACGCTGCAGGTCGATCTGGCGCACCTCAACTATCAGAAGGGCCGGCTGGTGCGAAGCTGGACCCACCTCGAGCGCCAACGCGGCGGTGCCGGTTTCCTCGGCGGCCCTGGCGAAACGCAGATCGAGTCGGACCGCCGTGTCCTGCAGGACAAGATCAACAAGCTCAAGCACGAGCTGGAAACAGTGCGACGCACCCGTGACCTGCACCGCGCCAAGCGCAAGAAGGTGCCGTTCCCGGTCGTGGCCATTGTCGGCTATACCAACGCCGGCAAGTCGACGCTGTTCAACAGGCTGACCGGAGCTGGGGTGCTGGCCGAGGACATGCTGTTCGCCACGCTCGACCCGACACTGCGTCGGGTGCGGCTGCCGCACGGCACGCCGGTCATCCTTTCGGACACGGTCGGTTTCATTTCGGACCTGCCGACGCATCTGATCGCGGCCTTCCGGGCAA
The DNA here is from genome assembly GCF_055811335.1 of Mesorhizobium sp. WSM4847. Lineage (NCBI taxonomy): Bacteria > Pseudomonadati > Pseudomonadota > Alphaproteobacteria > Hyphomicrobiales > Phyllobacteriaceae > Mesorhizobium > Mesorhizobium sp. WSM4847. The sequence goes on along the minus strand of NZ_JBVVPY010000011.1, from coordinate 50,781 downwards.
CGCTCGAAGAGGTGGTCGAGGCCGATCTCGTCATCCATTTGCGCGATATTTCGGATCCCGACACGGCCGCCCAGGCTGAGGATGTCGAGCGCATTCTCGCCGATCTCGGCGTCGATGCCGGCGACGGCAGGCGCGTCATCGAAGTGTGGAACAAGATCGACCGGCTCGATGAGGGCAACCGGGAGCGGTTGCTCGCCGACGGGATCGACGGCAGCAAGGCACCGCCGATTGCCATATCGGCCGCCACCGGCGAGGGCATCGATGTGCTGAAGGCGATCATCGAGACACGAGTTTCAGGCGAACTGGAAACGCAGACCGTCACGCTCAAGCCTGACCAGCTTGGGTTCGTCGACTGGCTCTACCGCAATGGCGACGTGGTCTCGCGCACCGACAATGAAGATGGCGGTATAACCGTGTCGCTCAAAGCGACGCGAAGCGCACACGAAGAGATAGAAGCCAGATTGCACCGTAAAAACAACGGGTAATTTCTGTTACTTCGCGCTTTTAGCTTGCTGCCAAAGCGCCTCCATCTCGTCGAGCGTCGCCTTTTCCAGGGTGTTTCCGGACCTTTCCAGCGCTTGCTCGACATAGTGGAACCGCGACCGGAATTTCTCGTTGGTGCCGCTGAGCGCCGCTTCGGAATCAACCTTGAGATGACGCCCGAGATTGACGACGGCAAACAGCATGTCGCCGAACTCGTCCTTGATCGAAGCCGTATCGCCCTTGGCAAGGGCCTGGCGCAACTCGCCGATCTCTTCCTCGATCTTGTCGAGGATCGGCGTGGCCTCGCTCCAGTCGAAGCCGACGCGGGCCGCTTTTTCCTGCAGCTTGAGCGCCCGCGTCAAAGCGGGCAGGGCGACCGGTACGCTGTCCAGAAAACCCTTGCCATGATCCTCCGGATCGTGCCCGCGGGCGAGGCGGGCATTTCGCTTTTCGGCTTTTTCCTCGGCCTTGATCTTCTCCCACATGCCCTTGGCCATGCCGGCGCTGCGCGCCTCATCGTCGCCGAAGACATGCGGATGGCGGCGGATCATTTTTGTGGTGATGGCCTGGACCACGTCGCCAAAGGCGAATTCACCGACCTCCTCGGCCATCTGCGCATGGTAGACGACCTGCAGGAGCAGGTCGCCGAGCTCGTCGCGCAGATCGTCCAGGTCGCCACGCGCAATGGCGTCCGCCACCTCGTAGGCTTCCTCGATCGTGTAGGGCGCGATGCTCGAGAAATCCTGCTCGACGTCCCACGGGCAGCCGGTTTCCGGCGCCCGCAGCGCCGCCATGATCTCGATCAGCCTGGAAATGTCTTTCGAGGGTTTCATCGGTCGCATGCTAGCCTGCGTCCGACGGTGCAGCCAACGCCGTCGCACGGCGAGGGGCGATTGTCCACAGCGCCGCTCAAAGTCTCAGTCGAGCACGGAGACGATCGCCTTGGCGAGCGCGTCCATGCCGTCCTCCGGCAGGCCGGCGACGTTGATGCGGCTGTCGCCGACCATATAGACGCCGTGCTCGGCGCGCAGCCGCTCGACCTGCGCTTCGGACAGGCCAAGCCGGGAAAACATGCCGCGATGGCTGGCGACGAAATCGAAGCGATCGGAATTGGACTGCCGCCGCAACGCATCGGCGAACTGCACCCGAAGCCGCAGCATGCGCAGGCGCATCTCCTCGAGCTCCGCTTCCCAGTCGGCGCGCAGCGTGGCGTCTTCAAGCACGATGCGCACCGCGGCCGCGCCGTGGTCCGGCGGCATCGAGTACATGGCGCGCGCCGCCGACAGCATCTGGCTCATTGCGACATCCGCCTGCGCGCTGTCTTTTGCCAGGATCATCGCCGCGCCGACGCGGTCACGATACACGGCAAAGTTCTTCGAGCAGCTCGAGGCAACGACCATTTCCGGGACTTTTGCTGCCAGCAGGCGCAAGCCGGCGGCGTCAGCGTCAAGGCCCTCGCCAAACCCCTGATAGGCAATGTCGACAAAGGGCAGCAGGCCGCGCTCGACGACGAGGTCTGCTATTTCAGCCCACTGCGCGATGTCCAGATTGGCGCCTGTCGGATTGTGGCAGCAACCATGCAGCAGCACCACGTCGCCGTTCCTGGCGGTCGCCAGCGCGCTCATCATGTCGGCGAAGCGAACAGCACCTGAGGCTGCGTCGAAGTAGGGATATTCGCGTATCTGCAGGCCGGCGGCGCGCATCACCGGCATGTGGTTGGGCCAGGTCGGGTCCGACAGCCAGATCGTCGTGTCGGATCGCGTCCTCTTGAGCAGCTCGGCCACCAGCCGCAGCGCGCCCGAGCCGCCGGGCGCCTGCGCCGCACGGATGCGCGTCAGCTCGGCCACCGGACCAAAAACCAGCCTCGCCATCGCCGTGTTGAAGCCGGTATCGCCGGCAAGGCCGAGATAGGTCTTGGTATCCTGGCTCTGCAGCAATCGCTTTTCGGCTTCGCGCAATGCGCGCATCACCGGCGTCTTGCCATCGCGATCCTTGTAGACGCCAACCCCGAGGTCGACCTTGCCGGGGCGGGGATCGGCACGATAGAGGCCGATCAAGGCGAGGATCTTGTCGGCAGGGGCAGGCTGGAGGTTTTCGAACATCGGCGCGGCTCCGTTGGCGGCGGAGTGATACGCAAATCGGCTGTGCTGCGCCAGCGGTTTTCATTTGCGCCAGGCTGAAAACCGCCAACCGGGCGACTGGACACAGCAATCCAAAGCGTGGCCTGGAGGCGAGGCTCGCACCGGCGAAAGGCCTTGATCGCACGGCGCGTCGCGCCGTTCTATCATGCCGGTTTGAGAGCAGCAGACGGCAAGGCGGCTCCAGATTGCCGCTTCTTGCCGCCCCAGCCGATCCGCGGCAACCATTCGAGGTAGTAGGCGAAGCCGAACTGCAGCGCGATGCCTGTCGAGATCAGGATCGAGTCGTAGAGGAGGCCGCCCGGGCTGACGACTTTCATCACCTGCGCGATCATGGCGAGGATCGTTCCGGCGACGAAGACCGGCAGCGAATGCTTGCCGAGAATCGCGAGCGGGTGTCCGGGCCTCGTCCTCGCCAGATTGGAAAGCGCCGGGATTGCCACGATCAGATAGGCGATCGCCAGAATGTGCATGAGGCGCGACAGCGACAGGAACGTCTTGTCGAAGCCAGTCAGCACGGTAGGCAGGCCGGAGGCCGTCTCGATGCCCCACAGCGGCAACCGCACCCAGATCAGCGCGCCGACCAGATACAGGACGGCCGCGCTCGCCATCATCCAGTTGAAGCGGATTTCGCCGCCGCGCTTGATATGCAGCATGCCGGCGATGCCGATGACGAAGAGAAACTGCCAGGAGAGCGGGTTCAGGAACCAGAAGCCGTCGCCGGGAAAATTTGAAGGCGCGATCTGGAAAACGCCGACGATGAGCCAGAGGAGAGCGGACGCAGCGAGCATCAGGCGCAGGCTGAAAGTGCCGATCCACAGGAAAACCGGCATCATCAGAAGTACGACGGCATACATGGAAAGAATGTTGTTATAGCCGATCTGATGCCCGAGCGCCGCGATGCCGAGCAGCGCTTCCGGCGTGTCCTCAATGATCATCTGGATGTTGATCAGCTTCAAAAGATCGGGCCGCGAGAAATGCAATGCAGCCGCCGAGAAGATCGCCAGCGTCGCGACAGTGGTCATGACGTGGGTGACATAGAGGACACCGGCACGCCGCCAGGCCTTCAGGGTGATGAGCAACCGATTCCCCGGCTGGAACTTCAGTCCGTAGGCGAGCCCAACGGCAATCCCCGAAATCAGCACGAATGCTTCGGCCGAATCCGAAAAGCCGAAATTCTTGTGCGTGACATACTCGAAGATCGTCCCCGGCACGTGGTTGACGAAGATCGTCAGCAGCGCTAGCGCGCGGAAGACATCGATGCGGGTATCCCGCTGGGCTGGCACATTGCCTGTCATGTCGGGGCTTGTCATGTCGGGTCGATAATTCGTTGAACAAAAGCGGGCCCAAAGCGCCGTCGGCGAAGGGAAGATTCGGCGGTGAATGTTTCCTGCCTATAACTCGCAAGTGCCCCGAAAAAGATGACACTTTCGCGATTTTTCGCGTCACAAATTAATTCAGGGATAAACATCGAAATCCCCGGTGGCGCTAAAACCGCGCGGCGAATTGAGGCGGCTGCGGGGAGGGCCGCTCGTTCCCGGACAAGGAAGCCGTACGCGCACTGGTGGCGTTGTACCGGCTGTGCCTGACATCCCGGATCGCAAAAAACTCAAAAAACTCAAAGAGCGGGATTAAAAGCCTGCCATGCTCCGTAAACAGGACGTGAGAGGGTCGATGCCACGCTTCGATATCGTAGGACAGCTTGGTTCTTTGCGACGCTACGCGCGTTCTCTGACGCGCGACAGCGCGGAAGCAGAGGATCTTGTGCATGACGCGCTGGTGCGTGCCTATGAGCGGCGCGGCACCTTTCGATCCGGCGGAAACCTGCGCGCATGGCTGCTGTCGATCGTCCACAACGCTTTTATTGACGGCTTGCGGTCCCGCAAATCCGAAGCGGCGCGGGTCGAGCAGGCCGGATATCTTGCCGACGCCAGCATGCAGGCACCCCAGGAGCATTCCGTCCGCCTGGCACAGGTACGCGAAGCTTTTTTCAATTTGCCGGATGAGCAGCGTTCGGCGCTGCATCTCGTCGCCATCGAGGGACTTACCTACAGCCAGGCGGCCGAGGCCAGCGGCGTGCCGCTGGGAACGCTGATGTCGCGCATCGGCAGGGCGCGCGCAGCGCTTCGCGAGATGGAGGACAAATTGCCGGCACATGCGAAAAGCCACCTCAAGATCGTGGGAGGCCCGTGATGTCCATGATGAGCGAACTGCGCGACCCGGTGACCGATGCCGACCTCGACGCCTATGTCGACGACCAGCTGGACGTTGCCCGCCGCATTGAGGTCGAGGCGTTCCTTTCCGCCCGTCCGGAGGCTGCCGCCCGCGTCATGTCCGACCTCAGGACGCGCGACGAACTGCGCGTGGCGCTTGCCGGATGCAAGGGCATGGCGCGGCCGGCGACGGCTGATGCGGCACGGCGGCTGGAACGGGGACTGGCTCGAGGGCGCGCCTTGCGCACGTTGCAGCGAGCTGCGGCGGTCGCAGTCCTGCTGGCTGCGGGCTGGTTGGCCAACGGGATCGTCGGGCCGATATCGGTGACGAAAGTCGTCGCCTCGACCCAGCCGCCTGTCTATCTGGAAGAGGCGATCCGGGCACACAGGACGACGATCATACGCGAGGCGATGTCATCCCAGCCCGAAGCGCCGGATTACGATGCGGACGAAATCCGCGCCGCCACGGCGATCGTCATGCCGTCGCTGCCGAAGGACTGGGAAGTCCGTGACGTCCAGATCTATCCATCGCAGTTCGGCCCGAGCGTCGAGATGGCTGTCGAAACAACAGACCTGGGACTGGTCTCGCTGTTCGCGATCAGGCCCGGAACGTTCGACGTCGTCCAGCCGACCGTCGCCCCGTCGGGCGAAATTTCCTCGGCCTATTTCCAGATCGGCGAAGTTGCTTACGCAGTCGTCGCCCGAAGCGGTGTCCGCGATCTCGATCGCACCGCAGAAACGCTCGCCAACACGCTTTACTGACCTTCACAAAGGAGAAGCCGCATGAACACCCCCAATCTAGGTTACCGCACCGGCGTCGGAGCCCAAACCGGCGCCGTCTATGACGAGGGCCTGCGCCAGCACATGCTGCGCGTCTACAACTACATGGGAATTGGCCTCGTCGTTACCGGCGTGATCGCCTTCGTCGTGGCTTCGACGCCAGCCCTCTACGTGCCGATCTTTTCCACTCCGTTGAAGTGGGTGGTGATGCTGGCGCCGCTCGCCTTCGTGCTGTTGTTCTCGTTCCGGATACAGACGATGTCCGCAGCCGGCGCTCAGGCGATGTTCTGGGCATTCTGTGCGGTCATGGGCCTGTCGCTGGCCTCCGTGTTCCTGGTGTTCACCGGGACCAGCATCGCGCGCACCTTCTTCATCGCCGCCACCATGTTCGGCGCGACCAGCCTTTACGGCTATACGACCAAACGCGACCTGACCCAGTTCTCGTCCTTCCTGATCATGGGTCTGATCGGCGTGGTGATCGCCAGCATCGTCAACATCTTCCTCGGCTCGACCGCGCTCCAGTTCGCTATCTCGGTGATCGGCATCGCCGTGTTCATCGGTCTCACCGCCTGGGATACCCAGACGATCAAGGAGCAGTTTGCGGAAAATTTTGGTGCTGAATCGCAGCAGAAGCTCGCCGTCTTCGGGGCATTCTCACTCTATCTGAACTTCATCAACATCTTCCAGCTGCTGTTGAACTTCACCGGCGAGCGCGAATAGCCGCGTCAAATCCATGCATGTCGCGGCAGCATTTTTGCAGCAGCGACATGCATGAACAGAGACTTGGAAAACGCGCCGCGAAAATCTCTCGGGACGCGGCGCGACTGGATATCGGAGTTGCTTCGCATGGACAGGAACGACCAGCAGGCGATCGCCACTCTTTTCGAGAAACTTGGCAACGTCGAGCGGCAGACGCCGCCACGCGACGCCGAAGCGGAACGCTTTATCAACGATCAGATTGCCCGGCAGCCCGGCGCGCCATACTACATGGCGCAGACGATCATTGTTCAGGAATAGGTGCTGAACGCGGCGCAGTCCCGCATCGAAGACCTGGAGCAACAGGCACAGCAGTCTGCCGGCAGCGGATTGCTTGGCGGGCTCTTCGGCGGCGGCGCTCGGGTTCGGTCCCGCGGGTCGGGCGCACCGCTGCCGCTGCGCCGCAGGAGCCGCTTTCTGGCAATGATCAACAAAGGGCAGGCGGCGGTTTCCTCGCCGGAGCCGCGCAGACTGCAATGGGCGTGGCCGGCGGCGTGCTTCTCGGCAACGCCATCACCGGCATGTTTGGCGGAAGCCAAGCGCAGGCAACCGAGTTGGCGGCGTCACAGGCAGAGGAGGGCGGTTCCGACCAGGCAGACGATGCCGGCTCCGATGGCGGTGGCGATTTCGGCGATATTGACTTCTGACAAGGAGCGGCAAGCGCGCAGGGCGGTCTGAGCAGGAATTCCCGGCGTTGGTTTTGAGTGTCTGGCAACGACAACGCGAAGGGCAGGGTGCGGCCCTAAGCCGCCATGTCATCAACCTAAAAGTAAATGATGTAGTGCATTCACAGCGGCAGGGCGATGACGACTTGGGGCCGGATATACGATGGGTGATTTGCTCCAATTTCTCGGTGACATGCTGGGTAACTTGATATCGGGCAATCGTTCGAAGTCGAAATTTATGCGATGGTTAGAACGCGCCGTCATTGCAATTGTAGTGGGCCTGATCCCGCTTGTGCTTTATCGGATGTACTCGTGATGATGACCGCAGTCGGTGCCTTTCAGACGTTCATTAGATTGCGCGAGAGGTTTAAGGATCTCAGAAGCAGTCGCTATTTTGGCTATCTAGCCGTTCATGTAATGCAGGGAGGCGCGCGTGCTCTGCGTCGTAAGAGCCGACGCATTCTTCGGCCAGGACCAACCCGGAAATCCCGTTGATAGGCGTCCACCGCAGCCATGCGGATGCAGGCGTGCGTATTGACGCCGCATAACACCAATTCACCGACGCCCAATTCCGCCAGTAGCTCGTCAAGCCCGGCAAACGCATTACCTCAGGGGGCGTCGCTTTCGTGGCAACAATTTCATCTGGGCTTGACAGAGGGCGATCGCTCTTCTATCAACCGACTAGTAGGTAGGTTAGAGAGTCAAAGTTCATGCTGGCGGGACAATCCGATTGAACACCTGGAACGAAAGACTGGGCGCGCTGGTCAAGCGGGTCGGCGGATTGGCAAAAGCGACCCCGCCGGTTACGAGCGCCTTCCATAAGGTGGAGGCCGCCACGCGAGAGAGGGGCCTATGTCTATTCCTCCCGCGCGCTCGAAGCCTATGAGCAGCTTTGATCGAGCGATCGGCTGGCTGCGCGCCGACCGGTAAGGTGAAGCAATTGGAACGGCGCGCGCCAAGAGGCGAGGCGGATGGAAAGACCATGGCAATCGGAACACGTGATGCACTGATAAAGACCGCGGAGGGTCTGATACGGACCAAAGGGTATGCGGCCTTCAGTTATGCGGATCTGGCCAAAACGGTGGGCATCAGTAAGCCGACCATCCACCATCATTTCCCCGCCAAGGAGGATCTCGGGACCGCCATCGTCGAAGCCTATATTGATCGGGTCCGGCGTGACTTCGATCGGATCGAGGCCGAGAACGGTGGCGTCATCGCACGTCTCGAAGCCTTCTTTACAATGTTCCGGAAGAGCACCGAGAGCGGGTTTTTGCCCTTGTGTGGTGCGCTGGCCGCGGAAATGTCGGCGCTCCCGGCTGGGCTGCAAAAGATGACCAAACGCTTCTTCGACATTCAGCTCAAGTGGCTGAGCGGGATCATCGAGCAGGGAATAGGCCGCGGCGAAATTCCGCTCGGGTGCGGCGCCAGGCAGAAGGCCTTCATGCTGTTAAGTTTGCTGGAGGGTTCCAGCTTCATCGACTGGGCAACCAAAGACGGCGATGTCATCGACGACGGCATCATCCGCCTCATCATCGAAGGCACCTGAGAACGGGCACGCGCTCGGGCCCCGGGATTCGGTGAACTGCGGCATTCATTTCCCCATGGAAGCCAACCAACTAGTCGGGTTGGAGCGGCAACGACAAAGTCTGTGGTGACCATAAGGGCTTAACAAGGCGGCTACCCGCCGCCTGGGAAAACGATCCTCTTCCACCTTCACTCCACATCCAGAAACAAGGACAACTCACATGACTGACAATCCCAATGGCATCGACGTTACCGCCCTGCAGCAGTTCGCAATGGGGGTTGCCGAAGACCCGTCGAAGCGCAGCGCGCGGTTCAACGTCAAGACGAAGTGGGCCGGCCAGACCCGCTCCGTCGCGACCGTCAGCCACTATTCGCTGGGCGGTTTGGAGCATCAGCGCAACTTCGAGATCGCCGCGGACGAGCCGACCGAACTGCTCGGCCAGAATTCGGCGCCCAATCCCCAGGAGCTGCTGATGGCGGCGCTTAATGCCTGCCTGACCGTCGGTTACGTCGTCAATGCCGCGGCGATGGGCATCACCGTACACGGCCTCGAGATCGAGACCGATGGCGAACTCGACCTTCGCGGTTTCCTCGGGCTCGATGAGAGCGTCAATCCCGGCTACGACGAGGTCAGTTACGTCGTTCGCCTGACGACCGACGCCCCGCGCGACCGGCTGGAAGAACTTCACGCCGTCGTCACCAGGACATCGGTCAACCTGGCGAACTTCTCAAAGGCGATCCGGATGGTCTCGAAGCTGGAGATCGTCGAGGCGTAGGTCCCTCCAACCCAACCTTCCTGTCGACACCGGGCGCCCGCAACTACCATGAGCAGCTATTCACCTCCTGCGGCCTGTCGGGCGCTACCCTTGCCAATCGCGTCGTCATTGGCCGTCCAATGTCGGCCGGCCCTCCGAACATGATGGCGGCAATGCCGTCGCTCGCAGTCCTGTTGATACTGGCGCACCCATGACCTTCGACTTCGACCGCATCATTCCACGCACCGCGACCAACGCCGTGGCCGAGGACGGTTTCGAGAACTATCTGTTCGGCGGCGACGCCGATTTGAAGTTGCCAGTCCCTCGATCTGAATTGATCTCGATGTGGGTCGCGGACATGCAGTTCGCCGCGCCGCAAGCTGCCCTCGATGCAATGACGGAACGGCTGGCGCACCCGATCTTCGGGTACACGATGAACATGGGCGACGAACTCTACGACGCGTTCCATCCCTGGTGCGTCGAGCGATACGACTGGCGCTTCGAACGCGAGGCCTTGCAGGTGTCGCTGGGCGTTATCCCGGCGCTCTATGCGCTTGCGGAGTATCTTTGCGCGCCAGGGGACAAAATTCTGACCCTGACGCCCGCCTATGGCTATTTCCAGCGCGCAGCCGTTCAGACCGGCCATGAACTGGTGTCATCCGCGCTCGTCTTGAAGGATGGGCTTTATGAAATCGACTTCGTCGATTTCGAGGCGAAGGTGAAGGACCAGTCTGTCACGCTGTTCTTCCTGTGCCACCCACACAATCCAACCGGCCGCGCCTGGACGGAGCACGACCTGCGCCGTGTGGCGAATTCTGCTTCGCCAATGGCGTTCGTGTGGTGTCGGACGAAATTCACGCCGATTTGTTGCGTCGGGGCAAACGGCACCTCCCGCTGGCGAAGCTGTTTCCGGACAGCAAGGACATCGTCACCTGTATGGCGGTCAGCAAGACGTTCAACCTCGCTGGACTGATGCTCGCGACCGTCATCATCCCGGATCCGTCGCTTCGCGCGCAGTGGCGCGAGCGGCACTATCCGTTCGTCAATCCGATCAGCCTTGCCGCGGCGGTCGCGGTTTACACCGATGGAGGTGCGTGGCTGGACGCGCTACGCACCTATCTCGACGAAAACTTTCGGATGGTTGCGGCCTTCCTTGGCCAACATCTGCAACAAGCCCGCTTCAAGATCCCCGATGCGACCTATCTCGCCTGGGTCGACTTGTCGGCCTATTTCCCACGGCCGATCAACCTGACGCGCTTCTTCCTGGAAAAAGCAGGCGTCGTACTGGAAGGCGGTGAGATGTTCGTGTCGAACGGTGGCTGCCATGTTCGCCTCAACATCGCATGCCCACGGCCAGTGCTGTCGAGCGCCCTCATGCATATACATCAGGCGCTTGCGGGGCGAGGGACCCAACCAATCAACGCGGATGCAAGGCCGCTGCGGTAACCCCGAAGATCGCTTCGGCGGAAGTTTCGGTTTTTGCCGACAGAGCGGAAGGCACCGGCCTGTTCGGCTGGGGGCCTTGTGCTCGGCCTCAGTCGCCGCATGCATGGTGGTCGGGATGTCGCCGGCGTCGATGCAGCAGACCGCTTGCCGTGCCGGGATAGGTGCTGCCGTGACCGGCTCCGAAGATCACCGCACGGGCGTGTGGCCATTGGCGAGACGATCGGGGAAGCCGAGAAAGGGATGCGAGGCGTCATTTTGATGGTCTTGAGGATTTCGGTGCTGTAGGGGACGAAATCCTACGCTAAGCCGATCGACGCAAAAATCAGAGAGGCTTTCCGTCGGTTCACGCTGAGAATTCCACCCATCAGAAAGTCGCATAAGATAGATTATGGAACTGATGTGCGTTGTGATTGCGTTGCTTTTCGGCCCAACCACAGTTCCTTGTTTCCTTTGGAACCAGCGGAACTGCGGTTGATGGCGTTGCGCCTCCTGCGACGCACACAAGTTCCTACGCCGCCTGTGGCACGCAGGCCTCGCAGATCGCCGCGACGTGCCGGTGGTCGGTGCCGCAGCAACCGCCCAGGATGCGCATCGTCGGAAACGAAGCTGTCAGCCTGCTGTAGCGCCGCCCGAGATCGTCCGGGTCGCCCGCGTCGAGCGTTTCCGATTCATCCAGTTCGGCATGGCTTTTGGTTGAAGCGTTCGCCTTCACGCCATAGACGCGATCGAGCCAGCGCTCGCCCTTGTTCAGCGCCTGCATGAAATGCGTCGGATGGGCGCAGTTGATCATATAGTAGGCCGGCGCACCGTCTGTCGCGTCGTCGACCCTGTCGATCGCCTCGCCGAGCGCCATGCCGGTCACCAGCTTGCCGTCCGTCTCCACGGTGAACGAGATCATGCACGGCATGGCATGCGCCTTGGCAGCCCGCGCCACGCCGATTGCCTCGTGGAAATTGGTGAGCGTATAGGCCGCAACCATGTCGGCCTCGGTCCGCGCGAAACTCTCGATCTGCGCCGCGTGATAGGCTTCTGCCTCGCTGGCGTCCATCTTGCCGGCTTTGTAGCCGTCGCCGCGCGGCCCGATCGCGCCGCTGATGACGCACTGCGTTTCGGCGGTCTCGAACTCATTGCGCAGGTCGAGAAGAAGCTCGATCGAGGCCTCGTTGACGGCCCGCAACGCTTCCGGCCCGTAGCCGAGCAAGGTTCCCCAATCGGGGTTGGCTCGCCACGTCGGCGTGTCGAGGATGAAGCCGGTCCCGCTTCTGCGCGCAATGGTCAGATAACGGACGAAATATTCCCTCAGCTTCTGCCGGCCTTCAGGCGTTGCCATCAGCGTGAATGAAGCAAAGTGCGGAAGGTCGAGGCCTTCGTGAAAGATGAGGGTCGTTTCCATGCCGCCATCGCTCAGGAATGTTCTGTTGGCGAGTTGCGGCAGATTCTGGCGGTACTTGGCCATGTTTGTCTCCAGTGGTAAGATGACACCGTGCCGCCCTGATGGCGGCCGGTTCGCAATAGGCAGGTTTTAGCAGTACGTGCCGCCGGTGCGGTAGAAGGCTTGTGGTCCGGTACTCCAACGAAGCGGAAACCGCAGCAATTACAGACGGACAGCCGCGCTGGGCCGGTCATATTGCTATCGGTGCCGATGGTGGCGGGTGTGAAAACCATACCGCCGGTACAGTAGATTTGAGGGCATTCGGTCATGCGCAAAGGTGCGGAAACGCGCGAACGCATTCTGGAGATCGCCGAGGCCTCGGTGCTCGCCAAGGGGTTCGGCGCGACGTCCATCGAGGAGGTGATCGCCGAAGCCGGCATCACCAAGAGCGGCTTCTTCTATCATTTCAAGGACAAGAACGAACTCGCCCGCGCCTTGATGCTGCGCTACGTCGAGGAGAACGATCGCATCTTCGATGATGTGTTTCACCGCGGCAGGCAATTGTCCGATGATCCGTTGCAGTCGTTCCTGATCACGCTCAAGCTGCTTGCCGAGCTGATGGGTGACTTGCCGAACGGCCACCCCGGCTGCCTGATCGCGACGTTCACCTATCAGGAGCGCCTCTTTGACCGCACCGTTCGCGACATCGCCGCCGCCGCCGTCCGCTCCTGGAACGGGCGGTTTCGCGATGCGCTGAACGAGATCGCGGCCGTTTATCCTGCCCGCAAGGGCATGGACCTCGACGACGTCGCCATCATGTTCTCCTGTGTGATCGATGGCGGCATCATCATGTCGCGCGGGCTCGGCGACCCGCGTGTCCTCGAACGCCAGATCCTCGCCTTCCGCAACGTCGTAAAGATGTTGTTCGCGCCGGCGGCGCCCGAAATCATGCAGCCGCCCACCGCCATCGCCGCCGAATAGAGTGCGCCGGGCGGCGCTCGCTTCAGCCCCCGAGGCTGCGTATCAGGCGCGTCCGATTCAGACTGCCAGCTTCGCCACGACAGCCTGCGCTGCCCTGATCATTGCCTGTGGCTCGGCGGCGAACACCGCGTCGTGCGCGCCGGCCGCTGCCCAAACACGATCGAAACCGAGCAGCGTTTCGTCGGCGAACGCCGGGATTGCAATCAGATGGCCGATCGGCGCCACGCCGCCGATCGCAAATCCAGTCTCGTCGCGGATCTGCCGCGGGTCGGCGCGCTTCAGCAACTCGCCGGCCAGTGCTGCAGCCTTGGCTAGATCGAGCTGGTTGGAGCCGGAAACCAGGAAGAGAAACAGCTTTCCGCTGGTTTCTCCCTGGAACACCAGGGATTTGACGATCTGGGCGACTGTGCAGCCGCATTGCGCGGCGGCTTCCTCGGCGGTGCGTGTCGAGGCGCCCATGCGCCTGATTTCGATGTCGAGGCCGGCATCGGCCGCTGCCCTGGTCACACGATCAATGCTTCCAGCCATGAAGAACCGAACCTATCATGCAGATTCATAAGGGATTTCGATCGTCATGCCGTCATAGGCCGGGTCGACGTCGGCCGGCGTCTCGGCCATCACCGCAGCGTAGTCGAGCGGCACATGCATATGCGTCAGTACGGCCTTTTTCGGCGCCAGTTTTTCGATCCAGCCGAGTGCCTGGCCGAGCGACAGATGGCTCGGATGCGGCCTGTATTGCAGCGCATCGATGACCAGCACGTCGAGATCGCGCAGCCGTTCGGCGGTGGCGTCGGGGAAATCACTGACATCGGGGCAATAGGCGAGGCCGCCGATGCGAAACCCAAGCGATATGATGTCGCCATGGATCTGCGGCAGCGGCTCAAGGGTCAGGGCACCCCCCTCGCCTTCGATCACCACCGGCCTGGCATGGTCGATGATATGGGGCTCGACAATGGGCGGATAGGAACTGCCTAACGGTGTTTCGAAACAATAGCCGAATGCTTCCCGTAACCGCAGCATGGTCGGCTGGTCGGCGTGGATATCGATCCGATGACGCTGCTCGAGCACGAAGCCGCGCAAATCGTCGATGCCGTGGATGTGGTCGGCATGCGGATGCGTATAGACGACCGCATCTATGCGCCTGACTGAAGCCAGCAGCATCTGCGCGCGGAAATCCGGCCCGGTGTCGATGACGACTGTGGTCCTGTCGCCGTTTGCCGCGATCCGCTCGATGAGCGCTGCGGTGCGCATGCGCCGGTTCCTCGGATTGGCCGGATCGCAATTGCCCCAGTCGCCGGTGATGCGCGGCGTGCCCGGCGACGAGCCGCAGCCGAGAATGGTGAGGCGCAGCCGGTCGCTCATGCGTCAGGCGCTCAGCGCGGTCGGGCGCGGCATCTTGCTGAACAGCCGGAAGAAATTGTCGGTGGTAATGGCAGCAATGTCGGCCTCGCTGACGCCGATCGTTTCGGCCAGCACCTTGGCCGTATGCGCGACATAGGCAGGCTCGTTGCGCTTGCCGCGAAACGGGATCGGCGCCAGGTACGGCGCGTCGGTTTCGACCAGCAGGCGGTCGTGTGGCACATCGGCGGCGATGGCGCGCAGCTCGGCCGAATTCTTGAAAGTCACGATGCCGGAAAAGGAAACATAGCCGCCGAGCGCCACGCCGATCTCGGCCAGCCTGCGCCCGGACGAAAAGCAGTGCAGGACGAAGGGGAAGGCGCCCTTCCCTGTTTCGTCCTCGAGGATATCAGCCATGTCGCTGTCGGCATCACGCGCATGGATGACCAGAGGCAGGCCCGTCTCCCGCGCTGCCGCGATGTGCGTGCGAAAGCCCTGAGCCTGCGCGTCGCGCGGCGCATGATCGTAGAAATAGTCGAGCCCGGCCTCGCCGATCGCCACCACTTTGCGATGCGCGGACAGCCGGGCAAGCGCCTCGACAGTCACGTCCAGTTCCTCGGCGGCGTTGTGCGGATGGGTGCCGACCGAGCAATAGACTTCGTCGAAAGATTCTGCGATCTCAAGTACTTGCTGAAATTTTTTCACACGCGTCGTGATCGTCACCATGCGACCGATTCCAGCGGCCAAGGCGCGGGCGACGATGGCCGTCCGCTCCTCAGCGAAATCCGGAAAGTCGAGATGGCAGTGACTGTCGACCAACATCAGATGTTCGCGTCCGGCTGCTCGACGTAACGCGGAAACACGCCCTCCGGCGCGGGCAAGGCAACCCCCGATACCAGCGCATAGTCCGCGTGGACATGCGCGAAATCGCGACGGTCCTGTGGCACAGCCAGCAGGTCGAGCAGCTTGGCGGCCGACCCCGGAATGAAGGGCTGGCACAGCAGCGCCACGCGTCGGACGACTTCCGCGGTCGTCCACAGCACCGTTTCCATGCGCGCCGGATCGGTCTTTCTGAGCGCCCAGGGTTCCTGCGAGGCGAAGTAGCGATCGGCCTCCGCCACGACGCCAAAAATCGCCGCCAGCGCCAGATGGATGGCCTGCTCCGCCATCATCTTGCGTGCAGCAGCAACCGCCTCCACCGTCTGGTCGAGGATCGCCCTGTCGGCCTCCGCCAGATCGCTGCGTTTCGGCACCACGCCGCCGCAATTCTTGGCGATCATCGACAGCGAGCGCTGCGCCAGATTACCAAGGCCGTTGGCGAGGTCGGCATTGGTGCGGTTGACGATGGCCTCGTGGCTGTAGCTGCCGTCCTGGCCGAACGGCACCTCGCGCATGAAGAAATAGCGTACCTGATCGAGGCCGTAATGCTCGATCATCGCAAACGGGTCGACGACATTGCCGACCGACTTCGACATCTTCTCGCCGCGGTTGAACAGAAAGCCATGCGCGAATACGCGCTTCGGCAGTTCGATCCCTGCCGACAGCAGGAAGGCCGGCCAGTAGACGGCATGGAAGCGGACGATGTCCTTGCCGATGACGTGGACGTTCGCCGGCCAGAAGGACCATCTGTCATCGGCCGCATCCGGATAACCGGCAGCCGTGATGTAGTTGGTCAGTGCATCGACCCAGACATACATCACATGCTTGTCGTCGCCCGGCACCGGCACGCCCCATTTGAACGTGGTGCGCGAGATCGACAGGTCCTTCAGCCCGGATTTGACGAAGCTGACGATTTCATTGCGCCGCTCCGCCGGTCCGACAAATTCGGGGCTGTTCTCATAGAGCGCGAGCAACCTATCCTGATAGGCGGAAAGGCGGAAGAAATAGCTCTCTTCCTCGGTCCATTCGACGGGCGAGCCGAGCGGTTCGCGACGGACGCCGTCGTCGCCGACCTTGGTTTCGGCCTCGTCGAAATAGGCTTCCTGCCGCACCGAATACCAACCGCTATAGCGGTCGAGATAAATGTCGCCATTTTCCGCCATGCGTGTCCAGATCGCCTGGCAGGCCTTGTAGTGGCGCTCCTCGGTGGTGCGGATGAAAATATCGTTCGAACAGCCGGTCGCTTCAAGCATCGAGCGGAAGATCGCCGAATTGCGATCGGCAAGCGCTTTCGGCGTCAGGCCTTCGGCGTCCGCCGTCTGCTGCATCTTCAAACCGTGCTCGTCGGTTCCCGAGACGAAGAAGACGTCCTTACCGTCGAGCCGCTGAAAACGGGCCAGCGTGTCGCTGGCGATGACATTGTAGGCATGACCGATATGTGGCTTGCCGTTCGGATAGAAAATCGGCGTCGTGAGGTAGTATTTTTCGCGTGACATGAATGAACCGTCATGAATGTCTGAATGAAAGATGTCGGTGGATATCGCATCGAAACGGCGATTGCCATCCCGATGGGCCGTCACATTCGCATTGCAGAATTCAGGCGGTCGATCATGGTCAAGGCATGCTGCTTCTTGTCGAGATTGTAGGTGTCGGTTTCAGATATAGCGTTCAAAGCCTCGTGCCAAGTGTCTGACAGCGTTTTGGCCCGCGCCAGATCGCCCGCCAGCGCGGCCTGGCTTGCGCCGGTCGAGAGCAGGTCGAGCGCACGGCGATTGAAAATATCGAACTGGATCGCCCGGTCGCGCCCGGCGACCGCCTCGGCGAGGCGATAGGCGCCGGCAACATCGCTCTTTGCCGCTGTCGCCAGGGCGTCGAGCGTCTCGGCGATTTCCAGCCCGCCATACTGCGTCAACAGGATTGCGGTGCGGGCGCTGCCCCCTGCCCGCTTGGCCAGTGCCGCGCGCGCCGCGGGATCGTCCGGAGGCGGTGGTTCGACGCTTTCCAAAACCGTCATCAGGCTCTCGGCATCGAGCGGCGTCAGCCGCACCATCTGGCAGCGTGAGCGGATGGTCGGCAGCAGGCTGCCCGGCGCATGGACGATGAGGATGAACAAGGTGCGTGCCGGCGGTTCTTCAAGATTCTTCAGCAAGGCGTTGGCCGCATTGGTATTCATGTCGTCGGCCGGGTCGACGATCACCACCCGGTAGCTGCCGTCATGCGAGGTCAGCGACAGGAAACGGCTAACCTTGCGGATCTCGTCGACGGTGACGACCGTCTTGAAACTCTTGGTCTTGTCGTTCGGCGGGCGGGTCAGATGCAGCACCGAGGGATGCGCGCCGGTGGCGATCTGGCGAAACAGCGATGACGCCGGATCGGGAACGGCAAGGACCTCCGGCGCCTGTTCGAACGCCGGATGCTTCAACAGATGATGCGCCAGATGAAAGGCGAGCGTCGCCTTGCCGATGCCGACCGGCCCGACAAAGATCAGCGCATGCGGCAGCTTCCCGGAGCGATAGGCTGACGCCAGCATGTTCGCTGCCTGGTCATGTCCGACCAGACGCGGCGTCTCGGATGGCTCCGGTACCCCGTCAAGCGTGTCGTGCTGTTCTGGTGCGATCCGTTGGAAAATCATCCCGGCGCCTGCTTCCTGTGCCTCGGCGTCATCGTCTCCAGCGCCGCGAACACGGCGCCGGTGACGACATTCTCCACCGTGTCGGGTTCGGCGGACGCGTCGATGACGATGCAGCGCTCGGGTTCTGCCGCGGCGATCGCCAGAAAGGCTTCGCGGCGGCGCTGGTGGATATCGAGCGTTTCCTTTTCGAAGCGGTCGGCGCCGGCATCGGTGCCCCGCCGTGCAGTGGCGCGCCGCAGTCCTTCGGCCGGGTCGACATCGAAGATCAGCGTCATGTCGGGCACCATGCCGTTGATGGCGACCTTTTCCAGCGCGTCCATGAAGGCTGGATCGAGGCCGCCGGTGACGCCCTGGTAGACGCGCGAGGAGTCCATGAAGCGATCACAAAGCACGATCGAGCCCCGCTCGACCGCCGGCCGGATGACCTGCTCGACATGGTCGGAACGCGCGGCGGCGAACAGCAGCGCCTCCATCCTGGGGCCGAATGGCTCGGCAGCGCCGGAAAGCAGTACATGCCGGACCGCCTCTGCGCCTGGCGAGCCGCCCGGCTCGCGCGTGACAAGGACATCGTATTGCTTGGCGCGCATCTTGCCGGCCAGGCGCTCGATCTGCGTCGACTTGCCTGCCCCTTCTCCGCCTTCGAAGGTGATGAAGAATCCGCTCACCAAAGCCTTTGTCCATGCTGCGGGACCGTAATAGTCCTGACTTGAGAAAAGGTCCACGCCGCGGCCGCTAACGCAGCCAGCCGACCGCCAGTTCCTTGGCGGCATCGAGCGCGCGTTGCGGCAGCGAGCCGACGCCAACCGTTTCGGCGGCGAAAAGCGGCGTTTCCTGGCTCAGCGTGTCCCCGATCCAGACCCGCAGCGCACCCACCGGTTGCCCCTCCTCCACGGGGGCTGCAACCGGTCCCTCATAGACGATTCTGGCGGTCAGCTTGTCGCGGTTGGCGATCGGCAGGAAGATGACCACGGGCGCTTTTGCCTTCAGCGCCACGCCGGATTTCGCGCCGCCGAAAACCTGGGCCTCGCCGACCACCTCGTCCTTGGCGAAAATCTCGGTTTTCTCAAAGGAACGAAGGCCCCAGTCGAGCAGCTTTCGCGCTTCTTCGGCGCGCTCGCGGTCGCTTGCCAGGCCGCTCATCGCCGCAATGACCCGCCTGCCACCTTGGCTGACCGAGCCGACGATGCCGAAGCCGGATGCCTCGCTCCTGCCGATAGCCAGGCCGTCGGCGCCGATATCCATCGCCAGCAGCGGGTTGCGGTTCCGCTGGGTGATCTTGTTCCAAGTGAAGTCCTTCTGGCCGTAGTAGCGATAAAGGTCCGGGTACTCGAGCCAGATATGCAGGGCCAGGAGCGCAAGCTCTCGAACCGTCGTCTGCTGACCATCGGCCGGCAGACCGGTTGCATTGACGAATGCCGATTTCTCGAGGCCAATCTGCCTTGCACGCTCCGTCATCTCAGTCGCGAAATTCGCCTCCGACCCGGCAAACCCTTCTGCGATGATGATGCAGCCGTCATTGGCTGCCTGGACCGTCACGCCCTGGATCAGGTCTTGAAGCCGGATCGTCGACTTGAGTTGGGCAAACATCGTCGACGTTCCGGATGGCGCGCCGCCGGTGCGCCATGCGTTCTCACTCACCACGTATGTATCGTCGAGCGTCACGCGCCCCGATTTGATGGCGTTGAACACCACTTCCATCGTCATCAGCTTGGCCAGCGACGCCGGCTGAATCGGCCTGTCGGCATCCTTGGAAAGCAGCACCGTTCCGGTTTCGGCATCGATCATGAAGGCCTGCGCGGCCTTGGTTTCGAAAAGCTGCGCCGTGGCCGGAGCCAGCGAAAGCAGCAGCAGGCCAAAACCCAGAAGCCCGGCGAGAGGCGCGGCGAAGCGAAATTTCATGAGAAGTTCGACCTGTCAGCCGGTAGTTCCGGGCAAGCTCTATCAGGCTTTGTCCCGGCCGAGCAACCGCGCGATGGAGAACTGGCCAAAACTTCAGATTTTGCCGGTCAATTCCGAACCACGAGCGCGTCCGGCGCGCCATGCGACCATGCCGCCTGCAGCATCTCGTCCAGGCTGCCATGGCCGTCCGGGTAGAGATTGACCGAATACCAGTCCTTGCCCTCGAACTCGGAGCGCTGGATTTCGGTCTTGCCAAAGCCGGAAAGCTGGGTTGCCACCTGCTGCGCCTCGGCGGCATCCTCGAACGAGCCCGCCGCGATATAGTCCGTGGGCAAAGCGGCCGTAGGAACTTGCCGCTTCCACGATTGCAGGATTTCGGCGGGCCCGGCGCCATCCAGCGCGGCAAAGACAGTGGAGGCGCGCTGCACGCGTTCGTTGGCGTAAGACAGCGTCGCTACCCTGAACGGCGATTGCGGCGGCAGATTGATCTGCGGCCGTTCCGGTACGATCGGCCCGAAATCGGGCAGCGTCACACTGCCAGCGGCCGACGTCTGCGCTGCCACGACAGGCTGTGCCGATGCGGAATTCGTCAACTGGCCGGGAAAGGCAGCGGCGGCGGCCAACGCCGTGCTCGGCGATGGTCCATTCATGGCGATCATGACGCCGGTGGGCAGGCCGTCCGACGGATCCGGCACTCTGTTGCCTGGATTATAGGAGGCCATCAGATACTGTTCGTCATTGCCGTGAAGCGGCGCCCGTCCGACATATTCGACCTTCACCTTGGCCGTGCCGATATTGGCGTAGTCGAGCATTTCGGCGGCCCGCTTCGACACATCGATGATGCGCCCGTCATGGTAAGGACCGCGATCGTTGACGCGCACGACGACCGAGCTGCCGGTCTTCAGATTGGTGACGCGCACATAGCTCGGCAGCGGCATTGTCGGATGCGCGCCGGTCAGATGTGTCATGTCGTAGACTTCGCCGTTGGCGGTCAGCCTGCCGTGGAAGGCTTCGCCATACCAGGAGGCAAGACCCTTCTTGGCGTAGCGCTTGTCTTCCTTCGGATAATACCACTTGCCGCGCACTTGATAGGGCTTGCCGAGCTGATCGCGTCCGCCGCCACGCTGCAGGCCCGACATCTTGAAGGTAACGCGCGGGCTGGCTTTTACGCCATATTCGGATTCCGAAAAATATTCCTTGGAGCGAGGCTTCTTGTTGACCATTGTCTTCGGCTGTGGCGGCGCCGCGCAAGCCGCCAGCAAGGCAGCCGACAAGGCACACAACGCGAAAGCGGAAGCGCGACGAAGACGCGGGCGCGTCGTGCTTGGCATTTTTCGATTGTCCCCTCTCAACAAAGGCGCCGCGACTTGACCGTCGGCCGGGCCAAAACCTACCCGACAATGCCAGCGCCGCCTTGATTCCCCAATCCCTTGTGCACAGGAATTGTTTATCACCGTATTAACCGATTATGGTCGGAACCGGGCGAGATTGTGGCACAAGCCGTCCCGGCGATCGCTGTGAGAAATCACGGCGTTTCGAGCTTCGGCGCAGCGCTGCTCGTCCTGCTCAAGCCCGCCGCCAAGCACCCGTGCCCTGCGCTTGGCAGCAACCGGCAACAGCCGGTTGACAGGACTTCGTTGGGCGCACTAGAGCAATGAAGCGCGAACGATCTCCGAGGCGTGCCCACAGGGTACGCGTTGAGATCAGGACGAGCATCCAGGTGGTTGAAAAATCACGATGGAGGATGGCCGAGCGGTTTAAGGCACCGGTCTTGAAATTCGCTACCAGCCATCCCTGCCCATCCCGCCGCGTACCCGCAATGCTTTGTCTATCAAGCATTTGAAGACCCAGCAGCGCCGTTCGTGCCGCGTCGTCCTGTCCGATACCGTAGCGTTGCGTTGCAAAAAGCGTAGCAACTCGTTCACTGGCTGTTCTGGGCTCGCGCTCCCAAGGATTTCCTGCGACTATCGGCAGGTCCGGGCGGTGGGGGGACTAACAATGTTTTGGGTGATCGGAATAGGAATTGGACTGTTCCTGCTCTTCACGTTTCCTCGTCAGGTTTTCATGCTCCTCGGTGTGATAGTTGCGGTCGGTTGCGCTGGCGGAGCCTATTGGTGGATCAACAACCGGATCGATGAGCGAGTGAAGGCCGCTGTCATCACGGACGCTCGCTGGTCGGCAGGAGTCTGTCCGGAAACGAACCCCGTAAAGATCATCTTCCAGAACAATTCTGACAGGATGAGGCGGCTTGGCCACCAAGGTTAGCGCCTCAGGTCATGGTAGCCACGCAGGACGTCAACGCGACCGAGGACCGCGAAATAGGGACGCCACCCGTCCCAGAGAAACTCGATCACCGCGACGACATCGCGATCCCGATGCCCGGGATGGCGCCAAAGACGGCGACCCCCACGAAGCACAGCATGGACAGCCAGAACTCCCAGCGCTGGATGCGGTAGCTACGCCTGAGGTCGGCCACCTCGAAAAGCCGATAGCGGCTGCGATCACCACTGCCGCCAGCCCGCTGCTGGGCAGGTTTCGCAGAAGATCCGGTGCAAGGACCAGGAGCAGCGCCACGCCTCCCGCTCCGATGACGCCGGTTAGCTGTATCCTGGCACCTGCGGACTCTGCCACGGGCGTACGCGAGGAACTGCTGCTGATCGGGAAGCCCTGGAAGAACCCCGCAGCGAGATTGGCTGCCCCGAGCCCGATCATTTCCTGGTTGGGGTCTACGCTTTGCCGCAGCCGTGCAGCGTAGGAGCGCGACAGGACACTGGTGTCGGCAAAGGACACGAGTGCGACGGCGAATCCAGCGGTGACGACGGGAACGAGGTCGCTCGCCTGGATCCTCGGCAGTGTGAAAGACGGCAAGCCCTCCGGCAATGGGCCGAGCACCTCGACCCCTGCGGTCCCGCCGAGCCCGAGCAAGCCCACCACGACCGTCGCCACGATGACCGCCACGAGAACGCCGGGGACTCGGGACCAGCGCTTCGACAGTAGTATCAGCCCCAACGTGCCGGCACCGATGGCGAACGCAGTCCAGTTCGCCTTGCCGGTGAGTACCGACTTCGCGATCCCCAGCAAGTCGTACAACGGCCCGGTGCTCTCGATAGAGACTTGGAATAGCTTGGGAAGCTGGCTCACGATCACCGTCAGCGCAATGCCGTTCATATAACCGTACCGGATCGGCTTGGAGAGGAGTTCGGTGACGAACCCGAGCCGCAGGACACCGGACAAAATCAATATCAACCCGGCGACCACCGCCATCATCCCGGCCAGGGCCACGGCACGCGCCGGATCCCCTCCCGACAGCGGCAGCAAGGTTCCGAGGATCAGCGTCGCCAGAGCAGAATCCGGTCCCAGCACAAGGATCCTGCTAGGACCGAACAAGGCGTACGCGAGTAGCGGAACGATTGTGGCATAGAGGCCGTAAATGCCGGGCACACCGGATGCCACCGCATAAGCTATGCCGACAGGGACCAACATAGCTGACAAAACGAGACCGCCCACCAAATCATGCGGCAGCCAGAAAAGCCTGTACTGTCGCGCGGTCTCGATCCCCGGCACCCAGCGTTGCCAGCCTGCCGCTGAATCGGAGTTCGGATGTGGTCCTAGCTCCGGATCCTGGTCGAGATGTGATGTTGCGCCCATCCGATTACCTTACGAAACTGCGCACGTGTCCGGATGCACGTTCTTCGAGGCTGGGATCTAGGCGTCGGCCCGGCGTGAAGGAGGAATTATCGCGCTCCGCTGGCACAGCAAAAAACGACTGTGCAGTTCTCCGTGCCATCATTTCCAGAATGGTCGGATTCCATCGAGGCATCGCCATAAGGCTTGCGCCCTGCTCCAGGCAAATGCGGCGCGCGCCTGACTGGCGCCGATCACCCAGCCAACAGCCCGCTGGGTTGTCCAACCGCCCAGGCCGGCCGGCTCCGTGTCAGCAAGCATCGCGCGTACCGTCGCCGAGTCGTTCAAGTCACCGAAGACGGTTGTCAGTGTTTTGAGCGCCTTCAAGAATGGGTCGACGCGTTTTGCAGGGAATAGGAGGGCGAAAAATTCGACGGCGTATCGCAGCGTCTTCAGCTCCTTTCGAAGGGTGTGCCGTTGGTCGGCAGTCAATGTTTCAAGACCCCGAGCCGCCTTGGAGACCTTCTTCCACCGTTTGTTGAGCAGGCGAGGCGCCAAATCGACAACCGGAACCGCCAGCCGTCCGGTCTGGGCAAGATCGGCCGGGACGAGCCAGCCACGCATCTCGACGAACTGTGCCAGGTCGCTGAGGAACGCTTGCGCACGGGTCCCTATCAGCAATGTACGTATCTGATCTCGCCGTTCGGCGGCCTGCTTTGCGAGTACCTCCGCGAGAGCCGACAGGCCCGGCTCGTCCGGATGGAGCGTAGCCTCCCGCATAACGATAACATGCGCCACGACATCCAGATCTCGCAAGCGCCCAACCTCTTGCCCGAGCCATTTGGCTTCGCCACTAAGCCGCGCCATTTCGGTACTATCCAGCGCAGACTTGTAGACCAAGAAGGCGGTTCGTAGCCGCCTGAGGCCGACCCTCAGTTGATGCGGCCCCTCGATATCGTCCAGCTTGCGGACTACGAAGAAATTTGTCGCGATCTGATCGAGACAGTCTCGAAGGATGTCGCGCGCCGCCTGCTCGACAATCTGATCCGATGCGAGAGCAATCTTTCCGGCATTCTGCGGCGCCAAAGGCGGTTCGATCCGTTCTTGCTCGGCCAGCAGAGAGCCGCACTCCGAGCCGGCCTGGCAGTTATCGATCACGCCAGGCTTGCCCTCGCCGACGGCATTCAGGGCGATGACGTGCTCACAAAAGGCTGCCTCCGCAACCGTGACATCCTCCATCGTCTGACCCGGAACCGGATCGGGCAAGAAGCCTACGAGATCCTCCTCCAGAATCACGCTGATCGGGCTGTCGGGTTGGAAGCCGGCGATCTCTGATCCATGGCCGGCGCGCGCGTCCACTACCACCAAGGAGCGTTTCATCGGGTCGATCACAACGCCCTCGGGGCGCCGGATACCAGCCAGAAGGTAGTTTACTGGCCGCGGCGGGCTGCGTCCGTCACAGATCAAATTCGCCTCGAAACCCAGCAGGTGTGACACGGCTTCTACATCCTGCGTTGCTGCTTGTTTGGATCCCTGGCGCATCAGGTCTAACGGACAACGGGGCGCAATAATCGGCTTCCGCCGCATAGGCCAAGAATTCGCAGGGGTGGGCAGGTTGGCCATGGTTGACCTTTAACTTCTCTGGGGCGGAACGCATCTCGGCTTGGCGGAAAACTCGTACATGACAACTCCTGTACTATCGAAGCGCGGATTTATGCGGGCGGCCGCCTTTGAAGCTGATCGCAGAGCGCTAGTCTTTGGTGGGCGAGGAATGCCCGGGCGCTGGCGTTGCTCTTCTTCTGCTAATCGCCGCTGGAGGTTTGCCTCCATTGTTTTTGATCAAGGGACGTGTTCGGTGCTGAATTGCGAGCGCGCATATAACTCTCAAGACGTTTCTGTCCTTCAAATGGATGTCGCTGAGTGCCAAAGCAGCAGCACCCACAATCTTCTTGCTGGTTGCGTTCGGGAACAGCTGTAAGACGTGGTCGGACAGTTGCGAACCTGTCAGCCCATCTGTCGCGCCGTCCAAAAGAGCTCGATAGATTTTTTTCTTACCCAAGTTCCGTCTCCCGGCCTGCTCGTCGATCCTGTCCAATCTGGTTTAGTAATGATGCACATTTGCATCGGCAGCCGCATTGATCCACGTCAACGAGGTTGCGCATCGTCGCTAATGGTTCGGCCCAGCGTGCAGCAAATAAGGTCGCGCGCCAACCTCTATGCGGTCCACGCCCTTCGATCTCGCAGCGGCCTTCGCGATTGTCCGAGAAAGGCGCACGCCGCTGCTGCCTCCGTCACCAACGATGTCCGCTGTTGGGGATGGGACGCGATCATTTGAATGACCGGATCAGCCGCGCATTGCTGCGATTCGCAGCGCCGTTGGGGTTGAACTCCGTCTTTCGGAGCGATTTGGGTTTTGGGGGCGAGAGAGGCGGAGGGTCCTGAACCTGAACGAGGGCCGGGCGCACCTGATAAGGGCCCCACAGGCCACCCCTGCCCCCGCCACCGACAAACCCGGCGGGGCGGGGCCCGGGGGGCGCCTACGATGTCAGATTGCCTGTGCGTTCTCATCGGCGCAGGTCGATAATTTTGAAATCCGCTTCCAAGCCGTCTCCTTCCGCCGAGATAGCGAATGGGCTCACCATTATCTTGGATCGATCATATAGGTCGACAAACAGCCGCTTTGCTGCCTCGAGGTCGGGAGCGGAAAGCTCCTCGTCGTTAACCTCAACCGCCCAGTCGCCATAGGGCGTGCACCAAGTTTAGCCAACCTGGATGCCGCCAAGCGTGGTGTCGACGAAATAGTGGCCGCAATCGTTTATCCAAAGCTGCAGAGCCATTTCCGCCCCCAAAAATCAAGAAATTGTCGCATGGCTACCAGCGCCAACCAAGCGGTGTCCGCATAACGGGATCCGCAGTCACGGTCACATCGTCCTTGATCTCGGCAGCAACTGGTTCAAGGGGCGATTTTGCCTCGCCCTTGAGTGGCTTGGCACGCTTACTTCCCGTGGCTGCCAGCATTCTCGATACTGCAGTCGGTGTGTACTGCGTTCCAGCACTCGACAGATACTCCGCGTCCGCCAACGCCTTCGCTACATCAGCCAGAGTCCGCTGCCGGCCATTGACCGGATAACGGTGCAGCTTCTTTGCGAGCGCAATCAGCTCAGATCCGCCATCAATCTCGGCATAGTTTCGGCGCCCGCCGGTCAGCTCTCGCGCGGTCATCCCTGCTGCTCGCTGCTCGATTAACAACGCGGTGGAAAGCGGCATAGGCCGCCTCATGCGCCGCGATCAGTGCCTGCAGCTCCGGCGAGACCCTTACGTCAGCAGACGCCGGGTCGATGACAGCCGCAGCGCCGGTCAGCGCGAGAAGGGAACGGCGGGTGATCGCGTTCATGGATTATGTCCTCCTCGCTGCCGATGATGCCGGAGTACCATAGCACCACCGTGGCAGGTCATGGAGATGGTCGGACGCGTCTGCTGACAATGTGGTCAGTAGGCCATTCGAACCAGAACGCGCGGGGTGGTTGGGCCCACATTCAGCGCCGGCGGCCGGCCGTCCCGGCGGCTGCGATCTCGCACGCTGGCGTTCTAGGGTCAAACTCTATCAGCTGGTCGCCGCCAACGGCCGAAATGGATGGGAAGTTGCCGTTCGGCTCAACGGCCAGAACGAGCACGTTGCGACAGAAGTAAGCCATTCGGAAGTGCATCTTGGAACGACCGGGAACGGGGCCGGCAGCGGACAGACAGCTTTCGGCAGTCGAAGTGCGGAAGCGGACGTGCGCTGCACTTCAAAGGGTGGTCTGGATGTGACCCGATGCTGCCGTTCCACGGAACCGCGTTGGAGGTCCGCATTGGAGTGGAAGGCGGACATTTCACCTCATCGAGGCGGGTTACGCGATTCCGACGATCCTCGTTACTGCCTACCCCGACGACGTTGACCACGCCCGCGCCCAAGCTCGCCGTTCATCTCGATCGCGGACAGCTTCGGATCACGTATGGCACCGCGGCCCTGGCTGCGGTCCGCCTCTTTGAGGTGCCGCTCGGCCTCGACGTCATTGTTCGCCTTGAGCGCCAGGTAGGAACTGCGCTCGTGACAGCGAATGCGATTGATGATCACGTCGAGAGGGACCGGCTGACGCTCTCGCGTCGCCTTGTTGGGCACGCCGTCCGCGCGAGTTCGACTCGCGCACCCTATGGCTCCGCTGCGCCGAATGTATTAGAGTAGTCTCATACACGTCCATCCGCGGGCGAACGGCGCCCGGAGGGTTAGACGATGACGATCTCGAGGCGATTGTTGCTGCCGAGGGCCTTCCCGATGCGGGTCAGGCGTTTCCGAACCGGCCGGCTTCGGATTTTCAGTCGGGCTCTCGTCGTTACTTTCATTTCCTGGTTAGCCGCCGGTGCGGTGACTGCCGGGCCGCTTCACGACGCTGCGCGCGAGGGCGATGCCGCCAAAGTCGGCGAGCTCCTTGCACAAGGCGAGGATGTGAACAGTCGCGACGAAAGCCGCGAGACTGCACTGATCGACGCCGCGCTTGCCGGCAAGGTGGAGGTAGCGACGGTGCTGATCGAGGCCAAGGCCGACGTCGACGCCCGCAACGACCGCGGCTTCTCCGCGCTTCATGCGGCGGCGTATTCAGGAAGCCTGAAGATAGCGGAACTGCTGCTCGACCACGGGGCCGCGGTTGATTCGTTGAGCACGCACAAGATCACCCCGCTGCACGTAGCGGCCGAAGAGAACCAGGTGGCCGTCGCCGACCTGTTGATCGCGCGTGGTGCACAGGTCGAGGCAATCCAGGAGTACGGGTTTACACCTCTCAGCCGGGCGACGTTCTTTCAGAGTGCGCAGGTGATGGTTCTGCTCAAGCAGCGCGGGGCGAAATGCCAACCCAAGGAAAAATTGGGGGCGGCGCTCAAGGATTGCATGGCCGCGGGAAACTGACCTCACGAAGTTACTGGAGAGAAACATGACACAAAACCGTTCCAGAGCGTTTGACAGTTTGCTTTGCGCAGGAGTGGCAGCCGCGTCCCTCCTGCTCCTTGGCACTGGCGCATCCTACGCCGTCGATGGAGTGAACACTGGATACTTCGGCAACGTCGCCATACTGGGCTACGATCCGGTGGCGTATTTCACCGACGGTCGTGCGACCATGGGTTCGCCCGAGATCTCGAAGAAGTGGCTCGGGGCGACGTGGTATTTCGCCAGCGTCGAACATCGCGATGCCTTCGCTTCCGAGCCGGTGCGCTATGCCCCTCAGTTTGGCGGCTTCTGCACGCTGAATGCGGCATTCAAGGGGGCATCCGCGAACATTGACCCGGAAGCCTGGCGCATTGTGAACGGCAAGCTCTTCCTTTTCTCTGGGAAGGAGGGCCTGGAGGAAGACTTCGATGCCGACCCCGCCGCTGTCCTTGCGAAGGCCGACGCCGAATGGCCTGCGGTCGAAGCGAAGGAATTCGAGGCGAGAGCGGCCGGCAACTGACTCGGCTCAGGCGCGATGTCGCGGTCGCTCGAGTCGAACCGAACGTATCACTGAGACACCGAGAAATACCATACCGTGACGGAGTCCGGCCAGACATACTCGTCCTGCGTTTCGCGGTTCCCCTGGGGATTGCGATAGAGCGGGCCGCAGAACTTGCGGCCGAGCAACGTCGCTACGGATTGCGTGCAGAAGAGGTCGCCCTCCAGCGTGGACGTACCGGTGATGATGCTGCCCTGCGAGCTCAGGGCGAAATCTCCGTTTGCGCTCAGCTCCATGACGAACGGTGCGCCATTGTTTTGACGTCCGGTCCAGGTTCGATCGCCCGTCAAGGCTCGCACGGCCTCGGCGTCCAGGCGGTCCTCCTCCTGCGCACGAAAATCGAAGGCGCGCTCCGGAAACCCGGCTAAGCGAAGAGCATCCAGCCGATG
This sequence comes from Mesorhizobium sp. WSM4847, assembly GCF_055811335.1. Lineage (NCBI taxonomy): Bacteria > Pseudomonadati > Pseudomonadota > Alphaproteobacteria > Hyphomicrobiales > Phyllobacteriaceae > Mesorhizobium > Mesorhizobium sp. WSM4847. The sequence goes on along the minus strand of NZ_JBVVPY010000011.1, from coordinate 21,388 downwards.
ATCGAGATCCTGCTGCCGCCGGTGGTGGGCGTATACGACGCGAAAGCCGGCGAGACTCTGCGCGGGAATCTTCTTCAGGATTGCTGCAATCGCATCGCGCGCCTCGGCCATTCGGCCCAGGCGCGCATTTGCCATGGCGAGCGCCTCCAGGCCGAGGTCGCTGCGCTCTTCCGGCTGGACCTGGCTCAGCGCCTGCAGGGCCTTTTCGTATTGATGGTTCATATAGAGCACGAAGCCGTAATAGTCGTAGATCTGCGCCCGTGGCTTGGGATCGAGCTGCAGCACCCGTTCCATAGCCGCCAGTGCCTCCGGGTTCTGCCCGGCATACGTCAGCACGATCGCCAGGTTGAGCTCTGCCTCCGCGCCGTTCGGGTCGAGCGCGACGGCTTTGCGGACGGACGCGAGCGCCTCGTCGATCTCGCCGTCAAGCATCTGCAGGATGCCCAGCACGGCATAGGCTCGCGAGGACTGGGGATTGAGCTCCAGCGCTCGCCCTGCCGCTTGATAGGCGCGCTGCCGTGCGACGGCACTCAGCATCAGGCGCTGGAAATCGAAGCCGAGCACGTCCACGGTGGCTCGGGCATATCCCGAATAGGCGTCCGCGAACGCCGGATCGAGCTTGATGGCCTTTTGATACAGGGACAGAGCCTCACCGAGAGACGTGAAGTCGACCACGTACGCTTTCTGCTCGGCGCGGGTGTAGAAGTCGTACGCCTCCAGATTTCGCGTCGGCAGGCGAGCAATCTGCGCCTTCTCACCTTCCGTCAGGCGCACCGACAGAGCCTCGACGATGCGCCCGATCACTTCGTCCTGCAGCACGAAAATCTTGGAGTAGTCGCGGTCGAAGCGCTCGGCCCAGATGTTGCTTCCGGTTTTGGCGTCGATGAGCTGAACGTTGATGCGGACCGAATTTCCGTCCCGGCGAACGCTGCCCTCGACCACGTAATGGACATTCAACTGCTTCGCGATCTCGTTGATGTCGAGGGATCGATCCCCAAAGGAGAACGAGGAGTTGCGGGCAATGACGAGGAGCCCGGAGATCTTCGAGAGATCGGTGATGAGATCGTCTGTGAGCCCTTCGGCGAAATAGTCCTGGTCCGCCTTCTGGCCGAGATTGGCAAAGGGTAACACAGCAATGGAGGGCTTGCCCTCTGCGGAGATCGTCGAGCTTTGGTCCTGCAGAAGCGCGACCGCCCGCGGCCAGAGAACCACCGCGAGGCCCGCCGCCAGCACCAGGAAAAGCGCTGCAGCGCCGATCAACGGCCGCCGAGAGCGCAACTTCCTGGCACTAGGGGCTTGCTCCAACAGCACGCGATAGGCGCGCACCGGCTCGGCAATGTTTTTCAGGCGCTGTTCGCCCAGCGACTTGAAGGTCAGGCCGAGCTTGTTGCGGGCTTGATCATAGGCTGTTCCGGATATGACGACACCGCCGGGATCGCTCAGTCCTTCCAGGCGGGCCGCGATATTGACGCCGTCGCCGTAAAAATCATCCTTGTCGATGATCACGTCACCCAGGTTGATTCCGATGCGGAACACGATCCGGGCGTTCTCCGGCACGTTGAAGTTCTGCTGCGCGGCGACGCGCTGGATTTCGACGGCACAGGCTACTGCATCGACCACACTGGCGAACTCGACCAACGCGCCGTCGCCCATGAGCTTGACGACGCGGCCATGATATCCTTCGATCGACGGCTCTATGTATTCGCGGCGAAGCGCCTTGAGCCGGGTGAGCGTGCCTGTCTCGTCCAGCCCCATCAGCCGGCTGTACCCCACCACATCGGCGGCGAGGATGGCGACCAGCTTGCGTTCCAGATGTTGGTCCTGTTCCACTGCGCATGACTATAGGGAAAGCCCCATGGTAAGACCATATGCGCGGCCAAGGAGCCCGAACGTCGAATGCTGCACGTCGAGCACTAAGCTAAGTCTCTGAAAACGCTCAATGCGGGAAACCTTTGTGCTAAATCGTGCAGCACACAGGTTTTGGTGCAGCATTGCAGGGATCGCGAACGCGGATCCGGTACCGCCGATCTCGAGCAGGCCGCCGCGCGGACCGAAGGGGAGACGCGACGCCATGTAGCTTCGCAAACACGCGACCCCAGGCATGGCGCAGGCGCAGGTTGTCTGGATTGCGACGCTGGCCCACCAATTTGCTGGCATTATCGCGGGACGCGCACCCGCACCGCGCCGCATGCAGCAATGTGAAGAGGATTGCGCAATCGGCAGCGTCGCGCGGCTTCGACTGCCTTCTGCGGCATTGCTTTGTCACCGACCAGACCGTCCCAGTAGGCATGCAGCGAGACCGGTTGCAGTGCCAAACGGTGCTCCGTCAAATCCTGCCCCGGCCGACCCGGCACTAGCTCGGGCTGCGAGCCGGGGCCACGCTTACGGGTTCAGGGCGTCATTGCGCGGTCCGAAGGCAGAATGTGTCAGGAACCCGACCTTTCTGACGGCGTCCGCAAAGGTCACGAAATGGCGCAATTACGATGTCTAGGGTGATCGCCGGCAGCGTCTGCTATCGGGCAACAGCAAAGATCATCTCAATGACCGACATTAAGCGCAACGCTGTCATGTACGGGTCCGTTTGGGAGAGTCTGCTTCGGGTCAGATCGCGTCATGCGACGCTCGCAACTGAACGACCGTAGAGAGCGAAAAGTTGCCCTTGGCTCATCTGCGCGAGCAGGTCGCGCCAGACATTGCTGGCGCCTGCTTCGGCGGAGTGACCAGATCCACCTGCGGCGCAGCGCTTTGCAGTCACCTTTCCGCTAACCCGCCTTCAGGTCGAGAAGTTCCACATCGTGTTCTTCGCGCTTCCGGGCCAGTTCGAAGATCCGCTGTGCGGGCGCCGGCCCGAAACGGGAATCGCGCGTGAAACCAATGATGACCGCGATTTTCAGCTTGGACATGTTGCTACCTCATGCTCCCGATCACGGAAGTCTACGAAAGGAACGTAGGGAGAAGCAGAAGTCGGCAAGATCGTTTTGTAGACAGTGATGGGCTCAAAGGCCGTATGATAGGAGCTTGGCGATTGCCCCTCGGAAGCCTATCTGTCGTTTGAATGACGCCGCGAGGAATGATGCCGGCTCAACGATCCGAACTCGCTGAAGCATCGCTGTCGACTGGTCCGGTGGGGTTGGAATATCCGCCTGATCTCCAGTTGGTCCGGCGCCGACCCATTTCGCTAGTCACGACAGATGATGGCACGGCGCTCGACTGGCTGATGTCGGGGACGGCAGCATCCGCCGGACCGGCAGGGCTGCTGGACGGCGTCATCGCCCGACTGGTCGCGGCAGGCCAGCCGATCGAGCGGGCAACGCTCAACATGTCGACGCTGCATCCGCAGCTTGTGGGCATCACGGCGCACTGGCGCGGAGATCTCGGTGTCTGTGATGAGGTGGAAGTCAACGCGCATGTCCGCGAAACAACCGACTATCTGACCAGCCCCCTCAGGCCGATCATCGAGGAGGGCCGGTCAATTCGGGTGAACCCCCAGGATTCAGTGGCGCAGTCGACATACCCGATCATGCAGACCCTCGCGGAGGCCGGATACACGGACTATTGGGGCTTCGCGCTGAAGCGGGACGACCGCCAGTTTACGCTGATGACGCTTGCCACACGGCAAGCAGGGGGCTTTTCCCGCGCCACCATCGAAGCCGTCGAGGCGTTGCGCCCGGCTCTGGCGCTCAATGTCGAGATCGTCTCGCGTGGCAAGATCGCGGAGCACGTGCTCGATGCGTATCTCGGCCGACGCATTGGCAAGCGGGTCCTCGCCGGTGACATAAGGCGCGGATTTGGCGAGACCATCGAGGCGGTCATCTGGGTATCCGACATGCGCAACTTCACCGGCCTCTCGGATCGCATCGCTAGCGCCGAGATGATCCGGCTGCTGAACGCCTTTTTCGAAGGTCTCGTGGATGCGGTGCATGAACAAGGCGGTGAGGTCCTGAAATTTGTCGGTGACGGCATGCTGGCGGCCTTCCCCATTTTCGGCACGCAGTCGGCGCCGGCCGCCGCCGCTGCGGCACTCGCCGCCGCTCGGAACGGTTTGGTTGCGGTGGACAGCCTGAACGAGGCTCAGTCCGGCGAGCCGTCGCGCGACCTGTCCTGGCGGCCGCTCAGCATGGGAATTGCGCTGCATCGCGGTCCCGTATTCTTCGGCAATATCGGATCCAGGGATCGGCTCGACTTCACCGCCATTGGGCGCACTGTCAATCTGGCGGCGCGGATCGAACCGCTATCGAAAACGACCGGGCGGCGCTTGCTCCTGTCCGACAGGGTTGCTGAATTGATCGAAGAGCCCGTCGAGGAACTGGGCGACTTCCCCATCCGCGGCATCCCTGACCCTGTGAGCCTGTTCACCGTACCGGAACACGGACTCTGACGCCGCTGGTTGAAGCGACGCATTGGAACTCCAAACCTCGCGTCAGCCGGGTTCGGCGGTCGCAATGCGCAACATGGTCGCCAAACGCCGCGAAGCTGCAAACACAATCGGCAAGCGTGTCGGTCGGGCGCACCTCATAAGGGCCCCAACAAGCCACCCCTACCCCCGCCACCGACAAAACCCGGCGGGGCGAGGCCCGCGGGCGCCTACGATGGCGCTTTGCATGTGTGTTCCTACCCGCGCAGGTGTGGCCTTAAGTCGCAAACTATTGGCTTCAGTAAGCAGGGCCTCGGGCTTCATTGACGCTGCGACCAACACCATATGGTTATCCATAGCCCTCCAAAACGAGAGAAGCTCGCTCCGGCGCGGTCGCACTGCGGCCGTCAGCCGGCAATGGCTATGAACTAGGAAACTATCATGCCTGATAATATCAGACTAACTTCGAGAGACGTCCCCCTCATTCAGCTAGGCCTCTATCAGTGCCGCTTTCCGGTGAGCGAAGACCGGTCAGTACCCGGCGGTCACCGCTTTTGTGCTGGGCCAACTTCGCCTGACCGCGTGTACTGCGATCACCACCACAGCATCGTGACCGCCGTCGAGCCTCGTCGAGCCCGTTCGGGTCTCCATTTCGCTCAACGACGCGCCGCGTAAGTTAAGCGGGCGGCAGCTCGAACTGGTAGCAAGGCTCGGCGTGATGCGCTCCACATCAGTTGGGGACATCGTCGGTTTGAACGCTAGAGGGCTACGGAGCGCGTTTAGCGAACACCTTCCCAATGTTAACGAGCGCATAGAACAACCAGCCGATGACATGCCCGAAGAAATAGATGCATAGCCCCAAATAGGTGACCATCGCCCACCGTCAACAGCGTCTCACCAGACGAAATATCCTTCGCGAATATGGGAGGCAATATATCTGAAATCCATCCAAAACGCAGACCCCAGCTGCATCCCCATTGTCCGCACATCGAGTATGCACTCGGTATCGTTACTCCGAGCCATAGCGTCGAAATTGCAATGAAATTGACCCACGAATAACGTCGGTCCCGAATGAGCCCATAGATCGAAGTCGCCTTCGCAAAGGCGAGCCCTATTGATGCCAGAATAGAAAACACAATCGAGATCAGAAGGCTCATGATCGATCCGCATGCTGCTGCAAACCCCTAAGTCACAGCTCGCGCCTTGACGAAACGTTCGGACAAGTCATCAATTTTTAGGTGACAACGAAGGGCACGTCGCAACCCACAGCTGCGCTCGATACGGGGTGAGTTTCGGAGGTAGTTATGGCCGCTTCTATTCTGCTGATGGAGTGTGGTACGGACGGCGTGCGGCGTAATGGGGGCCCACAAGCCACCCCCGCCCCGGCCTGCCGATGAACCCGGAGGGGGCAGGTGCCGTCGGCATCCGCTCGCCCCCGCCGGCGCCGGTCTCACACGCTGCCGCTCTAGGGGCAAACTCAATCAGATGGCTGTGGCCAATGGCCGAGATGGGTGGAATATTGCCGAGCGCGCGGTCTCATTGCTTGAGGCACTTGCGGCCTATTGCCATTGCCTTGAAAGTCCCCTTCAGATCGACGACAAAGGCCCCCTTGGTTTCCGGAAACACGGTCATTTTATATCTCTTAGCCACGGCGTGCTTGAATTTCGGATCGTCTGTCAAGATGTAGCCGCCAGAATATCCGCCCTTGAGTTCGCCGCTCGTGCTAGTGGCCACACCCTTAAAGAGTTGCCCGTCGATAGAGACGAAGATATCTGACGTCTTCCCGTTCTGAAGGCCGATGTCCTCCTTGGTGAACACGCCAAGATACCCGACCTCCTGATTTGCGGTAACGCCCATTTGCACCGCACTTGGCCCATCTTGGCGCACGATCAAGCAATCTCCGCGGGTTTGATTGGCATAGACGGTCCAGCCCTCGACGTCATCCCCGTATCGGACAAGCACATCGCTGGCCTTGGGAAGGGGGTTTTGATCTTGTGCGTAGGCTGCCATCGCAGACGAAAGTGCTACTGACGTTGCCGCGATGAGTGTCATGAATTTTCGCATAAATATTCCTCCCGTGTGCAGGCTGAATTGTTCTGTGGATGTGGGCACCATACCCGTCCCCGTACGTCCGGTCGGAAAATACTCTCACGGAAAGAGGTGCAATGATATTGTCCTTAGAGGAAATATCCGGGCCCTAAACGTGTGCGGCGTCGTTCGGACGGAGGTCGGTTCGGGGTCATGGGTCGTGAATTCGACCGAGGGCGAGCGAACTTCCGCAACGGGTCGAACTCGGTCGTTCAGAGTTGGGTTTTGGGACGAGAGCGGCGGGCCATGAGGGCGGTCCCGAACTGTGAAGAGGGTGTCGGTCGGGCGCGCCTGATAGGGGCCCCATTTTCCACCCCCCACCCCCGCCACCGATGATAGCCGGGAGGGGGCTGCCGGGGGTGGCGGCGGTGTGCCGGCGCGCCTCCGTGATCTCCGACCGCCTTGCAGCCTCAGCCTGAAGCTCGGCAATGCGGGCGGCCACCTTAGGCAACCTGACCATCTTCGAGGCCTCCACCTCAGCAGCATTGCCGCGCGCCCGGTAGCCAGCCTCGATATAGGCTCGAGATTGGGGGAGGCCCTCGGCGAGGCCAAGGCAGAAACGCTCCTGCCCTAGGTTCAGTTTGGCGTTGGGCATGGTGGTGTCAGGATACCGCAGTCACCTTCCTGACGCCACAGAAAGTAAACTCAATCAGCTGGCCGGCGCCATTGGCCGAGATCCATGCGGTGATGCCCTCGGGCGAGACGCCACCTGCCCCAATTGCCAGAGGCCAACAGGTTCCGGAACAAAGTGCCGGGTAATCTTCTTTTGTGTAGTATGCTGAAGGTAGCGCACACGCCTCCAGTGAAGTCTTGACCACCTCACAAGGAGCAACCACAATGCGTAAATGTCTCGCAGCCATCACTCTTGTCGCGATCGCCGCGTCCATTGTGCCCAGCGCGGCTCAAGAGGCCAACACGACGTTCGGTGTGCTCGACTGCGTTGTCGCAGCTGGCACTCGCTACATCATCGGCTCGAAAAAAGCTCTGACATGCACCTTCACGTCGGCCAACCCGAAGGTCGCACGCGAAACATACATAGGTGTCATCACGAAGTTGGGTCTGGATGTCGGCCCGACACCGAAGGCAGTGCTGCGGTGGCGGGTGCTTGCGCCAACTGGTAACGTCTATGCGCCCGGCGTGCTGGCCGGCAACTACAACGGCGTCGGGGCAGAAGCGACGGTCGTCGTGGGTGCCGGTGCCAATCTTCTGGTTGGAGGATCCAACAGGACCTATACGTTGCAGCCACTCAGTGTCCAGGTGCAGACTGGCCTGAACGTTGCAGCCGGCGTGACCAGTTTCCAACTTCGCGCCGCCAAATAGAGTGTTAGCCCTCGGCGCGCCTAGACCGCCAGCCATCACCTACGTGGTCTAGCGGTTCGGCGACAATCGGCGCGGGCACCGCATGTTGACGACCAAGGACGAAGCGCCGGCCTCGCCGACATGTCCCTGTCCGCGATAACCCGCCTCGCGATAGGCCTGCGTCGCGCTCAGGCCCTTGGCCACACCATGACAGAAATTTTCGCGGCGGTTGTTCTTGAGGACCGGCATGGCGGCAGGATAGCGCGGGATTGGCTCTTCGCCACAGGGACTCTTCCTGTCTGCGCTATTGTGCCATTGGTGCGCCATCGGGAAATACAATTGGCGCAACTCAATGCGCCATTGAATTTTCTTAGGGCACCTTCATCAATGGCGCACCCCGTTTTGCGCCAACGGTGCGCCATTACAACTAGCCAATGGCGCAGGTCCAGAGGGCTCTTCAGGTGACCTTTCCCGGTCGTTTCATATCATCGACGTGGAGCCCTTCTCGGTCCTTTCGAGTGACCAGGCTATAATACGTTTCCCTGAGAATCAGGCCGTTCTTGACCCAAGTGGCGATGATCTCGCGGCATTGTTGTTCCGTCTTCTTCGGAGCGCGCTTCTGGACCACTTTCCAAGCGGCGCGGGCCTTGGCAGCGCCGGCGTCGGAGTAGCGTTCGCCGTCCGCCATCCCGGCGTCGATATCGGTGAGGATTCGGTTCACCAGATCGTCGGTTAGCCCTTCCCACGTTTCGGGCGGGGTCCACTGCTCGATGGTCTGCACATTGTCGCCGTCGGGATAGAGGTGGTTGCCGTTGCCCAGCACTACACTGACCAGCTTGAACCACTTCGCGGCGGCGGCGGGCGGTGTAATGTTCACCTTGCCGCTGTCCATCCGGATGTAGAGCCGCCGGTCGGCAGGTGGTACCCCGAATCTCTCGGCCTCCTCGTCGCTCATTGTCGTCAGGGTATAGACAAGGCGTGCGCCGTCCTTGATGGCGCTGGCGCCGCGTCCCCGGTCGGCATTGCCGGGGTTGGCGGCGCCCTTCGCTGTGTGGTGTGGTACGTCAACGGCGATATTCATCTCGATGGCGAAGTTGGCGAGGAACTCGATCACTTGGTCCATCTGGTTGTTGTCGTTTTCGGTCAGGCCGTGCGTCTTCACGAACGGGTCAAGGCAGACGAAGTCGATCTTGTTGCGTTCGATGGTTCGGTCATGACGGCGAGGGAGAAATGCGCCGCTAGGTGTCAATCCTAATTGGAGGTTCACGCAAAGAAAAACCCGCCACCGTGAGGCAGCGGGCTATGACAGTTTTTGTCCGGTTCAGTGATGGTCGCTCCGCCCACGTTTTCTACGAGGTTGCTTCGTGATCGGATGCGCTGCAAGAACCGCCTCGTCCGCCGCGATGAGCTTGGCGACTTCATCCGCACCGATCGGCAGATAGCGGTCCTTTGCGGCTTCTCGCTTCCATTGAACGGCCAGGAGATCGGGTGCTGGAACTCGGATTTGATCGGCCACAGCCTGCCGCTTCCTGTCTACGCTGATCGTTCGTTGGTCAGAATAAGATCCAGATTTATCCTCGTCCTCTAGGACGTACATCGCGTGAATCCTTTTCGCATGCAAGTAAGCCATTTCCGCTATTGTGAGGCTGGTGACAGCATCAGCCTTGCGCCAAGGAAGGCGGCGCGCCTGACGCATGAGCTGATTGTGGTGCGTGTCGATGAGGACGGCATCGGGCAACGGATCAAGGCATTGCTGCACTTCGGCGAAACCACAGCGCCACAGACGGCGCATCGCGCATCAGCGGTTTCCCATCGCCTAATCATTTCGCCATCATATTCTTCACGGCATAAATCGCTTGGCGGCACTTGCATGATGCGGGACTTCGCTACCAGCGGTCAGTTTGCGGGTGCACTTCGCCGTTGTTGACCTGTGAAAGTGCCGCCCCCGGCGTCCAGGCAGCCTTGTGTTCTCAAGCTACATTCTTCTCATATTGGGAGCGCTCAGAGACCGGCGGCTCGCTGTTTCCGCTCGAAAGTTCTCATGGCCCGATGGATGTTCCGGAGAGCTTGGCTGGAATCGTGCCAGCCTTCGAATTCGATTTGTTTGTCGGTGCCGGACACCGACGCGAGGAAAAACTGCTCGATCTCGGATCGCAGACGATCCGGAACATTCTCGCCAAGGAGAGACTCGCTATGGGCGTCTTGCTTGTGCGGGCAAAATACAAAGCGATCGTTTCTCACGGTCTCGCCGTTCTCCGTTTGCATGACACAAAGGGCCGCCAGCAGATCGCACTTGATGACAACACCGGGAGCGCTGGTGGCCTCATGGATGACCAGGCCGTCGAGGGCGTCGCCATCGTCGCCCAATGTAGAAGGCAGAAAGCCCCAGTCGTACGGGTAGGCCAGGCCCGCTGGAAGCGGCCGCGTATATTCGAAAAGCTTCTTCTTGGGCTTGTAGGTCAACTTTGCTTCGGCGCCACGCGGTGTTTCCACGACCACCCTGATCCGACCCTTCGATGTAGTCGTATGCAGTGTCAGATAATTCGCCACGTTTGGTCCTCGCCAGTCCATGCCAATGGCTCTATTCCGATGGCGGATCGCAAATCATTCAGGAAGATTGTCGCCATCGTTCTTGTCCATTGCGCCAACAATGTTTTCTGCCGCCGTATGTTCCAAGTGCTTGGGCCTTCATTCTAGCGGCCGTCATTTGCCTCGCGATGGCGCATCAGGGCCGAACCGATCGCGCAGCTTTACCAGATCGAGCGTGTCACGGTGGTGACACGGCGCATGATGGCAGTGCGCCGTCACCGTCATCTTCGCGTCGATCAGAGATTGGAACGTCCAGCCCTTTTGCCATTCGGCCGATATGGCGCCGGTGTGGTCAGCTCGCCAAGCCTTGTCCTGGTGGACTATCCATCGAGGACCACTTATCATCACTCGCGTATCGTTCCCGTTAAATCGGGAATTTCCTATGAGGCTCTCCCTAGGGCGAACACTCAAAAGGTTCAAAAGGGTCTGGGCCGTGGGCTTCTCGCTGTTTCCCTGCTGTTTTATAAGCGGCAGGGCATTAACCGGGAACCGGCTAATTAAATTGCGCTAAGCCATTGTCCTCTATAGGGGCTTTGAACTAACTTCCCTCACGAATATGCGCGTATCGGTCGCATTACCCTAGAAATTGAAGGTAACCGCAGAGATTGCCGCGCTATAAGGCCGGTCCGTTCTGATAGCAGTGCAGTTGGCGAGAATCTCGCATAAGCGCCTCCGACAGAACTCAAGCGCCCCCGATGAAAAGCCCGCCACCTGAGGCAGCGGGCCAAAAACACGAGGCGCCGCTGAAACCCGACATCGTGTAGACGCGCCGCCGTTCATCGACGGTTCAGGCTCCTTGGCGTAAACTGGATAGCCAGCGACTGCGTCTTCCTATTCAGAGGAGTCCGCGATGAAAAGGCTCTTATTAGCACTAGCAGCCACAATCTTGGCCGTATCTTTCGCCTTGCCGGTCAACGCCGCGCCGATGTTCATGCAGAAACCCGAGCAAGCCCAGGCCAACGTGGTCGAACCCGTCAAAAAATGGAAAAAGGGGCACGGTAATCGTCACTGGCGGAATGGCCGCCACTGGAACAACCGGTACGCAAGGCGGAATGGCCGCCACTGGAACAACCGGTACGCATGGCGAAATTGCGGCTACTATGGTTCTTGTTATCCACGCCGCTACTACGGCTACCGTAACTACTATCCGCGCTACTATCGGCCGTACTATCCGGGATACTATCCGGGCTACTACCCAGGCTACTACCCTAGCTACTACCCTGGCTACTACCCTGGCTTCTATCCTGGCTACTACCCTGGCTCGGGAGTGAGCATTTATCTGTCGTTCTAGCCAGCTGGATGCCCCTGCTGAAATCGTCAAGCACGCCCCTTGCGGGGGCCCAGCTTGCGCTTGTGCAGCCCTTGCCCGATGGTAGCCGGGCTTGGGGGGCCATGCATGAAACCGGGTTCATCCGGGGAATGTCGGTCTCCATAAGTTTCTGAACGGGCCTCGCTTTCGGTCGGCGGCCAGGCACCAGCATGACATCCGTGCTAAGTGCCCCCAATTCGAAGGGAAAGATGCGACTATTTTTGGTGTTGATTTTGATGGCTCTGAGCGGCTGCGTATCCAATGTTTCCCCGGATAGTGATGGTATACCACGCCGCGCGTCCTTTGCTGGAAACCATTAGCCCGCTTAATTTGGCTGATTGCCAAAGCCTATTTGCCGGTGCCCCAGCACTTGACGAGGAAAGCGAGACAAGCGGCAGCGCATAGAACGCGGAAAGCTAGCTTTCATCCCAGAAGTCCTGCAGCGAAGCGTGGCGAAGGTCGTCCTCGCCCCTGAGGTGCTTCACGCGGGCTTTAATTCCCGCCTTGACCCACTGCGTTGCCGGCCGCTTTGGCATGTCCTTTGGCGGTGGCCCGGCATGTTCCTGGACCCGTTTCCATAGCCGCTCGCGCATCTCGCGATTGACGCTCACGAACGCACTGCCGACATATTTCCGGGTGCCTGGCTCGGCCATCAGGGCGAATGCGGGCTTGCCCCGCTCGCGTTCGACGCGAAGAAGCTCGAACTCGCTTTCGGTGGTCTGATCGCGATTGCTCGCTTCTTGAAATGGTGGTGGCACAAGCCCCAGGAACCCGGCGAATAATCGATATCTCCGCAGGCGCTGGAGGGCTGCTTGACGGGTCAAAATAGCCCGCGCCTCAAGTGCCCGCCCGCAACCCCTGCGCCATATGCGATGCAGTCATTTCGCGAAAAAATGAACGGCCTTCCTGCCTGCTCTGCTGACAGTTCCCCGTCTGCCATGCTACCATGCACGAGGATAATTCCTGTCGCACCGATAGAGTTCGTAAGCTGTGTGACGGAGTGATAGGTGAACGATGAAAAAGGAAAAGCCTTTCGTTCCCATCGAGTTTCACATAAGCACGGTCGCGGACGACAAGGGCCCTTTCGGCATTCTCTCTGTTCGCACAACAGGTGGCCGCTTGGAGATTGCGCTAGACAGCGAGGCAACGGTCGCGCTTCTCGACGCAGTAGCTCGACTTCAGGCGAAGATAGATGAGCGTCGCTAGCGTTTATCAGGGATTGGAAGGTCCACGCCACGCATCCCACGTAAGGGGATCTCGTTCGCATTCGGCGCGGTCGGCGGGGTTGAACGGACGCCCTTTCCAGTCTCGGTAAGTCACTCTCTCGCGGTCTCGTTGAGCCGCTCTCTCGTGAGACATGTCGAGCAGTTGCCTGATAGACACATAAGTTTCTCTCCGTTGTCCGATGGCACGCTGCCAACCGGATGTTTCCGTAGGAACGGAACGTGAGCATTTTACGAAATTAGCAAATGATGCATGTAGCGGCATATAGTTCGGTAGTGTGCTGAGAGTTCTGCAAATTCGCTGAGAGGGGGCGGTCATGGCAGGCTGGTGATGTTCAACGTCACCTGATTCCCGCGAAGGAACGCCACCATGACCAAGACTGAAAGTAAGACCGCCATCTTGCTTGAAACGCTCCGACCGACGCGCATGTTTATCCCGGTTCTGCTCGCTGTGACGTGCGGATTGCGACGCGGCGAGATCCTGGCGTTGCGCTGGCACCATCTCGAACTAGGCGATAACCGCCGGCAGGTATCCCGTCGTGGAGAGTGCCGAACAGACTACAGAGGGTGTCCGCTACAAGGAGCCGAAGTCCGGCAGGGCGCGGACCGTGGCGCTGTCGGCCAGCGTCGTTGCCGAACTGAAAGCGCATCGCATTCGGCAAGCAGAGGAACAGCTCCGGTTGGGGCTGCGGCCGGACGGTGACAGCTTCGTAGTCGCCCAGGTCGACGGCTCGCCTTTGCAGCCAAGGTCGCTTACGCATGAGTGGGTGCGCGTCTTGGGCAAGACAGCCCTGCCCCGCATCCGCTTTCATGACCTTCGGCACACCCACGCCACGCAGATGCTATCGGCCGGGGTTCATCCAAAGGTCGCCAGCGAACGCTTGGGCCACTCGACGATCGGGATTACCTTGGATCTGTATTCCCATGTCATGCCGGGGATGCAGGCCGATGCCGCCGAGCAAGTTGACGCCGCGCTGCAGGCAGCTATAAGCGACGGGCGAAAAGCCAAAGCGTTGCAAAGTGCGTAGCAAACAGCCCTTTGAGCAAACCGCAGAGAGGCAGAAAACGATTTAAAGTCAATTACTTGGAGGGATGGCCGAGCGGTTTAAGGCACCGGTCTTGAAAACCGGCGTGGGTGCAAGCCCACCGTGGGTTCGAATCCCACTCCCTCCGCCAACGCACCTTGCCCCAACATTCTCTACCTCGGTTCGATGGCGCACGAACCGCGCAGAACCGCGGGGCTTTTCACTTTAAGCTGGCAACCGCGCTGCCGGCCTCCCGGGCTGAATGGCCGTGCTCTGGCTCAACATTCTCCGAAGCTCTCAACTCCGCAGTTTTGGTTCTCAGTCTTCAATTCAAACAATTTCAACTATTTGCAGTGCGCCAGCAGCCTGATGGTTGGGTGAACTCTCACTAGGCGAATGCATCTAAAAAACTTCCTCGCGACCGCAGCTGAATGACCGTTTCGCCGCCCAAGAGCGGTCATCGCCGAACCACTATTCAGACGTCGCGTTTGGGACGCAAGTTGTCGGTCCGCTTTCGGGCTAAGAGAACGGAAAGCTGCCTTCCCCAGTCGGCCCAACACCGTGAACTTGCTGAGCGCCGGCGAACGTGTGGCTTTCCTGTTTTGTCCTCACCGCAGTGTCGAGCGCCGACTGTGCTCGTTAAGCCGATCGAACAGGTGCATGAGATCCGCCGCATCATCCTTCGCGCTCCGGATCCTGCAAGCTTGGTTAAGACTCCTGCCGGCTCACCACCAGCAAACCTTCCCGTCACCCTCCGGGACGCGGACCGGGCCGAATGAGCCCCGATATCGAAGCTCCTCAGGAAAACCGGCCACTGAGCTCCAGGGTGGAGGCGCTGGCCGGCTTCGGGCTTAGCACGGCCGACATCGCCTGCGTGCTCGCCACAGACGAGCAGGACCTCAAGGCGACCTACGCCCATGAGCTCGAGAGCGGCGCCATCAAGGCCAACGCACGGGCGCCGAAAGCCTCTACCGCAAGGCGACCGGTGAAGGTCGGGAGGCCGTCACTGCAGCAATTTTCTGGCTGAAGACCAGGGCGCGCTGGAAGGAGACCTCTATCCATGAGCTAGAGGGAAAACTGGACACGTCAGTGACCTTCGTGACCACCTACGAAGATATGAAGCTCCTGTAGGTGGCACGCCCGGCTCGTCGGACGGCTGGTCAGCTCATTTCCCAGCTCGGATCATTTTTCGTCGGCGAGGGTATTCTCAATGGCAGCGATATTGAGCTCAAGCATGGCCACTCGTTGAATCGTGCTGGCGCTCGGTAATGTGTTCTGCTCGGCGGCGGCGAGAAGTAGATCGCGCTGCTCGTCCTTGAGACGTTTTGAGAGTGTTGTCAGTTTTTCGTTCATGGTAAAATCCCAATGACCCAGAGTGGCCTATAGGACACCGGCTAACCATGCTCAAGACCGCGCGTCAGCAGACCTGAACGGAGCGCAGGTTATTCCCCGGTAGGCCACACATGAGTTGCTGATGTGCGCCGCCTACCAGGCACCCGATGCCGATGACGACGAAGACGATCAGGATACCTTGCTCACTAAGGCCTGAACTTCAAGAAACCACTCCAAGCCCTCTTCAGTGTAAGGTGGTCGTCGCACATTCCAAAGTAGCGTCAGTTGAGACGATCGATTTCCCAGTTCAATGCTGCCGCGAAGCTGACCCACAACAGGTAAGGCCAAAGTAGCATCGAGGCCGTCGGATCGATCTGCCAGAACGCCAGGATGGTCAGGACGATCGCAAGCCAGAGAAGCGTGATGACCACGAGGCCACCTCGCGGGCTGTGGAATGAAAAGAACACCCACGACCAGGCCGCGTTGAGCGTGATCTGAATTAGAAAGATCGCCACCGCAAAGCTGATCCAGTCGGCGTTAGCTTTCAGCACGCGATAGAAAGCATAGGCCATCATCAGGTACAGCGTCGTCCACACCGGGGCAAATACCCAATTCGGTGGGTTGAAAGAGGGTTTGATCAGGTGGGCGTACCATGTCGGTACGTTGGGAATGGTAGCGAGATTGCCGGCAATTGCCGCCGCCGCGACCGGCACGATAGCCGCCAGAATGAGAAGAAGCGTGCTCGTCCCCGGATTGATCATGATGCCTCTTGTGTTGAACAGAGACGCAGTAACGCTGGAGGGGTCGGCGAAGTTTCACCGCCGCAGTCGCAAACCCATATGTTGCGCGGCGACAAAGCCTACCCGGCTAAGACCAGAAAGAACTTGCCTAGATGGGGCCGGCTGCAGTTTGAACACCCCGGGGATTAGCAACATGCCGCGCGCGGTCGCCTACTATCGAGTCTCGACACAGCGGCAAGGACGTTCTGGGTTGGGCATCGAGGCCCAGCGCGTCGCGGTCGCCCGCTTTGCCGAGGCCGAGGGAATGATCATCCTCCAGGAGTTCACCGAGATCGAAACCGGAAAGGGCGCGGATGCACTTGATCGACGTCCGCAACTGACCGCTGCCCTCGCCCTTGCCCGGCAGGTCAAATGCCCAGTCGTTGTGGCGAAGCTTGACCGCCTGTCGCGCGATGTTGCCTTCATTGCCGGCCTGATGGTTCAGCGGGTCCCGTTTATCGTCGCCGAACTTGGCGCCGATGCCGATCCATTCATGCTGCACCTTTACGCCGCGTTGGCAGAGAAAGAACGGCGGTTGATCTCGGAACGGACCAAGCCCGCCCTCGCCTCTCGCAAGACCACTGGAATGAAGCTCGGCAATCCGACCAACACAGCGGAAGCTGCAGCGAGAGGTCGGAAGATCTCGATCCGGGAGGCTGACAGATTTGCCCAAACCGTGCTGCCGATCATCGCCTCCATCCAGCAGTCCGGCATCACTAGCCTACGTGGACTGGCAATCGCTCTAAACAACCGCGGCGTTCGCACAGCGCGCAATGGCCAATGGCAGGTGTCGAACGTGCGCAACGTTCTCGCGCGGCAAGCCCCTACTCTTTTATAAGCGGGAAATACCCACCGGCGCGGCCGGAACAAACGGGATCGACGCCGGTTAACTACTATCGAAGGGACCGCAACCGCAAAGGACGCGGGAAAAATGTTTGAATTTTATCGCCTCGAAGTGGCCAAGGCCAGACAGGGTGTAAAACGAGCCGAGAACTCTCTGAAGCGCGCGAATGAGTTGCTGGACGAGGACGGTGGCGTCGCCCTGAATCTCGCGTTGTGCGGCCGAATAAGGGCCGAGCAAAGGCGCGTGATCGATGCCAGAGAGCGACTGACGAAGATCGATCCGAACAGCACGGATAACGTGGGCTGAGCCTTTCGGCCCGTTGGGAAGGCATGATCCCCGTCGGCGCACCATCCCGATTTCTACAATGGGGCGATGACGGCGAAGAATTGCCCGGCGGTGTCCGGCGCTATAATCAGCGATCGCTAAATTGGGACGGAGCAGCCGTAAAGCAGAAAAGCGTCCGTTTTTGGGCCGGGGCCAACCATGGGAGGCCAACATGCTCCCTGTTCTGATAAGGCCCGGGCCGGCCCGACGCGCGCCGGCACCGTAGGTTCTGGAGCACTATTGCTGGTCGAGGTAAGTCGGCGTAACCCTTGCCGCAGTTCGCCTGCCGAAAGGGACTTTGTCCGGGGCGGTGAGAGTCATGTCAAACCGTGCCGCGTGGGTATGAGGCGGTCTGCAAAGACTGGGTGAACCACCCCGGAACGGCCACCAAACCAGCCCGCAATCGCGCCAAGCACAAGGGAAGCGAATGCCAGGAGTGCGCCGGACGATACGACCGAAGCAGCGATATCTGCGGCTTCCGCCGCTTGTTGCTTCGCCTGCTCGACGGCTTGGTGATATTGTTGTTCCATCTGCGTCACCTGCTGCGTGGCTTGTTCGAGAGGGATGCCGCGCGCCGTCGCCAGTGCTTGTGCCGCGTTTTGACGCGCTGCGTTCGCATCCGCCTCGTTGCCCATGATGAGAGCGCGCATCGCGTTAATGGCCGCATTGTTAAGGGCTTCTGGATCTGTTCCGGTCGAGCGCACCTGAGCTTCAATAGCTTCGAGAGGATTGGCCTCTGCGACGATCGGGGCCGCAGTCTGCGCAACAGTCTCGCTCAAGCCGCCGACGGCACGTGCGATGCCATTGAAAGCTCCGCCAACAATCATGCCAACGGTGCTGGTGAGGAAATATAAGACCAGCAAGGTTGTGAGTGCCCACGTTGTCAGACCATGGAAGGCGCCCGTGGTCGGGAGCGTCTTGCCGGACATCCGAGCAGCGATGTAGCCGCCAACAAACGCAGCAACAATGCCGGACAGGACATACCAGATACCGGCTACAATCGAGAAGGTCGATGCTTCGGGATTGTCACCGGTCCCGGGATCGAGCGTGGCGATGCCGATACCCGCACCCAGCAAAGTCAGCAGGACTTGGACCACGAGAGCGACGACCACCCCGGCGAAAATGGCGCCCCAGCTAACTTTGTTCAGCAAGATCGTGTGAGCGTCATCACTGGCGGTCGTGTAAGCCAAGTTTTCGTCCTGGCGGGAGTGGGGAAATGCGTCGCTCATCAGTTTTATCCTTAATTATTGCGGCGAGTTACTGGGGGACCAGCGCTGCGAATGATTTGCCTCGGCTTGCTGGTGACTGCATCGAAAGGGTCACTCCTAAACGCGCGCCTCGTCGAACTGGAGGGCGGCGGCGGAGATGGCCGAGGTGGTTACGGCATCGCCCGAACCCTTTTCGCCAAACGTTCCTAGGAGCCGGTGGCGCGCGCGGCTCAAGCGGCTCTTGATCGTTCCGATGGCGCAGCCGCATATGCTTGCCGCATCGTCGTAACTGGTCCCGAGAACGCCTATCAAAACAACAACCTGGCGCTGATCGTCGGGCAAAGCTTCGATGGCCCGCGCCATCTCCTGGCTGCGTAGCGACCATTCCTGGCTCGCCGCGATCGCGGGCCGGCTCGAAGCGCAATCGAGCAGACCGGGTCCCTCGCGATTCGCCATTTTGATGCGCGTATAGAAAGTGTTGCGCATTATGGTGAAAAGCCAGGATTTCATATTGGTCCCGGGCTGGAAGTGGTTGATGTTTGCGATACCTTTCATCAGCGTCTCCTGGACCAGGTCGTCGGCATCGTAGGCATCCCTAGAGAGCGTGCGGGCGAAGGCCCGCAAGGCAGGGATGAGGGTCACAAACTCGCTCCGCTCTGTTGGCATGTTTATCTCCGAGTTCGAATAAGCTTGGTCGGTCTGATAAGCCCACGCTAACCCGTCGAAAGAAGGTCGGTTCCACATTGGCGTCGCGGTTTTGGAATTACTTACGTGCAGACTAACAAATGCTAATTTTCCGGCATCGTGCGGGTCGGGACGACAGCTTCGAATCTTATTGGCGGTCGTCTTCGCGAGCGAGACGACACGCCCTCATCAAGCATTTAGCTGTCCGTGAGGGTTACCTCTGTTCCGCACATTCGGACCTGATGGGCGCGGCGCGTGGGACGAAACGGAGCCCCGGACCGACAAAGGGGATTGGCCAGCAAACCGCAATCGCTTAAAAAGGGGTTGGTCTGATCATCGGTGTTTCCTCGCCCGATGAGCGACCATAAGCACCAGAAGGAGAAGGCTGTGCCACAACGCGACCAACCACCTCCCTGGGGCGTCGGTGCCCCCGGCATATTATGACTGGCACTTTCACAGCGCTGATCCTGGCTCTCGAGCGCCGAGACCACATCAGCGAGGAAGAGAAGAGGTTATTGGAGCAGCTGCCGTTCCGAATCCGGACGTTTGCTGCTGGCGAGAAACTTGTGGTGGAGAGCTCCCGTCCAACCGAAAGCTGTCTTGTCCTGAACGGCTTTGCGGCCCGCCAGCAATACGTCTCCGAGGGCAAGCGCCAACTTACGGCAGTTCATATAGCGGGCGACTTCGTTGACCTGCACTCGATGCTGCTAAAGGTCATGGACCACAGCGTCGTGTCGCTTGGGGATTGCATCGCTGCGTTCGTGCCCCATACCAGTCTCCAAGCCATAATCGCTGCGTCGCCACATCTCGGTCGTCTGCTGTGGCTCTCTACTGTGATAGATGCCGCCATAGAGCGGAACTGGGTCACCTGCCTTGGCCGCCGGCCGTCCAATACTCACCTTGCTCACTTGATCTGCGAGCTCTACGCACGTCTGGAAACTGTGGGGCTTGTCCGTGGCCAAAGCTTCCAACTACCCGTTACGCAGTCCGACATTGCCGATATCGTTGGTTTATCAGTCGTACACGTTAACCGGATGATCCAGGAGTTGCGCGCATCTGGGCTGATCAGATGGGATCGCAAAATGGTGACCGTTCTCGATATCGATCGCCTTCACGAGTTGGCGGATTTTGACCCGACTTACTTGAACTTGATACGAGAGCCTCGGTAATGGTGAGTGCAGTTTTCGCCACGACCACTAGATCGATTGCTTTTAGCTTCGCATAGCTGAACATGATCTATGAGCGGCTTCCGCAACATGTGACCAGGCGCTGCCGATCGCCGAGAAGCCGATGGGCCGACGCACCGCAGTGGTTGCGGACACACGCTTGGGAGACCCCGGAGGAACTGTAGTCCGGCGTTGCGCCTACAAACGTTCTCGCCGCCGCTCTGCGATTCTTGTTGTGGATGGCGGTGGCGGCGATGGCCGCGTGCCCCACGGCCACGGTAATCTGATTTAGTTCGTCAACAATGTCGCCCGCGCGAATGGCTGGAAACCAACGCCTATCTGCCGGTCCGGGCGATCGACGAGGAAAGCGAGACGGACGGCAGCGCGTAGGCGGGGCGCGACCCGTATGCAGAAGACCCGCCGCTACATTTGCGAAGCGACGGGCCTCCACCCCACCCCATACCTGACCAGGCAAGTACGGTGCCAGACTTATTGACTCATTGCGGGGCACCTTAGGGCTTCTACACAGCGGAATTACCGATTCATGCATCCAGTCATCGCCTTGGGGCGGCTTGGCGACCAAGGTAGGCATCATTGGCGGAATGAACTCAAGCCGGCCGAGTCCGGCACACACTGGTTTACGCACGGGGCCACAATCACAGAGCCAGGCTGTCACCCCTTACGCCCTGCTCCGCAATTTCAAAATGACCCACTACCGCAGCTTCTGGACTCTCGCCCGGAATGGCGTCATTCTCTCTTCGGGGAGAGCGGGCGTGGGCAAAGGCCTCCGCAGGGCGGGTGGCGCGGCTTCGCAAAGCGCACATGATTTCGTCACGAGAGATGCCGATGTCGCCAAGGACGCCATCGGGTAAACGGCTCAACTGGTCCGTTGCCGATAACAGAGCCTTTCGCTCGGCGTGCGTGCCCGCACGGCGGGCGGTGGCTGGCCCCGGGCCACGCATATAATAAAGCTCCGGCCGGTAGCGCCGCGCGGCGAATTTGCGAAACGCCGCAGCAAGTTTTGTGAAGGGAGCCAAGAATTTCATGACCGTTCCCTTTCCCTTCGCCTGCTTGAACACGAGCCGGCGGCCTGACGTTGCAACAAGGATATGACAGTCGAACCAGGCTCGGCTGTGGGAATTCCCACACCGGGGAAAACATTGG